>JAJZSN010000058.1 GCA_021849745.1 Bacillota bacterium | reverse complement strand
AAACAAAAGACAATACAACCTTTGGAAAAATTATAAAGGTATGAAGTATAAAAGTCAAGGGAAACGGCGCTAAAATAATTATTGAAATGGCAGGCAAATAAGATTATAATTAATGTCAAGTTGGTTAATGTTTGGTTTTGTAAGTTTATATTAGGCAGTGAAGCTGCTTGCCAGGCGAAGAAGCCCGCAAATCGTTTCGGTTATGGAACGGGTGCGGTTTTTTTGATTTTTATTTTATGAGGAGGAATTATTATGAAAAAGGTACTGCCCTTGGTTTTTATTATACTATTTACCTTATTCTTTGCAGGATGCAGTAGAGGGGGCGAGGAGACGCCGGTAAGTAAAGATAACAGTTCCGGGCCTGCCCCGGAAATAGTTATTTCTGCGGCTGCAAGCCTGAAGGATGTTTTAGAGGAGGTACAAGAGCTTTACAAAGTAAAAAAGCCGGAGGTTAAACTGGTTTTCAATTTCGGTTCTTCCGGTACTCTTCAAAGGCAAATTGAACAGGGTTCTCCTGTTGATTTGTTCATTTCAGCAGGAATAAAGCAAATGGATGAGTTGGAGGAAAAAAATCTAATCATTGCCAAGTCCAGGAGTAATTTGATTGCCAATGAACTGGTGCTGGTGGCAAGTAAAGATAATAGCGAGCTTAAGGATTTCCGCAACTTAACTTTAGCCGGGGTTAAGAATATCGGAATCGGCAATCCTGAAACGGTTCCGGCGGGTAAATACGCCCAGGAGGCTTTAGAATCCATGAGCCTCTGGGCAGTTTTGGAACCTAAGTTGGTGCGGGCCAAGGATGTAAGACAGGTGCTTTCCTATGTGGAGACAGGGAATGCTGACGCCGGCCTGGTCTATCGCTCTGATGCCCTGAAGTCGGAGAAGGTTAAGATAGTTGCTGCTGCTCCTGAAGAGTCCCATCGACCTATATTATATCCAATTGCCGTAATCGCAAGTAGTAAAAATAGTGCTGTAGCAGAAGAGTTTCTGCAATTTCTCAAAGGGGATGAAGTTCTCCGGTTGTTGGTGAACCAAGGTTTTAAGAAATTGAAAAAGTAGAACATATTTTTCCTGGAAAAGGTTAAATTAAGAGTGAATTTAACCGGGAGGTGGATTAAATGCCTATTAGCGCCAGGAATAAACTTACGGGAAAAGTGATGAGTATTGAAACCGGGATGATTACGGCTAAAGTCCAATTGGATGTAGGGGGACAGAAACTTACTTCAATTGTTTCCAAAGACGCCGTAAATGAGCTGGGACTCAAGGAGGGCGATTCTGTGGATGCCCTGATTAAAGCAACTTCTGTGATGCTGATGAACTAAAGTAAGGGGAAGAAAACCGCTGCTCTTAAAAAGCCAGCGGTTTCTTTTTGTTCTCCTACAAGTATATTTTCCACCTTAGTGGAAAATATTGTGGAGTTTCGTAGAGTGTACAAAAGCCTATGACAAGAAATAGGAAAGGCAACCACGGAGCGCACGGAGGCCACGGAGTAAAACTGAAAATGCCTATGAGCAACGAAGGGGGAGGCAGTAACCCGGAGGGTTACTGCCTCCCCCGAAGTCGACCAGGAATCGCCCCGAAGTCAACCCGAAATTGACCGTTTGGCCTAACTTGCCAGCCCCACCTGGGTTTGTTATAATAAGAGGATGAATTAGTCGAAGTATGGGAGCAAGGAGTGAGATGATGATTACCAAGAAGGATGTGGAACATGTGGCCTTACTGGCCCGGTTGGAGCTTACCGAAGAGGAGAAAGAGAAGTATACCCAACAGCTCAATAATATCTTGGAATATGCTGATATGCTAAAAAAGCTGGATACCGAGAACATCCAGCCTACTGCCCACCCCCTGCCTATAAATAATGTTTTCCGGTCTGATGAGGCTAAGCCTGGGGTTTCTAATGAAGCGGCCCTGGCTAATGCCCCAAGCAAGGAAGAAGGGTACTTCCGGGTACCCAAGATAGTTTAGGAGGGATAGGGAGTGTCTTTACATAAGCTTACGGCCCATGAGGCTCATGAATTATTAGTGAAAAAGGAAGTCAGTTCCTATGAACTGACCGAAGCCGTTTTTAAGCGTATTGATGAAGTAGAGGACAAGGTTAAGGCCTTTGTCACCATCACTAGGGAGGCGGCCCTGGAAAAGGCCAAGGCCGTGGATGATAAGATTAAAGCAGGGGAGCAAGTGAAACCTCTGATGGGTATACCTATGGTTCTGAAGGACAACATGTGTGCCCAAGGGGTTAAAACTACTTGTTCCTCTAAGATACTACATAACTTCGTGCCACCCTATAACGCTACAGTGGTGGAAAAACTACAAGAAGCCGGAGCAATTGTGGTGGGGAAGGCCAACATGGACGAGTTCGCCATGGGGTCTTCCACCGAAACTTCGGCCTTTGCTCAAACTCGTAATCCCTGGAATACCGACTGTGTTCCCGGTGGTTCCAGCGGCGGTTCGGCGGCTTCAGTGGCCGCAGACCAGGGCTTTTATTCCTTGGGTTCCGATACCGGTGGTTCCATCCGTCAGCCTGCTTCCTTTTGTGGTGTAGTGGGCTTGAAGCCTACTTACGGAAGGGTTTCCCGGTATGGGCTGATAGCCTTTGCATCTTCTTTGGATCAAATTGGTCCTTTTGCTAAGGATGTAGAAGACTGTGCCCAGATTATGAATGTGATTTCCGGACACGACTTCCGGGATTCAACCTCGGCAGATGTACCGGTGCCGGATTATACTAGTTTCTTAAACCAAGATATTAAAGGCCTTAGAGTGGGTATTCCTAAGGAATACTTCGTGGATGGTATGGATCCTGAGGTGGAAAAGAGCATCCGCCAGGCCATTGCCAAGCTGGAAGAGTTGGGGGCCGTCTGTGAAGAGGCTACCCTGCCCCACACCGAATATGCCCTGCCTGTATATTACCTGATTGCCCCTGCGGAGGCCAGTTCCAATCTGGCCAGATACGATGGGGTGCGTTACGGTTACCGAGCCGAAGGGGCGGAAGATCTGCTTACAATGTACAAAAAGTCAAGAAGTGAAGGGTTTGGGTCTGAGGTTAAGCGGCGGATCATGCTGGGAACCTATGCCTTAAGTTCCGGCTATTATGATGCCTATTATCTAAAGGCGTTGAAAGTTAGAACCCTAATTAAACAGGACTTTGATCAGGCCTTTGAGAAATTTGATGTGTTGGTATCACCTACTGCTCCTTCGCCTGCCTTCAGGTTCGGGGAAAAGGTGGACGACCCTATCCAGATGTATCTTTCCGATATCTTTACCATGTCTGTGAATCTGGCGGGGATTCCCGGAATTTCTATTCCTTGCGGCTTGGTTAACGGTTTGCCGGTGGGGCTGCAATTGATGGGTAAACACTTCGATGAGGGAACCTTATTGAAGGTGGCCCATGCTTTTGAGCAGAGCGCCGGATATTACCGTAACAAGCCGAACCTGTAGGAAAGGAGTTGGGAATAATGCCAGTACAAGATTATGAAGTGGTTATTGGTTTAGAGGTTCATAGTGAGTTAAAGACTAAGTCTAAGATATTTTGTACTTGCACCACCGAATTCGGCGGTGACCAGAACACCCATGTGTGCCCTGTTTGCTTAGGGTTGCCTGGGGTTTTGCCTGTGCTGAATAAGCAGGTGGTGGAGTACGCTATGAAGGCCGGTTTGGCTTTGAACTGTAAGATTGCCGAATTCAGCAAATTTGACCGGAAGAATTACTACTATCCCGACCTTCCGAAAAACTATCAGGTTTCCCAGTTTGATTTGCCCATTGCGGAACATGGGCAGATTGAGATAGATTTGGAGGATGGCAGTACTAAAATTATCGGTGTTACCAGGGTACACATGGAGGAAGATGCCGGTAAACTGGTTCACGCTGGGGCCACCATATCCCAGGCGGATTACTCCATGGTGGATTACAACCGAACCGGGGTGCCCTTGATTGAAATCGTATCTGAACCTGACATGAGATCTCCGGAGGAAGCCAAGGCCTACCTGGATAAGGTAAAGGCCATTCTCCAGTACACCGAGGTGTCTGACTGCAAGATGGAAGAGGGTTCCCTGCGGTGTGATGCCAACATTTCCTTGCGGCCCTGGGGTCAGAAGGAATTCGGCACCAAGACGGAATTGAAGAACATGAACTCCTTCAAGGCCCTAGTTAAGGCCCTGGAGTATGAAATTGAACGTCAGGCCTCCGTACTGGATGAAGGCGGTCGGATTATCCAGGAGACTCGCACCTGGGATGAGAACCGGGGTGTGACCTTATCCATGCGGAGCAAGGAAGAGGCTCACGATTACCGCTATTTCCCTGAGCCTGACTTGGTGCCTATGGTCATTGACCAGGCCTGGGTGGACAGGGTTCGGGAAAGTTTACCCGAACTGCCTGATGACCGTAAGAAGCGGTTGGTGGCAGAATACGGTTTGCCTGAATATGACGCCGGGGTTATCACTGCTTCTAAGGACTTGGCTGAGTACTTTGATGAGTGCCTGAAGCACTTTAAGGATGCTAAGGTTATTGCAAATTGGGTGATGGGTGAATTGTTGAAACACCTCAATGCCGGTGATAAGGATATAACCGAGTGCCCCATTAAGCCGGAGCACTTAGCTGGGTTGTTGGCCCTCATTGAAAAGGGGACCATCAGCGGCAAGATTGCTAAGACAGTCTTCGAGGGCATGTGGGAAACCGGTAAGACTGCTGAGAAGATTGTGGAAGAGCAGGGCCTTGTGCAGATATCTGATGAGGGGGCCATTGCCGCTATTGTTGATCAGGTGGTTACCGCCAATCCCCAGTCGGTGGAGGATTATAAGGCCGGTAAGGAACGAGCCATCGGCTTCCTGGTGGGTCAAGTGATGAAGGAGACTAAGGGTAAGGCTAATCCTGGAGTGGTTAATAAGTTATTGAAGGAAAGACTGGATAGATAAATTCTAAAGTCGAGTTGAAAAATATTTTAGGGAATGTCTTGAAAATTTTGGGACATTTCCTTTTTTAATATTTCACCTGAGATGTGAATGAATTACTTCTTTATTATCCAGTTAATGCTAATGCCAACAGCATGTTAGCATATATAGCAATTGTTAAAAAAATATGTATAAGGCAAGAACTTGGTTGAAATATATTGTTTAGGCCAAATAGTATATGGTATTATATCAATGTCTAGCTGAATTGAAGCGGTTAATTTTTACAACTGTTGAAAAGAGGTGAGTAAAAAGTTGACCGACAAAAAAATTACCATCGTTGACACAACTCTTCGTGACGGAGAACAAACTGCAGGGGTAGTATTTGCTAATAAGGAGAAGGTAAGAATAGCCAGGATGCTGGATGAAATCGGCGTTCACCAGATTGAGGCCGGTATCCCGGTAATGGGCGGAGATGAAAAGGAAGCTATCAAGGAAATCGTCAAATTGGGCTTAAAGGCCAGCGTTATGGGGTGGAATCGGGCGGTTGTTTCCGATATTCAGACTTCCATTGATTGCGGTGTTGAAGCGGTAGCCATATCTATTTCTACATCCGACATTCATATTGAACACAAATTGCAGACCAGCCGGGAATGGGTTCTGGAGAACATGGTGAAAGCCACTGAATATGCCAAAAGCCAGGGGGTTTATATCTCGGTTAATGCTGAGGATGCCTCCCGTTCCGATACGAATTTCTTAATCCAGTTTGCCAAGGCTGCCAAAGCTGCCGGGGCCGACCGGATTCGCTACTGTGACACCATCGGGATTCTTGATCCCTTTAGTACCTACGAAAACATTAAGACTTTGGTAGAGGCTGTGGGCATCGATATCGAAATGCACACCCATAATGACTTTGGCATGGCTACAGCTAATGCCCTGGCCGGGATTAAGGCAGGCGCTGCCCATGTAGGGGTGACCGTCAACGGTCTAGGTGAGAGAGCCGGTAATGCGGCCCTGGAAGAAGTCATCATGGCCATGAAGATAATTTACAATCACGATCTTAACTTCAAAACCGAGAAATTTAGGGAGTTGTCAGAGTATGTGGCCCTTGCTTCCAACAGGGAACTGCCGGTCTGGAAAGCCATTGTGGGTACCAACATGTTTGCTCATGAATCAGGTATTCATGCTGATGGAGCCTTGAAGAATCCATTGACTTATGAGGTGTTCAAACCTGAAGATGTAGGCTTGGCGCGGCAGATTGTCATTGGAAAGCACTCAGGCACTGCAGCTATCATCAACAAGTTCTCCGAGTATGGCCACAATATAACGGAGGAAGAAGCCAATTATATCCTGAAGAAGGTGCGGTCTGCCGCTGTAGACCTTAAGCGGTCACTTTTTGATAAAGAAATTATTTTAATTTATGAAGATTATTTAGAAAAGAGGGGATAATTAGTGGCTTACAATGTGACATTAATTCCTGGAGATGGTATCGGGCCGGAGGTTGCGGAAGCAGCCCGGCGGGTTATTGATGCCACCGGGGTTGACATCAATTGGGAAGTGGTTGAAGCAGGAGAAGGGGTTATGACCGAATACGGTACTCCCCTACCAGATTATGTACTGGATTCTATTAAGAAGAACAAGGTAGCCCTTAAAGGGCCGGTGACTACGCCGGTAGGCAAGGGTTTCCGCAGTGTAAACGTTACTTTGCGTCAGGCCCTGAACCTGTACGCCAATGTGCGCCCAGCCAAGACTTTCCCTGGCATCACCACTCGTTATACCGATGTGGATTTGGTGATTTTCCGGGAGAATACCGAAGACCTATATGCCGGAATAGAGCATATGGTGGGCGCTGATGCGGCCGAGAGCATCAAGATTATTACTAGGGCCGCCTCTGAGCGCATCAGCCGCTACGCCTTCGAATACGCCAAACGGGAAGGGCGCAAGAAGGTCACCGCCGTCCATAAGGCCAATATCATGAAGTTAAGTGATGGTCTCTTCCTGGAATCTGCCCGCAAGGTAGCCGCCGATTATCCGGAGATTGAGTTCGAGGATGTTATTGTAGACGCCATGTGTATGCACTTGGTGCAAAACCCCGAAAACTTTGATTGTCTACTACTGCCCAACCTCTATGGCGACATTGTTTCCGACGTCTGTGCCGGCCTGGTAGGTGGTCTGGGTGTGGCTCCTGGAGCCAATATTGGGGAAGACGGGGCTGTATTCGAAGCTGTTCACGGCAGTGCCCCTCAGATAGCCGGTCAGAACAAAGCCAATCCCATGGCCCTCATCTTATCCGGGGCCATGATGCTAAGTCATCTAGGTGAATTAGAAGCAGCCAACCGTGTAGTCAAGGCTGTAGAGGAAGTACTATCAGAGGGAGCGGCCCTCACCGGCGATCTCGGCGGTACCGCAGGCACCAGCCAAATGGCCGACGCTGTAATTGCCAAATTAAAATAGCAGGGCGTTGCCCTGCTATTTTAATTTGGCAGGGGTTAGGTTTCAGGGGTTAGGGATGCGGGGAATAGCACGGTGGCGAATTGTTAACGTTTAGGGTTTTTTTCATCGTTCAGCGAAAACCTGAAGGAATCTACCACTATTTGTAGAATTATACATTAGTTATGTTAAATTATTCTATTAGCGGAGGTAACCCATGAACTTACCATGGTATAAATCCCTTCGGAGTAAGCTGGCATTTGCTTTAATGGTGGCTGTGGTGGTGCCTATGCTAGCAGCCTTATTCCTGGCCCGACAGGAAGTAACCGATATGCTGGAAGAAAAATATAAAACCCAGATGGATACCACCTTAAAGGGCGTGCTCTGGGAACTACGGGAAAAGCGAGAGGTGATTGGTTTATTGGCCAAGGATTTTGCCATAGACCTGACCCATAATAAAGATTTGGCTGGAGAAAACTGGTTAGCTGTAAATGCAGAATTGGAGCATCTATACAGGGAGCTGGGTCGTGATATAGGTTTAAACTTTATTAGATTGACATCGGATGGAAAAAATATAATAGATATCAAAGAGGGAGAAGTATACGGAGGTCTGGCTGAAGTAACCAAAAGTTTCACCATTCCCTCAGGGAAGGTTTTTCAAATTACTCTGGGCTATAACGATTTTAACCGATTAATTAAAGACGCTTCAGATATGACCGGGGCTGAGGCCACTATTTTTCTGGGTAATAAGGTAATTGCAACCAATGATACTCACTATCGTTTTACAAAGGGATACCAGGAAAAAGATTCTGAAATTCTGGAACAGGTTCTAAGAAAAGGCCGGATTGCCCAAAGGGTATTTTATAATAACGGAGAGGAAACCAGGGTTGTTTATACTCCCTTAAAGGATACCAAAAATTTCATAGTCGGTATGGTAGCTGTTCAAGAATCCAATCAGTTTTTCAGAGAAGAAATTCTAGCCATGGGTAAGTCAATCTTATATGGAGCTTTACTGCTAACCCTTGTGGGCGGCCTCCTCGGTTTTATTCTGGCTGCCCGGTTTACAGCACCCCTCAGAAGGTTAGCGGAGCATAGTGAGGATATAGCTGAGGGAAATCTGGCGGCAGTCTCTTTGGTGGCAACAGGGGACGAAATTGGCCATCTTAACAGAGCTTTTGGTCAGATGGTTAAAAGAATGGGGCAATTGATGAGCCAGTTAAAATGGCACGGTGAGCATGTGGCACACTCTACCGGTCAATTAAATGAAAATGCTGATCAAGCCGCCCGGGTAGCTGATCAAATAGCGTCCACCATGGAAGAATTTGCGGCCGGGGCTCAAGAACAGGTCGAGAAGGTTAATGAAATTCATGGATTTATTATTGACATGAATCAGGGTGTACAGCAGGTGACAGTGGGAGCCAAGGCGGTACGAAAAGCTTCCATTGACGCTTATAAATTTGCTGAAGCGGGTAACGAAACCTTGATTAATGCTGTGGAACAGATGAATGCGTTAAAAGTGACCATGTCCAGTTCATCCGGAACGGTTAAAGAACTGGGCGAAAAGTCCCAGGCTATCGGTAAGATTATTGATGTGATAACCAGTATTGCCAAGCAAACTAATTTATTGGCCCTCAATGCTGCCATTGAAGCGGCCAGGGCCGGCGACCAGGGGCGAGGGTTTGCAGTGGTGGCCGACGAGGTGCGCAAACTGGCGGAACAATCGGCTGAAGCAGCAACCCAGGTAGCGGCCATTATCGGGGAAATCCGTTTCGAAACATCTAAAGCCGTAGAAGCCATGGAAGCCGGTAATCAAAGTGTGGAGATTGGCATGCAGGTAATTGCCAAAACCGAAGAATCCCTGGAGCAGATAGTTAAGGCTGTGAGGGAAGTTTACCAGGAAATTCAGGACTTGAACCCCATCATCCAGCAAATGGCCGATAAAAGCGAGGAAGTTAACACTTCCATGGATGTTATCGCTATCATTGCTCAAGGAACACAAGAAAACTCCCGGCAAATCATGGGCTCCTTACAAGAACAGGTAGCCTCTGTGGATCATATTGTTGAATCCATTAACGAATTAGCCAAGATGTCGGAGGAGTTTAAGCAACTGACTCGTTACTTTAGGGTAGTATCTTGAGGGATGGCTTTCAGCTATCAGCTAAAGATTTTTTAATAAAGGTTTAGAGAATTGAAGTGAGAATATTTTTAAGCATAGTCCATTGGGTAAATTTCTAGGGCTATGCTTTTTTTGCATCATTTACCTGGAATGAAAATATCAAATGTTAACATACTAAAAGTGAACTTATTTCTGGTAAAGGGGGATTAAGTTTTGGATGAAAGAGTGGGTATCCAACCCCACCCGCCTCGTAATGGCGAATTAGTAAAGGTCACATACAACGGTTTATTGGTTCAGTCTGGGGCAGAGCAGGTCTTTTTGCATATGGGCTATGGAAATCCTTGGAGTGGAATAACTGATTTACCCATGCAGAGAGCGCCGGAAGGTTGGCAGAGAATTTTTCCTGTTCAATATGGGACAAAGTTGAATTTTTGTTTCAAAGATGGGGCAGGAAGTTGGGATAACAACAATGGTCAAAATTGGAGTGTAGATATTAACCAGCATGAACTGGACTAATCTTAAATAACAGGAGGAATTTACAAATGGTACAAAGGATTAAAACCGTTTCCTTAATTGAAGATGCAGGTGGGGTGAGAGTTGCGCCTGTTCCCATCAATGTCCAAAGTGATGTAACGGTAGTATATGACGGCTTACTGGCTCAGAGCGGGGCTAATCAGGTGTTTCTCCACTGCGGTTTTGGCAATGACTGGCATAATCAGGAGGATATCTCGCTGTTTAAAACCAGTCGCGGTTGGGAATATACTTTTAAAGTAAAAGATACCCATACCTTGAATTTTTGTTTCAAGGACAGCGCCAATAACTGGGATAACAATAACGGTCGAAACTGGAGTTATAATATTTCCGCTCATTAAGCAAAGGAGGTGTCGGAATGGTGGAATTCAAACATACCAACTTTCGCAGTGATGAACAAAGGTTACCACAAATGCAAAAAGCCCAGTTTGAGGGAGGGGTTGCAGTAGATCCAACGCCCATAACTCTTGGACAGGAAGTGACTGTCTTGTATGAAGGGCTGCTGGCAGACTCAGGAGCAGATCAGGTTTACCTTCACTGCGGTTATGGTAGTAACGATAACTGGCAAAAGGTTCAGGATTTACCCATGTACCATACCGGCTACGGTTGGGAGAGAAGTTTTGGGGTAAATGATGAAAGTAGATTAAATTTTTGCTTTAAAGATAGCGCCAATAACTGGGATAACAACAGTGGTCACAATTGGAGCTTTGAAGTTCACAACGGGAGATAACCATAAAAGAACCCCGACAAAAAAATGTCAGGGTTCTTAATTTTTTAAAGGAAAAACTCTCTTTAAGTCAAATAATAAATGTAATGATAGGCGGAGAGGAAAAATCATGGCTGAGCCCAAAAAAACAGTAAAAAATAATAAATCATTAACAGGGGCATTGGCTTTTGGATTGACAGCTTTATTGCTCTATTTTCCACCTTGCTTCCGGGGACTTTATTTTAATCAGGAGTTATATGTAACCTTTGCTATTATCGCCTTGACATTGGGGATTTGGGCTTATTCAGCCCGGCAGGGTGGTAATGAAATGAAAAGTTTCGGTGAGATCCTGGATTATTTGGGCTTAGTCCTAATGTTAGCATACTTAATTCCTGTTTTTGTGGCGTTTAACGTCAAGGAAGCTGTTATGGAATTTCTAAAAACCGGGTATTTTTTTGCAGTGTATTACTTAGTTTCCCGGTTGATTGGAAAAAAGCAGGATGTTGAGGGGTTTTTTAAAGTTATTTTTTTCAGCGGTGTGGGGGTTGCTTTTTTAGGAATAGGCAGCGCTTTTGGTACTTTTAATATAATCGGGGCTTTTGACCCCGACAAACGGATATCTTCAACTATTCAATACGCTAATTCCCTGGCAGTTTTTCTGATGCCTGCTATGCTGACCGGGTATTACTTGGCGGTGGTTAAAGCTAGGGACGTAGTAGAAAAGATTGCTTATTCCCTCGGTACTTATCTGATGTTTTTGGCTTTTATGGGTACCCTCTCAAGGGGAGGCATGTTGGTTTTGGCCCTCATAATGCCTTTATTCATTATTGGGATGCCTAAGGAATATCGTTGGCAAACAGCCTTGAATTTTCTATTCGTAACTCTCTCAGCAATGTTAATCTCCGATAAATCTCTTGATTTTACCGTGGTGTCAACCGGGGCCGCTCGTTGGGGGTGGCTGCTCCTAGGCGCCCTGATTATGTCTGGTTTAATCTTAGGTAGCGCTAGGTTTGGGGAAAGATTTTCTCGTGAAATTAAAAATAAGAAGTTTCTTATCGGCGGATTGGGAGCTTTAGTAACGCTTTTTCTCTTGGTGGCCGTTAGCGTCAAAGCTATACCTACGGCCAAGCTGGCTCCGGGCCGTGTCATTGAAAGGGTACAAAGCATTGGTCTGAGTGAACGGAATGTGCAGGAGCGATTTGTCTTTTACAGTGATGGGATGAAGATAATCAAGGAGAGCCCTATCTTTGGTTCGGGGGGAGGGGCTTGGGATGCTGTTTATCGTAAGTACCGCAGTTACTATTATATAACTGCCGATGTCCATAACCATTACCTGAAATACCAGAAAGGCCAGGATTCCAACGGTTTAGCCAAGAGCAGGGAGTATATCGACAAGGCTCTGGGGTTAAATCCCACCAACCCTGATTTGTATGAAATTAGCTCTAAGATATATTTTGCAGATGGTAAGGCAGCTGATGGGGTTAAGGTGATGGAAACCGCTCTGAGTTTGGATCCTTGGGAAAAAAGACGATATGAGGTCTTAGCGGATACTTATTTATATGCTGCGAAAGAATTATTAGCTAAGGGAGATAAAGAAGGAGTCCGTGGATACCTGGCCAAGGCTGCCGGTTTGCCTGAGGTGATTAACGGTCGAATGGGCAAATTATCCCCACTGCATAGGAGTCTATGGACAACCCACGAAGTTTTGCAGGTTACACCTTCCCTTCAGGAGAAAGTTAACGAAGCTAAAAACTTATCCACCGGTCTATGATTGACCAATCCCCCGACTAACTTGAAGTCATTTCCTGTAATTAAAATCCCTTTTCTGTGGAAGAATAAACCTCATCAGTTAAGGAAAGGGGTTCGATAATGCGTATCTTAATGTATTCCTGGGAATATCCGCCCAAAAGTGTGGGTGGACTGGCCCAGCATGTTTACGACTTAACTCTGGCTTTAATCAAACAAAAAGCGGAGGTTCACTTAATTACCTGTGGTGACCCGTCCCTGCCTACTGAAGAAGAAGTCAAGGGTGTACAGATTCATCGGGTCAACCCCTATAGCCTGCGGGCGCCTGATTTTCGTACCTGGGTATTGCAGTTAAACCTGGTCATGCTGGAGCGAACCATGGGGCTGGTTAGCAACATGGCAGAAGGGCAAACCTTTGACCTGGTACACAACCATGATTGGTTGACAGCCCATGCCGCCAGGGCCGTCAAGCATGCCCTGAACCTGCCCCTGGCGGCGACTATTCATGCCACCGAGTATGGCCGCAATTACGGGCTACATAATGATGAGCAGCGGTATATCAGCGATGTGGAGTGGTGGCTCACTTACGAGGCCTGGCGGGTTATCGTCTGCAGTCATTACATGGAAGAAGAGTTGAAACGGGTCTTCCAACTCCCCAGAGACAAGATGAGAATCATCCCCAATGGTGTCAAACCGGAAAATTTCGCTGTGGGAAGGGGGCACCGGAGCATCAAAAATAAATATGCCCACCCCGATGAGAAGGTGGTCTTCTTCGTAGGCAGGCTGGTTCATGAAAAAGGGGTACAGATTCTGCTGGATGCCATCCCCAAGGTAATCTATTACCACCCCAAGACCAAGTTCGTTATCGCAGGTAAAGGCCCCAATCAAGACTACCTGAAAAACAAGGCCCGGGAGATTGGGATTGCCCATCATATCTACTTTACCGGCTACATCGACGATGATACCAGGAACGGTCTATACCGGTGCGCCGATGTGGCGGTGATTCCCAGCTTGTATGAGCCTTTCGGCATCGTGGCCCTGGAAGCCATGGCGGCCAAAACCCCGGTAGTGGTTTCGGATACAGGGGGCTTAAGTGAAATCATCCAACACCGGGTTAACGGCCTGAAGGTTTACACGGGATCGGCCAATTCCCTGGCTGACAATATTCTCCATGTTCTGTGTGACCCTGACTTTGGCCGAAAAATCCGGGACAGGGCCTACGAAGATGTGGAAAAAATCTATAGCTGGGATAAAATTGCCCGGGATACGATGAAGGTTTACCGGGACGTGTTGGCCCAGCATCAGGCTGCCCGCCGGACGGAACAATTTTGGGCTGCCTTGCCTGCGGCTGCCGGAGGGGCATCCCCTCAACCGGAACAACCATATCATTGAAAAGGAGGGGCAACCTATGAAAGCCATCATCATGGCCGGCGGGGAAGGATCCAGACTGCGGCCCCTGACCTGTGACCGGCCCAAGCCTTTAACCCCTGTTCTCAACCGGCCGGTAATGGAGCATATTATAAATCTTTTGAAAAAACACGGTATTACAGAGATTGGGGTTACTCTTCAGTATTTGCCCCAAGCCATCCAGGACTATTTTGGAGATGGTTCGGAGTTTGGCGTATCTTTACAATACTTCATTGAAGAAACTCCGTTAGGCACCGCAGGTAGTGTGAAAAACGCCGGGGATTTTCTGGATCAAACCTTTCTGGTGATAAGCGGTGATGCTCTAACTGACTTTAATCTGACTAGGGCCGTTACCTATCACTTGGAGAAGGCGTCCATGGCTACTCTGGTACTCACCAGAGTGGATTCGCCCCTGGAGTACGGCGTGGTCATCACCGGTGTTGATGGGGCCATCACCAGGTTCTTGGAAAAGCCTAGTTGGGGCGAGGTCTTCAGCGATACGGTGAATACCGGGATTTATGTGCTGGAGCCGGAGGTGTTGGAATATTTTTCGCCGGGGCAAAAATTTGATTTTTCCCAGGATCTTTTTCCACTATTACTTAAGGACGGCAAGCCCATGTATGGCTGTGTTCTGCCTGGCTATTGGTGCGATATCGGCAACCTGGAGCAGTATCGCCAAGCCCATTACGACATCCTAGCAGGCAAAGTCAAGTTAGCCATGCCCGGTAAGCAAATGCAGCCGGGGGTTTGGGCCGAGGAAGGGGCGGAGATTCACCCCGAGGCGGTGGTGGAAGGCCCGGTTTTCCTTGGTTCCTGCTGCAAGGTGGAGAAAGGGGCCCGGATCGGCGGCTACAGCGTCCTGGGCAGTCATGCCTGGGTGGATGAAAGGGGTACAGTGAAAAAGGGAATCCTCTGGGAGCACAGTTATGTGGGTCAAGGGGCCCAGATAAGGGGCGCTGTACTGTGCAACCGGGTTCAGGTCAAGACCGGGGCCGCCCTTTACGAAGGGTCGGTAATCGGGGATGACACGGTGGTAAAGGAAAAAGGAACGGTCAAACCCCAGGTCAAGGTTTGGCCGGGCAAAACCATCGAAGCCGGGGCCGTCCTCAAAGACAGCCTAATCTGGGGGGCCAGGTGCGCCAGGACAGTCTTTGGCCATCAGGGAGTGTCCGGGGAGGTTAACCAGGAGATAACCCCTGAATTTGCCGCTAAGCTGGCTGCCGCTTATGGGATGTCTTTGCCCGTTGGGGCCAGAGTGGTGGCGGGGTGTGATGATGAACCCGAATCAGCCATGCTCCATAAAAGCCTTGTGGCCGGGCTCCAGTCGGTGGGGGTGCAGGTAATTGACCCGGGGATAGTCCCCTTGCCCGTCACCCGTTACGGAGTCAAGCGGTGGGGCGCCGAGGGGGGGATTCAGGTCAGTTCCGGTCCCCAACAAAGGGTCACCTTAAGTTTTTTTGACCAGCAAGGAGCTAATATCCCCAAAGGCCAGGAGCGCAAGGTGGAGAATAACCTGGCCAGGGAGGATATCCGCCGGGTTAAAAAGGAAGAAGTTAACAAAACGGCAGCTTGGCCCGGATTGGTAGATGAATATATGGCATACCTGTTGGATGGGTTAAACCTCCGGGGGATGGAGAAACTGCGCCTGGTGATGGCTTATCCCGGTAAGACTTTGGATAAGGTTATTTCCCCGCTGCTTTATGAATTTGACATCCAGGTTGACATGATGGAAGGCGGACTGGAGGGCGGAATTTCCTCTGAAAAAAGCCGGGAAGCCATAGCGGGGGTGGCGGCCCAGGTAACCGCTGACGGAGCTGACTTGGGAGTGGTGATGGATGGCAACGGACAGCAACTGGTTCTCATTGATGAAACCGGCCTGGTAGTGGACGAGGATGCCTTAGTGTCACTGTATAACCGTTTAGTGTTGGAAAAAATATTGGGGGCAACGGTAACCGTACCTGTGACGGCTCCGGGACTTACAGAGCAACTAGCCAAACAATTAGCAGGAAAAGTAAACCGCAGCAAAACAGCGCTGCCATCCCTAATGGAGCAGATGTTGGCCACCCCCGGTGGGTCATACCAGTTTGCCCTTTACTTTGATGGAATTTTCGGTTTAAGCAGGGTACTGGAGGTACTTCTACAGGGCTATAGCCTGGGTGAACTCTTGGCTCAAATGCCTAAATTCTATTTAAGCAAAAAAGAAATTAATTGTTCCTGGGATGCTAAAGGCAAGGTAATGCGTAAATTGATTGAAGATCATAGGCATCAAAATGTGGAGATGTTAGACGGGATCAAAGTACACCATGACGGGGGCTGGGCCTTAGTGCTTCCTGATTCGGAAGAACCCCTTTGCCGGGTTTACGGGGAAGGGTACGATATGGAAATGGCTGAAGCTTTGACCGAGATGTATGTAAATAAAATAAACGAGATTCAAATGGCGGAAGAAGTATAAAGGCTGGGTAAAACCAGTCTTTTTACGTAGTTATGAAAAAGTCACCCAAATTATTGACAAAAGTGGTTACCGGAAAGTGAAAAAGGTACACCTAAAGCTGAAGAATTAATAAACCAAAAAGTCACTCAAATTATCAACAATGCTAAACTAGAGATTTTATCGCCGGAGTGAAATAGAAAAGACAACCACAGAGCGGACACAGAGGACATAGAGAAGGATAGAATAAAGCCCATGCATGGTAGCCTACAAACCTCTATGCTCTCTGTGTTCTCTGCGGTTTGGTTTTAATTAATTTTCAAAAAATCAGAGTAGGTTTAATAAATCAATTCTAGATTTTGAGACTTAGGCATATAACCTGTAATCAATATCCGGGAAGATATTATTGGTTTCTTCAAGCTTAGCCAGCCAATCTTCATCCAGGGTTCCTTCTTTTAGGTCATCATACAATCTACTGAAATTCCCTAAATGACTCTTAGTCCTCCTCACTGCATAATCCACCATGGTGCCGGTCTTCATAATAAATGCCCAGTCACTGCTTTGGGCCAGCATCAGTTCTCTGGCCGCCTGCCTAAGGGCCCGGTCATAGAGACCGTATGCTTCAGGATAGGTGTGAACCAGTTCAGTCATACGTTCCGCAGCCTTATGGAGGTGGCGGTAAATCCAGTCATTGCTTCCTTCTAACCAAACCTCATGGTAGCCTTTTTGCCCCCAACTGGAAGAACATGGTGTGGTGACTTGGTTAACCGGGTATTCTTTCAGGTATTCATTGGGGGTAACCAGCTTAATAGTATTTTGGTCATGAGCAATTTTACGAATCAGGAAATCCAACCAATCAGGCCCTTCGAACCACCAATGGCCAAAGAGTTCGGCATCATAAGGGGAGATAATTAAAGGCTTGCGATCCATAATCCCTGCCAAGTGTTTAATCTGCTGTTCCCGGTTGAACATGAAGTTACCGGCATGTTGGGCCGCCCGCTCCATGGCCCATTCCCGCACATAAGGTTCTTTATGGTCTGATTTACTAGCGGTAATCCGGTAATACTTGATGCCGGTATTTAGCCTGATTCCGTCGGGGTGGAGGTATGGTTTTATATATTCATAATCCAGATCATAACCGATATCCCGGTAATATTCCCGGTAGTTAAAATCACCGGGATAACCTTCATCAGCGCTCCAGACCTGTTTGGAAGACTCCACATCACGGCCAAAGGCGGCCACCCCCGAAGGACAGTGAAGAGGTGCGAAAACACCGTACCGGGGCTGTTTAGCGGCATAAAGAATACCGTGGGTATCGGTAAAGAAGTATTTTAAACCATATTCTTTAAGGATTTCATCGTCGCCGGGGTTGTAGGCACACTCAGGCAGCCAGATGCCCACCGGGGGGCGGCCTAGATGGCGGGTATGAATATCCACCGCTGTAGCTACTTGTGCCCGGATAGCTTGGCGGTATAACCCGTGCAAGGGAAAATAACCATGAGTGGCCCCGCAAGTAATCAGTTCCAGCTTGCCCAAGTCTTGGAACCGTTTAAATCCATTGACCAGGTTATGGCCATACTTTTTAAAGGTATGGAAACATTCATTGATACGGTACTGGTACATCTGGGCAGTGGGGTGAAACTCCGGCTGGTGATAAGTCCGGTCAAGCTCTTTGTAAACCAGTTCTCTCAGCTTGAACAAGTGCCGAAGGTAACGTTCCTGGAGCAGGGGATCCGACAGCATGGTAATTAAAGGTGGGCTCAACGACATAGTTAGTCTGAAATCCACCCCGTCATTGACCAGTTTATCGAAGACTTTAAGCAAAGGGATATATGTTTCCGAGATAGCTTCATAAAGCCATCTTTCCTCCAGGGCCGCCTCGTCGTCCGGATGCCGCACAAAGGGCAAATGAGCGTGAAGCACTAAGGCCAAGTAACCGTGGGACATGGGAGTACCTCCTTTTTAGCTGGTAGCATTTTTAAGCTGATAGCTGATAGCTACAGCTGAGATTCTTTTGGGTCTTTGATAGCCCCAGGAATGGGCTTGCATGGCTACAAGCTACAAGCTATAAGCTACCAACTACAAGCTACCTTCCTGGCGAGGTAACATTCTTCTCGTGGCTGTCTGCCCCGTAAACCCGGTAGATTTCTTTAATTGGTGGCCAGGCTTCATCAACGACATCAGAGATTGACACCCTTGGGACGGCGGCCGGGTTGGAACGGAGCAGG
Source organism: Bacillota bacterium (assembly GCA_021849745.1). GTDB lineage: Bacteria > Bacillota > Carboxydocellales > JAJZSN01 > JAJZSN01. The sequence continues at coordinate 1,684 of JAJZSN010000058.1, read as the reverse complement.
GTGATGAAGACTCCTCCGGGAAGGAGGCGGCCCAGGTCAAGACAATAAGTCCGGTCAGGTTCAGGGACGAAAACATACCAGTTATTGGCCAAGGGGTTAATGAGCTGGTCAAAGTAGCTGTGAGAATTGTTACCGTTAAAATCCAGGTCTGTAACATCATAGACCCGTAACACCGGTTGAGCCTGTTCCAGGGTTTCGGTGGTGAAGTAGTGGGCCAATTCCTCCCAACGTTGTGGCGAAAGTTCCCAATAAGTATAAAGCCAATAGGGGTCTTTGGCCATGACCACCATCTTGTTATCTCCATAAGTTTGGGGTAACTCCTGATATTCACGCAAAACAGGAGTAAACTCCTGGGAAATTTCCCAGAGACTTTTTTCTGAAACATCCTTAGGATTCCCGGGAACAAGGGAATCCTGCTGCGAATTGGGAGCCTCCGAGGATTCAGTGAAAGGTTTCCTTGCGGGGGATTTGACTCCTCGAAAAAAAAGCCAATATAAAACCATTAATATAAAGCCTCCTATGGAAAAAACTAACCAGCCAATGCTGTTCACCCCAACTACCTCCTTTGAAAGTTTAAGGGCATAATAAAGCCAGCCAAACGTGTCAAATCCTTATTAGCTGGTATTCCTTCATGACTTTTGTTATTATATCCTGAAGCCGGGGGCTTTATTTAACACTTAAATTATTTTATAAAGTTAAAAAATAGGAAGGGTGGAAATACTAAAAAATAAAGCAAAAATCAACCCAAGAGAAGGAGTCGGAAATCCTGACGGCGAAATATATTCTGAGGAGATGCTTAAATGGAATCAGTTCAACCGACAAAACCAAAATGGGAAATAGGTGATGTAGCGTTAATCCTGCTGGCCTTAGCCGGTTTCACCTTGCTTAACAGTCTTTGGAGTGACAGCTTACAGAAAATTTTAAAAAGCGGTTTTGGACCGGTAACCGGCCAACTTGCTTATTTCGCTATGACTACCAGCCTGCAGGGGATAATGATAGCCGGTTTGGTAATCTATATAGTTCGCAGAAATGGTCAAAGTTTTCGGGAGTTGGGATTGGTTATCCCTTCACTGGGTAAGGTTTTGGTCTACGGCCTGGTGGGAGGGTTGCTTTTGCTGGGTCTAGGCCTAGTGTCATCAAGCCTTATTGAGTTTCTGACTCCGCGGCCGCCTGAACCTCAGCCTATTGCCAAAGCAATTGCCCAAGCCGGTACCTGGTCCCAATTGCTTTTACCTTTATTTGTGGCAGCTGCTATTGCTCCTATTAGTGAAGAATTGTTTTTAAGAGGTTTTACCTATCCAGTTTTGCGGGAACACTTTGGATTAAGGGTTGGGATGCTTTTTTCAGCAGTTTTTTTTGCCGCTCTGCATTTCGATTTATTAAGGTTTATCCCCCTTGCTATGGCCGGCTGGGGTTTAACCTGGCTGTATCAAAAAACGGGTTCCCTGATTACCCCTATGCTTGCCCATGGTGTATGGAATACTTTGATGACCCTGGTGGTTTTCAAAGGTAGTTAATTTGAAGTGACATTTTTTTTAGGACAAGGGGTACTAGAACTGGTATAATGATATTGCAGTTTATTAGGCGTATCGAGCATCAATAAAGGCATCAGCAGTCTTTTGAGACGGTTGATGCCTAAAATATAAATCAATATTAAGCCTAATAAACTCATTATTGTACCAGA
>JAJZSN010000057.1 GCA_021849745.1 Bacillota bacterium | reverse complement strand
TGAATCTCTTCCAGCAATCGTTTAACCACCCATCGTCCGATGAACCCGGCACCCCCTGTAACCAGTACCTTCATAATCTATCTCCTCCAAATTAGTGTTTTCTTCTTTCTAATAACCGCTCTTGCTCAAGCAGTTCCCGAATCTGTTGTTTGCTTAAAGGGGAGACGTCATGGGAACTGAAGGTTTTCTGTTCTGCGGGCCAACCTCCAGTATATTCATACTTGTTTTCCGCATATGTGGGAGCTACAGCAAACATATCAGGAAACTCAGTGGCTAATTTGGCCTCCTCTAAAGTAAGCAATTCTTCATACATCTTTTCTCCAGGGCGTAAGCCAATCTCTTGAATTGCAATATCCTGTGGTGAATATCCGCAAAGAGGCGCAAACTCTTCAATAATTACTTCTGCAAGATCACTAAGCCTAACTACCGGCATCTTCAAAATAAAAATCTCCCCTCCTTGAGCTTTTTTACCCGCTTGAAGGGTCAGATTAACGGCTTCACTGATACTCATCATAAATCTGGACATTACCGGTAATGTCACCGTCACTGGTCCACCTTTTTGAACTTGTTTTTTAAATAATGGTATTACTGAACCTCGAGAACCCATCACATTACCAAATCTAACCGCAGTAAAGATAGTTCGACAAGAACCCTTATAGAAATCTGCAGCTGAAATCAACCTTTCTGCTAAGAGTTTTGATGCTCCCATAGTGTTTGTAGGACTGATAGCCTTATCACTACTGGTATAAATAACTCTTTCAACATTATGTACCATGGCCGCATCAATAATATTTTGTGTCCCTAAGATATTGGTTTTTACCGCTTCAAAGGGATTATATTCACAGGCAGGAACATGTTTCAGGGCGGCCAGATGGAAAACAATGTCAATACCCTCCATGGCCCTATCTACCCTCTCCTTATCCCGAACATCGCCAAGCAGGAAACGAATATTTTTCTCACCAACAAACTCATATTGAAGCTCAAACTGTTTAGCTTCATCTCTACTAAATATTCGTACTACTTGAGGCCGGTAATTAATAATTTGGCGCAACAAGGACTCCCCTAAAGAACCGGTTCCCCCCGTAATTAATATCTTTTTTCCACAAATCAATTCTTCCATTGTGCGACTCCCTTATCTGTGAAGATTTCTATTCTTCGAATAGCCTTAACAACCATGTCTAGGGTGTTGTGAGCTACTTCAGCAATACCCTTGTATAACTCCATTGAACAAGTAGCTACCCGTTTGGCCTTTTCCATCTCACTTTCCTCATTAGTTTGTTTGCTTTTTTGATTGACTCTTAAGATGGATTTTTGAAACATTAATACAAATACATCAGTTGTTTCTTTATGCTTTTGTATCTGCTTATCAATGGACTCAAGCTCGTCCAACACCTTAACCATTTGTGTCGTCTCTGGCAAACCTTTTTGGTACAGTTGTAATAGTTTTTCGGAAGCATCGACACCCTTTTCCCCTAAATTACCCAAATCAATCAGTTGATTTTTAAGATTATCCAATTTTCCTATAATACTTTCTATATGTTCTCGTTCAGGTATTTTATATGTTTTTATAACTTTCTCAAGCTTTTCCTCAGCATTCACTTCATGCCTGCAAAAAGTTTTAATTGCTTCAGCTAAAGTCATTACCTGAGTACCCGGTATCTTCGCTCCACCTTCCGTAGCATCAATAACCTTATAGAAGTGCTCAGTAGATTTGATTGCATTTTCGTACCACCATAGAAACGCATACATAATCGAGTCAGTTAAAACGGGCTTCCCATCAACCCCTTCGACAGTGAAAAGACCCCTATCTTCGAAATCTTTTATCGTTCGATAATCATAGGCGCTGCCTGTAGCATGGGCCTTTCCATCGGTATAAGCTAAATCCTGACCCACGAGAATAATCGGATTGCATTTCAATCGTCGCGCCAGATCAAAGGCCATATTAGCTACCGAAGGACCCATATCATATAAGCCTTTTCTTTCAGACATGACCCCTTCTATCCAACGAAGTAAATTTTCATGGCATCCTCCAGCTAATTTAGGGCCCTTGTATATCCTGGGGATTTCAGGATATATAGTAATATCAAATAACAAAGGAATATTCTCATGATTTACTTCAGTAAAATGGCGCAAATTCGCCACTCCACCATCTACGGAAACGACCAAATCCGGTCTTATCCCCGCTTTTAACATCGGTTTTAGGGCTGTGCCAACACAAATAATTAGACTCTTGCCTTTGGCTTGCTTAAGCATGCTGATGTTTTTATTTAACGAAGGCCCGGCTGCCACTATAATCGCCGCTTCCCCCTGAAATTTGCCATATAGTTGCTCAATTCCCGGGCTAGCAATAAGTTCTGGTATATTCTCAAAAAGATTGTTAATCCACTCTTCGGAGAATCTCAACATAGTATTCATCTCAATAATTATATTGCTTATTGCCTTAGTTATCTTTTGTTTTAAAGTATTAAAGTAGTCTATCGTCAATCTAACTACAGGACTATAATCGGTAAAGCGAATTCGCTCAAGATTGTCGAAACCGACATGTTCCAACAAGAACTCTTCAAATTTAACCTCCTCTTCCCCAAAAATACAATAAACGTTAGATTTCCCTAATAAATATCCTAAGTCAATATATTTCATGGCTGCTTTCACAAAAACCAGATTCGGCTCAACAATAAAAAACTTCACATCTTTAGGAGCCTTTGTAACCATTTCCTGCACATGGTAACCCAAGCCTAAGCCGAAAATAAACAACTTATCTCCTGGCTTAACCTTGTTAGTTTCCGCCCATTGTGCTGCCTCCCGGCTTGGGTTATAAGTACTATGCACATAGAACTTTTTCTCTGCGGTAACGACCTGAATTGTAGGCATATTGTTTTTGGCAACAATAATTTCGAGATTGTTTATTTCAAGATTATCTAATCTTTCAACCAGATCAGGTTTTATATCTTTAAGCCGAGCTAAATTCTTTTTATATAACTCCATTACAGAGGACCTCTTCTCCATATGAATTTAACTTTAGTGTTATATAATAATTTTTTTATTGCGGCTAGGCAATTTGTCTATCAGCTCAGCTAATGAAATTACCGTAGTTCCTTTAATAGCAGCTCCATCCAGCGATGTATTATAAAAAGTGACCCTTTTTTCCCTGGCGATTCGATCCTCTATCCATTTTCTGTAGATATCAAAAACTTTAGAAGTTCTCACTTTTTCGCCCCGATTATTTCTTACCAGACGCAAATGGTTGTCTTTCATCCGCAGGTCACCAATAATTTGCTGATACATAGTATTACTTGCATGGGTTTTGCCTCCCGGATATGCTAAATCCACTCCTATAAAAACTAACGGGTCCCCCCCCATCTTTAAAGCAATATCCAACATGGTGGTTGTCACTGACCCTCCCGTTTCAACCAATATGGAATCATCTGAACACAACTCATTAATGCTATCCAACCCTTTCTGGCAAGCAAGAATCTTTAGCCCAGCATAGCTTTCGATAACAACTGGATGAACCGTCGGTAGGATAATCAGCGGTACATGAAGTTTTAAACCCCTAATTTGCTCTTTAACGATGGGCTGTGGGTCAGTAATTATTGCAAGGTGAGGAGTTATCCCCTTTTCTATTAATGGTTTTAAGCTTGTCCCAACGGCTATAATCAGACCTTTATTCCTCTTAGCAAAATAGCGAAGATTTTCTAATTCATCATCCAACGAAGGACCACCAGCAACCAAAACTATTGGTATAGAGGTAAATCTACCAAAAAGCTCCTCAATCCTTGGGATTCCTTGGCAATAACTCATATTTGATTTGAGATTTTCTTGCAATAACGGTAAAAACCGCTGTTGAGTTGCTTTCGTTATCTCCCATTCTTCAAGTGCTTGTTTGATTTCTATTGCTGTCGCGGGGAGGAGATCCAGAGAAGGACGGTGAATAATAAGCTGGCCTCGGCTATCAATAATTTCAGTTATATGAAGGGCAAGTTCTTCAGTTAACTTTCCTTTATCATCCGTAATAATGGTTGTTACCCGGGAATCGTTTAATATATCAGCGAGATTAACTATTCCCGTAATTTTTCGAAAAATATCTACACCTAGTTGAAAGAGGATAACCCTGCCTTCAGGTCCTGTTCTGTTAAGCATCTCCCTAACGTGGTAACCTAGCCCCACCCCATAAACAACTATAGTCGAACCCGGGATAATATTATAGCTGGCAACCAATTTAGCCGCTTCTTTAAGAGGGTCATAGCTACTGTGTAGATAAAAGTCTTTAGTACCGTTATTAACTTTTGCTGAAACACACCCACATTTTGCCTGAACCGACTCAATCATCATTTATCATTCACCCTTATGGTTTTCTGCTTCCATAACTTTGTTAATTAAGGGCATTATCTCTTCTATAAAAGGTGCAAGTTCATATTCCAACAAATCGGCAATTAATACATAGTCCCTATTCTCCCACGCCTTGGTCAATTCCGTCAGCTTTTCGTTATACCCCTCTGCAACTTCAGCGAATTGCACTCCTAAATCCCTATTAGAAGATTGAAAATATATTCTGGAACCCCTCAAAATATGTTCTAGCCAGTCTAACCCGGTATGAGCCTCTAAAAACAGAGCAATACCTTCTCCTTCCCTACCTTCCTGAAACAGACCGGCAATTTCCTCCAGACCTTTTTGTAATACAGGTAAATAATCTAAGGCCGTATCTAAGCCTTCAATGATAAGATTATGTTGATTAGTGACAGTTACCTCTACTTGCCCTATTTGGTTGATTTTTAATAATTCCAGAATATCTTCTCGTGTTACTACTCCATCAATTTTGGTTTCTAATATTATAAGATTTTTCCCTCTAATTGTTTTCATTAATTCTGAGATTTTCTCACCAGATGTTCCATCGCCGTCAAAAATAACTTCCTCATTATTAACGAAAATCTTCACTATTATAGCCCTCCCTAGCCTTATTTAGAAAGTAACCTCCCCCTGGCCCCCTGCGCACCTGGACCAAGCCTTCCAACCGAAGGATCTTTGTTTGTTCTCTAATATAAGATGATGTTACATTCAACTCTTTACTTATTTCTTCAGAAGAAACCGGGTATGCATATGTAGCTTGAACGCGCTGTAGAATTCCAATGATTTCCTCTTGGATATATGTTAAACGCAATTAATATACACCACCTTTATGAACATACTTCACATGTCCCAACATAAGTTGACAGATAAGACCCCAAAAAACTTGGCAATGTTGCCAAGTTTTTTTATGTTACTTAGCACTATTTAAACCACTAAGTTGCCCAGCGAGCCAGGTAGCCTGGCTTTGCATATTTGACATGGCTTTCTCCATGGCGGTAAATTGATTCCATAAATTAGACTCAACCTTCTCAAGGCGCTCTTCAAATGCCTCCATCTTTTTGATATAGTCATTGATTACTTTATCCAAAGAATTAATTTTACCCTGTATTACCCCAGCAGCTACCGTCTTCCCGCTAATCGCTTTGGTCGCCGTGCTGGTCAAATAATCTAATTGTTCCGTAAGTCTTATAGCGATCCCTTTTTCGTCGGTCGTAACCTTCGTATCCCCATTTAGATCCATATTGTTAGTGAATAATTTAGCCACTTCTTCCGGTTTTGCTTCTAAAGCCGCTTTTAACTTAGTTTCATCAATTGCTAACCGCCCAGATTTACCAAAATCATCAGCCGTAGTGGTAATGCCAATATCAGCCAGACGATCATAGATAGCCAGGCCTACCACTGGGTTTGAACTATTTTGACGAAGCTGATTTTTAATTCCGACTAAAACTGAATCGCCTCTTAGCAAGCCCTTGCTCATTATAGCATCCGAAGTAGCTCCTTTAACAGATTCTTCTGAAAGGCGGGTACCTATTAAGTCGATAGTGGTGTTATACTGATTCACCCAGTCTTTAATGGCAGCAACACTGGCATCTACATCATTCTGAACTGTTAGGGTTCCCGCTGCTCCTTCTTTTTTTAGGGTAAGAGTGACCCCGTTAATAACATCAGTCAATCCGGCATTACTGGATCTCGTAACCGAGATGCCATTAACTGTAAACTGAGCATTAGTTGCAGCCTGTTGTTGATTGGCAATTGCTTTACTGTCATTTAGAATACCGAGACTTTCCAGTATCTCGTTTGTTCCTGTTGAACCGGGAGTGTTGACGTCATCTGTCAGTGTCATCGAATTAGCAGTCCCGGTCTTTTTGTGTTCCAAAACTAAGATGTTATTTACTATCGATGCCGTTACTTGAAGACCTTTAGAAGAATCAACATTATCTTTAGCATTGTTAATTTTAGACATGATAGTAGATAACGTATCGGTAGCTACCACATTAATCGTAGAAGTATAGGTTCCGTCATTAATAGTAAAACTTCCACTTAGGTTCAATGCAGCAGTACTTTGGGTAGTCCCGTTTACCCGTTGGGCTTTTGCCAAAGTTGTTATGTTTATGTTATAGGTACTGTTTGACGCAGAGGTTCCCGAACTGGCTGTAAATACCGTATCATCGGATGATGTTGCTTTTTTCTTAATTAAATCCGTGCTTGTGGAAATTGTGCTAACCTTGGTTTTTAAAGATAACAAGCTAGAGTTTATTTCTTTCCAGAGATCCTTGCGCAGTTCATAGGTGCGCTTTCTGGACTTCATTACATCCATTGGTTGTCGCTCAACCTGGATTAACTTGGCTATCAATTGCTGGGTATCCAGACCCGATACTAGCCCACCAGCTCTCATACGTAATCACCCCCTATCTGCTTTCATCAACCAGCAGCCCTACCATTCGGTCTAACTGAGCTACTATATCTAATATTTTTTCCGGCGGGATCTCCCTCACTACCTCACCTTTATCAGTGTCAATAATCTGGATTATCCACCTTCTTGATGCTTCATGTACTTTAAAATGAATCTGACGGTTAAAAATCCTTGCTGTCTGGTTAGCTTTATCGACAGCATTATTCAAAACTTTTTCATCTATCTTTTTCCCTGCAGGCTTTCCCAAGGCTGCTTGTTCAGCTTCGCTATTAATACCGGCGTTATAGGAAAAGCTTCCGTGATAGTTTTCCTTATCTTGTGGTGCGTTGTTTTTCAGTTCAGTTATGGCAGCTGTAATCTTCACGGTTAATCACCGCCCTATTATCGAATACGGGCTAATAAAACAGCCAGCCGACAAACGCCAGCCGGCTGCTTAATGCCAGTTTTAGCCTAAGAGTTTCAGAACACCCTGGGGTGCCATATTAGCCTGGGCTAACATAGCCGTACCAGCCTGGGTGAGAATCTGAGTCTTGGTGAATTTAACCATCTCAGAAGCCATGTCCACATCGCGAATCCGGGACTCAGCAGCAGCCAGGTTCTCTGCAGAAGTCTGCAGGTTGGCAATAGTATGCTCCAATCTATTCTGCAGGGTACCCAGGTTGGAACGCTCGTCAGATACTTTACCAATAGCAGTGTCAACAGCATTAATAAGGCCAGCTACACCAGCAAACTGGGTTGCGGCATCAAGAATAGCTACAGTTAAACCTAAACCAGCTGAAGCGGTCATGTCTTTAATGGTAACCGTAATAGTCTGACTGGCATTGGCACCCACCTGGAAGTTTTTGGCACTAATGCCGCCAGTCATCAGTTTTTTGGTGTTGAACTCAGTTTGCTGAGAAATCCGGGTAATTTCCTGCTGCAGTTTACTTAGCTCACTAACAATCTTTTGACGGTCAGAAGTAGTGTTGGTATCGTTACCGGCCTGAACTGCCAATTCACGCATCCGCTGAAGCATAGCATGATTTTCATTCAAAGCACCTTCAGCTGTCTGAATAAGTGAAATACCATCCTGAGCATTTCTTTGTGCTTGGTTTAAACCCCTAATCTGGCCTCTCATTTTTTCAGAGATAGCGAGACCTGCTGCATCATCACCGGCCCGGTTTATCCGTAAACCAGAAGATAATTTCTCAAGGGACTTACTCAGGTTATTGTTAGTAGCATTCAATTTGTTCTGAGCAAATAAAGCAGGAATGTTGTTATTAATTCTCATAGATTTTCATCCTCCTTGAAATTGTTTTTGAGCTTCCGTGCTCTTTAGATTTCTCACCTCATTCTACCTCTCTTTATAGCCGGCCGTACTATAACAATAGGTTTTAAGAGGTTGTCCTACCACTCATAGTATCGGTTCGTTATGTTAATTGCTTAAGGGGCAAAAACAACAAAAAACGGCAGTTTTCTACCGTTATAGTCACTTACTTCTTTCTTTCTTTGCTTTTCAATGTTTTTTACTTTTTGGAGCTCTTATTTGCTATTTTTTTTAATTGCATAATTACATCTACAGAAGGGGTAGTAGCTGCTTCTTTGTTATTTTTAATAATTTCTTCGTATATTTCATTTCGGTATATTGTAACATTCTTGGGCGCATTTAACCCTATTTTAACTTGTTCACCTTTAATATCTAATATTATAATCTCTATATCATTTCCGATAACTATTTTTTCACCTTGCCTTCTAGTAACAACCAGCACTCAATAGCCCTCCTTGGCTTTATATTTCCTCACTACATTTGTGTTCATGTAAATAAACAATGTTTAGTTGAATACTTCTCATTGTAAAGCACAACCTGTTTAGCCTTTCTTTTGGTTAGGTTAACTACTATAGGGGCCATAAGGTTTGCACTTACATCAGTAGCTTTCTCACGCATCAACAAAATCACATAAACCCCCAGTTGTTCTATAGTACTACCTTCTAACATCTTTTGATCTTCGTCTGAAAGATCAAATTCATAATCAGAAAAAAACAAAAAAGGCTCTGCAATCACAAAAGCCAAATCTGAATCATCCAAAGCTTGCAACCATTTGAAAGGCGCTTGTTCCTCAAAACTAAGAATAATGAAACGCTTTATATCTTCAAAGCCTAAAATTCCCTGCGGAAAATTAATGATATCGTCCTCATTTATTTGTATCTCTCCAAAACGAGAGGTTATAATGTTCATAATTTCACCTCAGTTTGATATTTATACTCTTATGTCAATATTATTCCCAACAAAATCAATCTTCAAGTAGGGTTTCTGCTCCAAATAAATTTTCACATAACCTAAATTGGCTTCTATTTCCGGTAAATTAGGGGGCATATCTACACTAACATCGCCCATAACAGCCTGGACTCTTATCCCCCCGGAAGCTGTTATACTCGGCGGAGTGCGAGGAATTATGTCAATGTTCGACTCTTTTATTTGCGGTAAATTGCTCTCTGCGATGTCTGCAAATATTTTATTTCCAAAACCTACTTGACTTGCCAGCAAATCGCCTTCATTGGCTCTTCGTCCGATTCCGTTAACCACAGTAACCTGTGCTTCCTGAGCTAGCTCCCTTTCCAAAGGTATAATCTTTTTAAGTCCTATTTCCGCAAAAGTTTGGGTTTGGTCAATATGTACTTCAGGGTAATCAATCGTAATTATAATGTCAGGAGCTTGTTGTTGAAGTGTCATATCCGGTGGTGGGGCCTTTATAAGTAATTCAGGCAGCGCCCAGTCAATTCCAATCTGTGCAAACCGTTGGGTTATCCGGATATCCATCTTAAATCACCCCTAACGCAGGAAATCCATTAGAGTTGGCTGAATAATTCTAGCCCCAGATCCCAACGAAGCGCGATAAACGTTTTCCTGCATCTTCAATTGGGTAATCGTTTCACCTATATTAGCATCTTCGGTCTTTGATAACAAATCAGTTAAGTTTAGTTTACTGTCTTGCAACCTGGTTTCAGTTAATTCCAAACGATTTGTTTTGGCCCCAACCTCTGCCCGGATTGATAGAATTCGATCCATAACCGCATCAAGTTCAGCTATTCTGGGACCGGATAAATTAACAGTATTGCCAGTAGATAAATCAGTTGCAATATCCGTTAATATCTGAAATGCATCCGGTATAGTCTTAAAAATGCGCTCCCCTTCAACGTTAACAGCCATCTTTACATTTACCCCTACTTCAAATTCAATAGGACTGGGGGTAGGAGAACCATTATAAACCCCGCCAACGCCGAAAGCTGGCTGGTTTGTTCTATATCCACTAAAGATAAATTTATCCCCATGGGTTGTATTACTGACTTGCAACAATTGGAAAGATAATTCATTAACTTCTTTCGCTATAGCATCCCTGGCTTGCTGCGGCAAAACATCACTGGCCCCAGATATAGTTAGCTCTCTTACTCTCTGAAGAATATCTCCCACCTGACCTAGGGCAATATCAGTAGTCTGCAACCATGCTAGTCCGTCATTTACGTTATCCAGATATTTTGCCGATTCGGTCAATCCGGTGCGCAGCCTCAAAGCCCCTACCAAACCGACAGGATCATCCGAAGGACGGTTCAAGTCTTTGCCAGTGGATAACCGTTCCTGGAGCTGATCTAATGCTCTAGTATTATTATTTAAGTTGCGCATAAAGGTTCCGACCATCATATTATTGGTAATTCTCATTGGATGAACCTCCTGTAATTACTTTTAGTATCTTAACTAGTTAGATTAGTCAAATTATCGACCTACTAACCCCAACCTGTTAACTATAGTATCAATCATTTCATCCATTACTGTAACGACCCGGGCCGCCGCATTGTAGCCGTGCTGGAACCGAATCATGTTAGTCATTTCTTCATCCAAATTCACCCCCGATAAAGCTTGACGACGATTCTGTAATTCAGCTTCAAGGATAGTCTGGTTATCAACCATTCTGGTTGCTTCCTGGGAATCTACTCCCAGTTGGCCGGCAACTCCTCTGAAGTAATCATCCATAGTACCCCCGGCCAAAATATTGCTATGTTTCAACTGTGCCATGAGTAGGGCATTGCTCCCATCCCCTGGGGCACTAGCATTGGTAGCGGCTGCAATGTTGTTTTCACTTGCCAATACAGCAGCCGAAACACTAATATTAGCTGCAGATATTACTACTGGAGGTGCCGGTTCGAAGAAATCAATGCCAGAAGCGCCCACACCGTTTAATACCCGTCCTGCACTATGTAAAGCATTAATTTGAGTAGCCAGAGTATTGGCTAGGGTATCGATATAACCGATATAATCATTGACTATGATATCCCGAACATCCAATAAACTTTTCATGGAACCGCTTTTTATCATCACAGCGGTTCCATCCGCTGCCCACTGGATATCTGCATACCCAGCCGGAGGAACACTTACCGCGCTAATTGCATTGTTGTTTTTCCCTTCAACCAGGACTCTGCCGCTTATGGCTAGAGTGAGACCGCCGTTCTTTTCTTCGACTGCCTCCATATTTATTATGCGGGATAACTGATCCACCAACAAATCCCTTTTATCTCTAAGATCGTTGGCCTTATCTCCGGTATTTTCGATTTTGATAATCTGATCATTTAATGATGCGACTTGCTTTGCTATATTGTTTGTTTCATCAACTTTAATCCTAAGATTACTGTCGGTATCAACCTGAAGCTCAGTAAGTTGACGACTTAAATGATTAAATGTATCCGCCAAGGCAATTCCTCTTTGACGTACAACTGCTCTAACTGATTTACTATCAGGGTTCTTACTTAACTCCTGCAGCCCGGCCCAAAACTGATCCATTACCGTTCTAAGCCCGGCATCGGACGGTTCATTAACGATAACCTCTAACTTTCTTAAAGCATCCTGTTTAGCTTCCCAGAATCCAGTTGACTTAGCTTCGGTACGGATTTGAATATCTATGAAAGCATCTCTTAACCGTCTGATTTCAGTGACCTTGACACCTGTTCCCACCTGACCCGGAGTGCCCGGTTTATTAAAGCCCGGCATTGCAAAGGGGGTAGTGGCAGTTAACACAGCATCTTGCCGAGTATATCCGGGGGCATTAGCATTTGCTATATTATGACCAGTTACATCTAAAGCCCTCTGCTGAGCTTGAAGAGCGCTACGTCCTATTTCCAAACCAAAAAAAGTAGTACGCATCCTTTTCCCTGCTTTCTAATCAAATTTTCTTATCAAATAATCTTGCGGACTGTTGAGTATTTCCGGTTTCTTGCCCCTGATATGTAGGAGGTTCATCTACTGCTGTCAGTATATTCACCATAAAATCAATGTAACTCAAAGATTGTTCTACGAGCTGGGTGTTTAATTCATTATGGTTTTTTAACTCGTCCAAAATCACCGAGAATTCCTGGGCAATTATCGATACCCTCCCTTTTAATGGCTCCTCAAACTTTTCTAGTATAAGAGAAATAGTTAATTCCGTAGCTGGAACGCCAAAATGGTTGGCAAGGGCTTGTTGAACTTTAAATCGCTGTTCCTCAAGCCTTCCAACCTGAAATACAATCTCCCGTTCCCTTTTGGTTAATTCCTCCAGTTTAGCCAAATCCCCCTTAACCAAAACAGGTTGCTTCTCTTTAGCCAAAGATAACAGTTCCTGATAAAGCCGGGACTGAGCCTCTAGTATCTCAACCAACGAAGCCAATTCTGTGGATAACAATTCTTCCACCGCCACTTCCCGGGTAATACCCCTATTCAATAATATGATCAACTATACTACGCCCCAAAAGCTTCTCCGCAATCTCCCCGTCAGATACCGAATAAGTTCCGGTTTTTATAGCCTCTTTTATAGGTTCAACAACCTCGTTTCTAATTTCCGGGGCCTTGTTAATGGCTTGTTTGGCAGCCTGAAAAACCTTGGCTTCGCCGGACATCATCATCCGGTCAATTTCACCGGCTTTACTTAGGGAATTAACACCATTCATCCGGCTATCCCCGGTGTTTTTTAGAGGTTGTTTGCCATATGCTTTTAAGATATTCTGAATCTGTGTGCCCGAGATTATCATAACATCCACCTCATTTCCCAATTACTGAATTAATCGCATTTTATACAAAAAAATTAAAGGGCGATTTGTTTAACATATCGCCCTTTTCCCTCGTTTATACTCTCAATATCTCTTGTTTTCTACCTTTATTACCTCAAAATATATTGCAGATAATTTTCAGATAATTTATTTCGGTCTATTCCGATAAGCAGTAAACATAATGCTATCACCTTTGCTTTTCCACTTATCCTCTTGCTTTTGCTTGCCCTTATCGGCAGCCAGTTTTTCTTTATGTACAACCTCAATATCATGACTAACCGCTTTGGAACACTTCTCGCATAATCTCCCATAAGGTATAGGAGCTCCGCAGGATAGGCATTCCAACTCCGGGGATGCAGTGGTTATAAGTCTGCCTTCCCGAAGGAACCTCATAATCAGATTCTCTTCCACCCCGGTCTCACGGCCTATTTCCTCTACCTGGGCCCCAGGGTGTTCCCTTAGATAATCCCGCACCTTATTATAGTCCTGCTCCTCCTTTTCCACACACTCAGGACAAACACTGCGATTAACATACATAAATAACTTCCCGCACTTGACACAATTCTTAACCGTCATAGCCCTTCCTCCTTGCCTGTCAAAATCTCGTAAGCATCCTGTCCGGCGGCCCATGTTACCGCCATCACTTCAGCAACCCCATGGTCTATCAATACTTTTGCACACTGGTTCAAAGTAGCCCCAGTGGTTAATACATCATCTACCAATAAAACCCTCTTACCTGCCAAATCCTGGCCAAAAGCCATGGCAAAAGCCCCTTGCAGGTTATACAATCGTTCCCGGCGTCCCTTTTTGGCCTGGGAATCGGTATCTTTCGTCCTTACCAGGGCCTCTTCCACCCTGACCTTCAACCACTTACCCAGTTCCCGGGCCAATAATCCCGACTGGTTAAACCCTCTGTGCCGCAACTTTCCTTGGGCCAAAGGCACCGGCACGATAACCTCCAATGACCTATACCGCCCATCTTCCAAAACCGACCGGGCCATCAACTGTCCCATAGGCGCCGCCAGCGACCGGCGCCCGGTGTATTTCAGATTATATAAAGCATCCTTCACCACACCCTCGTACAACCCCGCCGCCCGGGAAAAACTAAATAGCGGCAATTCATTACCACAATCAAAACACAACAGCCCTACGTTTTCCTTATATATAAACTTTCCACATTTTCTGCAAAATTCCTGCTTCCGGTAGTCACGAAATAACTCCAAACATCCCCCACACCCCAAAGAATCCTCCGCCGGTAACCCACAAAACCCACACTCCCCCTTAGGGGGATAAAGCAGGTCAAATAAATCCTTCAAGAAGCTCTTAAGCATCCCCCACCCCCCTTACTTGTCAACCTTTTGCTGACAGCTGACAGCTGATAGCTGATAGCTGAGATACCCCTTCCTCCCCGCCACCTCATTCATAAACTCTATCTGTCCCCGGGCCTCCTTCATGGCCTCGGTCACCTTACTCCCTACAAACCAGACTGTGCCCGTGGGAGCCTCGGTGGTGCGACCGGCCCGCCCCGCCATTTGTACCAGGGTTCCGGCATCATAGATGTGCTCCTTTTCCCCAAAGAGCACCAGAACATTGCACCGGGAGATGGTTATCCCCCTTTCCAGAATAGAAGTAGTGACCAGCAGGGGAAAATCACCCCTGGCAAAGGCCTCCCTTTTCTCATCCCGCCGGGGGTCTTTGGAATGACTAAAATGAACCTCCATGGAGGCACCTTGCTTCGCCAAAGTTTCCCTTAAGGCCCTAGCGGTGGCTTCGGCCAGAGCGATGGTGGGCACAAAAACAAATACCTGAAAACCCTCCCCCTCCACACTACGGTGGAGAAAATCAATTACCGGCCGACCTATGGTCACTTCTTTAGACTTATCCTTTTGAAAAGCAGGCAACTGCACCAGCTCCGGCACCGGTAAGGGATGCCCGTGGTGCCTGGCCGGTATGCTAATCATAGCCGCCTTCCCCGACCGGGCCTTGTGCAGCAAGTCCCGGTCCGGCGTTGCCGTCATCAGCACCAGCTTGCCCTCTGGTTTCCTGGAACGCTCCACCGCATAGTGAAGCATGTCACTGCCCTGATAGGGAAAAGCATCTACTTCATCCAGCACAACCAGCTCGAAGTTCCGGTAAAACCTGATGGCCTGGTGGGTGGTGGCGATGACCAACTGTCCCTCCAGAAACTTTTCCTTGCTGCCCCCGTAGAGCGTCCGGATAACGGTATTGGGAAAAGCCTTTTTTAACCGGGGTTCAAGTTCCAACACCACATCCCGCCTGGGGATGGCGAAAAGAACCTTTTCCCCTCTGCTTAAAGTGCTGGCAATGGCTTCGAAAGCCACCTCGGTTTTTCCAGCTCCGCAGGCGGCCCAGATTAGCGCCATGTCCCGGTGGTCCCCGGCGACAAAATCCGCTACCTCACCCCCGGCATCCCGCTGAGCCGGGGTTAAGGGAAAATCCAGCACTGCTTGAATTGGCTCCCCCGCTACAGCCTTTGACACCCCCCGAAAAGCATATAAAGGCAAACAAGTGCGTGCCCCGCCCATCATGATACATTCCTCACAAACCATGCACCCTTGTGACCCGCAATAAATGCAATCAATGGCAACCACCTTTTCCCCTTGGTGGCCGCATCGATAACAACGGGGAAGACCGTTTTTCCAGCCCACCGCCGGCATCACCTCGCACCATCCTTGGAGATACATCAACTGCAATATCTCAGACAGGTCTTCCGGGCCGCCGCCTCCCCGCCCCCGCAACACCTCCCCAATCTCCCCCGGATAAAGAATCCGCCCCGCCAGGGCCGCCCTTATCCGGGCCACTAAAGAGAAATCAATTGCCACACCCTCTTCGGCCCCAACCAACTCTACCGGTTCACCCGAAGTTAACCCTCTTTCGCCAAGAAGTTTACTTGCCTTCCGAAACTTATCGCTAATAAGGCGAGTCATATCCGTATCAACACCGCTCCTAAAGACCTTCACCAACCTAATCCAAAAGTTTCCCCCGCCCCCCGCCAACCCCTCTACTTTGCGGCCCTGCCGCTCCTCAACGGTAGCAATTCGCTCCAATACTTCCCAAGCAATCGCCACAGGCAATGGCGGAGTCAATACCACTCCCCAGCAGTACCCCTTCTCCCGTCGGTAAAACTCCAGGTCTACTTCCGGCCTGGGGGAAAGGTTGATTATGTATTCATTATCTCCCCAGATGATGTAAAGGATGAATTTCGTTGCTTCCATGGGATCACCTCCGGTCAGGGGTTAGGGTTAACATCAAAAAGAAGGCCCATGGCCTTCTGCTACCCCTCGAGATTGTCATCTACATAAATACATACCTTGTTCCGTCCTGTCTGCTTCGCTTTATAGAGGGCCAAGTCGGCATGACTGATCAATTCGCTCTTATTCTCGGAATCCCACGGGAAACAGGCAATTCCCAAACTCACCGTTACTTTGGTAGGCGTTCCATCAGGACAGTTGAAAACAAAATTGTCAACCGCCTGGCGAATCCGCTCCGCCACTCGGAAGGCTTCTTCTGTTTCGGTCGAAGGCAATACCACCCCAAACTCCTCGCCCCCATAGCGCACTACCGTATCCGCATCCCTGACATTTTCTTTCATGATCCGGGCAATTTCGGCCAAAATCCGGTTCCCCATGGTATGTCCATACCTGTCATTATATTTCTTAAAATGATCAATATCCAGCATAATCAAGCTTAAACAAGAATATTTGTTTCTTTTTAATTCCTTCTCAAGAATCAATTGAAAGTACCGATAATTATAAAGCATGGTTAATTCATCGGTAATTGCCAACAACTCCATCTCTTGATTCATTTTTTCGATTACACCGGTATAACTCTGCAGCTGATCATGGGAAGCCGATAACTGATGGTAAGCCCTCTCCAGCTCTTCATTCATCTTTAGATTGCGGTAATGTTGCTCCCGGTGAACTTTAATCAAGTATCCTATCACCGAAGCCACCAAAAAGAAAAGAACAATGTTAACCAGCAATTCTTTATCCTGAAAAACCTCCGGACTCAGCCCCACTTCATCATAGCGAAACCCCAATGTTATCACCATCGAAATAAAGGCTATCAAGATAGCATCACTAAACCCGCCATACATAGTAGCCGCCACAATTGGCAGGAAAAAAAGCTCGGATAAAAGATGCTCTCAATGGAACCCGTAAAAATTACCCATAAGGTAGCAATAAGAATATTAACCCCCAGAGCTAGGCTCCTTTTTATCCGATTAACCTGCCCCTTCATCAAGTTAAAAGGGACAAATAAACCGTTAAATACCCCGGCAAATGCCATCAAAATATAGATATGAGGTAACATCATTTTTGCGCTATCAGTGAAAGCCAGAATGACAAAAGGAAAAGCAGTGGCCCCAGTAATAATCCATAGATTGCGCTCTACTCTTTGGTCGTCACCCATCTCCTTTAGCCCCTTTCACCACAAAAAAAAGCCCATTCCTGCCTCATCCTTAGATAAATAGGAACGGAGCCTTTCACATTCTTCTCGACAGTATTGTATATATATTCGCCGAAAAACCCTTATTTCCTGCCAAAGAGACGTTTATTTTTTTGCTTTTTTTTACAATTCCAGTTTTTCTAACAAATACGGGTTTAATACTTTAATATAAGTGCCCTTCATACCCAAGGAACGGGAATCAATGACTCCGGCGCTCTCCAACTTCCGTAAAGCATTGACAATCACCGATCGGGTCAACCTATACTGTTCCGCCAACTTACTAGCCACCACAAATCCTTCTTCACCCTTAAGATCCTGAAAGATACACTTGATTGCTTCTAACTCTGAGTAAGATAAAACCTCCATAGCCAACTGGACGGCAGCCTGATTCCGGGCTTCCTTTTCCAGTCGTTCACTCTTGAGGCGTAAAATCTCTATGCCCGTAATGGTTGCGGCATATTCTGCTAAGATATATTCATCATCAGTAAAAATCTCGCCTTTTTTCTCGAAAATTAAAGTTCCCAAACGTTCACCACCGCCTAAAACCGGGACAATACTCACTATCCGGCCCAGTTGATTGCTCTCTGCGCTCTTAGTACGATTGGAACTTAACAGCCAGTCATTGAATTGTTCGGTGAACTGGTCAGCCTGCAAGTCTTCTTCATTAAAAGGAACCCCTTTAAGTTCCGGTATTTGTGCCTCTCCGAGCAATTTACCCCTTCTTCCCACAATATACACATTGGTTTTAGTCAGTTTGGAAAGAACTTGCGCCATTTCATCAAAGGCCACCGGCTGCCCCACGGCTTTTTGAATTAATCTGTTCATCCCTCTGGTTTTCTGTAATAAGGTTGTCATCTTGCTTCCTCCTTCAAATCCGGGGGTTCTTTAACCAAAGTGCAGTCATAAGCACAGACCTTATTTTTCCCCGTATGCTTGGCCTGGTATAAAGCCTTATCCGCCCTCTCCACCAAATCCGCATAATTATCTGCATCCTCCGGAAAACCGGCCACTCCCACACTGACCGTCACTCCTACCATAGGTTTTGACGGATCAATCTCAAAAGGAGTATTTTTAATTACCCTCCTAATCCTATCGCCGATAACCATTGCTCCATTTTTATCAGTTTCGGGCAGAATCACCGCAAATTCTTCTCCGCCATAGCGGGCTACCAGGTCTACATTGCGGGTTGTTTCCTTGAGGATACGGGCAACGGTAGCCAGAGCCTTGTCTCCCGCCTTGTGGCCATAGGAATCGTTAAACTTTTTGAAAAAATCAATATCCATCATAATTAAAGAAAATATCTTACCATATCTTGTAGCTCTAAGCACTTCTTCTTCCATTCGTTGATAAAAAAACCGATGGTTATAGATTTTAGTTAAGCCGTCAGTGATAGCCATACGCTCTATTTTGGTATACAATAAGGCTTTTGCCGTTGCTACTGCTGCCTGGCTACCCATAATGGTTAGTAATTGCATCTGGGATTCGACAAAACCGTCTACTTCCTTTCTCCCTAAGACCATCACCCCAATTACCCGGTCATCAGCCGACAAAGGAACTACCAGTAAAGATCGCAGAAACTGGGTCACTCCCGGTTCATTACGCAATTGTTCATCGGTTTTGGAATCGTAGACGATAGTGGCCTGCCCTGTTTTGGCGGCCCAACCGATGATTCCCTCACCCTGTTGCACCGTGACCATACGCAGTTGCTTGTGATAGGGACTTTGGATAGCAGCCGGCACTAGAAGATTCTCATCTTCCCGCCAAAGATAAATAATGCCGGTGTGGTATTTAACCACCCTTCTTGCTTCCTCAAGAATTAGATTTAGAATTTTCTCTATGTCAAGGCTGCTACCCAAACTCTTGGCGACCTCATACAGGGCAGATAACTCTTTGTTGGCAAGATCATTTTTGATATATAACTTAAGTAACCCTTTTAGGATTAAAACAGGAAAGAATAACAACATCACCCCGGTAATCCCCATTGGTTCCGAGGAATTGTAGAGAAAAACCATTAATAAACTAATGGGGGCCGCAAAAAGATAGGTAATAGCATCCCAGCGAAGGGCCGCTTTCCAGACCGATAAGCTCTGTCGCCGCATGTCCCGGGAAACATAGATGTTTACCAACAAATGGTTGGCTATGAAATAGGTTAGGATAAAAGTTCCCAAAGGCACGGCATTAGCCCAGGTAAGCTTATCCTCCACAGCTCCTCCCATGAGGTGGTATGTCAATCCCGCCAGGGACGCCGCAATGGCATATTGAGTCCCGTTAAAAAGGATAACCCGTATAGGACTGTTTTTATTAATAATACCATTGCCCAAAACGGCGCTTAAAGTACTGGTCAGCACTGCCGCTCCGGGAAAAGGCCCTTTATCGAATAGCAAAAAAGTGGTGAACACCAAAGCAAAACCCACCGACAGGTGGCCATGGGGCAAAGAAACCACCAGCCACTCAGAAATCATCCCTAACACCACAATGATAACCAGTTCACGCCAGATATCCAAATCTATGTTTAACAGGGAACTACCCAGCAAAGCAGAACCGATGGCCATTATTAACAGCGCATAAAACGCTGTGAATATTTTTCTCCCTTGATTAGCCACCGAAACACCTCCTGAAAATGTACATTTCGACAAATATTCTGTCTGTTCCTGCTAATTTTTAGGTGTTTATAAATTTTTTTTGCTAGATTAGTTAATAAATAGTGAATTGGTGCTATTATTCCCTCTAATATCAAGACAATTCCCCAGCTGTGTGTCGGTTTCCTTAACAGTCCCAGCCGGTAGTTCCAGGGCCATAACCCCTTGGTTAAAAAAAGGACTGAACCGGAAAGGTTTTATATTTTCCACCAAACCCACCACCCGATAATCTTGATCAAGGAAAATTACGTCAATGGCAAACCGCATAAAACAGGTGTGAACCGCCTGACAGGGTTTAATCAGCAAACCTTCTCCCGGAGCCAGTGCTTTGCGGTTTAATAAGCCCACTAACCGACTTATAGATGTCGTGGC
>JAJZSN010000149.1 GCA_021849745.1 Bacillota bacterium | reverse complement strand
TACAAAATCCCGGCGCATCTTCTCATATTCACCCAAACTCCGGGCCATATGATTAAACGTGTCCCCCAACCTTCCCAGTTCGTCCCCAGAAGTCACCCTAACCCTCTCCGAAAAGTTGCCCTCTGCAATCCTTTCGGCGGCACCACTCATCTCCAGCAACGGTCTAGTAATATAGCGAGAAAGAAACAACCCCAGGATAACGGAAAAGATGATACCTCCTGCGATGCTGACAAGGTGAATCTCCCGCATTTTAGCATATGATTCATACACCCCTTCCACCGAAGAATATAGAATTACTGCACCGATAAAGTTACCGTAATGAATCACCGGTGTAGCGGCCCGGATTACTGGCTTCGCAAAAAACTGGGACTGCCCCCTGCGCACACTAACCCTTCCGGCCACTAACTGCTGCAATTCCGTCGCTTCCAGGGTATTACCCTCACAATGATAATGATTTGCCGAAGCAGCCAATACCTTGCCCTTCTTGTCAATAACCCAGACTTCAGTGCCAAGGATGCGGTCAGCCCTGTTAAAATAAGTTATCACTGGGTGAAGATCCTGGCCGCTGATGAGCAAGGGCTTAATCACATCGGCCAGATCCTGGCTGCGAACCAACATTTCCCTTTCTTTATTGGCGATTAAGCTATTCCGAATCATATATAACTGCAGGCCGGATACCGCTGTCATGGACAAGACAATTATGATTATATAAGTACTTAGAATTTTGGTGAAAATATTTACTCTCATATTCCGGGCACCTCAAACTTATAACCCATACCCCAAACCGTCTGGATATAATAAAATGCCCCCGGAACCGCTTCCAATTTACGCCTTAACCTCTTAACGGTGCTGTCAATGGTTCTGGTCTCACCCAGGTAGTCAAACCCCCAAACCTTCTGAATCAAGTGATCCCGACTGAAAACCATTCCGGGGTTGCTGGCAAAAAGCCATAACAACTCGAATTCCTTGGGAGTGAAGTCCACCGGCTGTCCGTTAACAACAGCCTGGCGGGTAAAACTATTAACTATTATCCCTGGGTATTCAAGAATCTGGGTGTCCTCATCCTGGCAGGTCTCCTGGCTACCCTCGTCCTGTGAACCTTTAAACCGCCGCAGTACCGCCTTAACCCTAGCCAGCAACTCCCTGGGGTTGAAAGGCTTGGTTACATAATCATCCGCCCCTAGTTCCAGACCAAGAATCTTGTCTATATCTTCATCCTTGGCAGTGAGCATAATGATGGGTATGTCCCCCGTTCTCCTAATCTGCCGACACACATCCCATCCGTTCACTCCAGGAAGCATTATATCAAGAATAACCAGGTCAAACCTATCATGACTATATATCTCAAGAGCCGTCCCTCCATCATTAACAAGGGTAACCTCGAATTCCTCATCCAAGTAAGCCTTAATTAACTCCCCGATATGCTCTTCATCCTCAACCACCAGAAGTTTATCCTTCGACATTTATTCCCCTCCTCCAATGTTGATGACTATGTGTAAATTATAGGGTTATCTACAATTAATGTCAACAAATCTAACCCGAGGCCTTTTCATGAAGGAATTTTATACCATAGCAGAATACAAGCTATTCCGACATATCTATTAAACATGACCAAAAACCGAGGAGGAAACCCGTATGTTTAGTGGAACAGTAATATCAACTCTTTTAGGATTGGGGGTAGGAGGAGTAGGCATAGGATTAGGGGGGCTAGCCGCCTGTTGCCTAGGAACAAAGTGCCGGAATTACCTAGGTTTCATTTTAGCTACGGCAGCAGGTATGATTTTTTCCCTTTTGGCCTTCGAACTACTACCGGAAAGTGTCGAAGCAGGCGGCATTACCCCAACCCTGTTGGGAATAATAATCGGTTTGGTAATAATCATGTATATTGAACGGTTGTTTCACCGGGTAGTTATTATCACCGGAAATCCCCAGCATTCCCTTTTAATCCGTTCAGGTATACTGCTGGCCGTGGGAATAGCCATTCATAATCTACCTATAGGCTTTGCCATGGGGGCAGGTTTAGCCAATCAACCCAAGGTCGGCCTGGATTTGGCCACCACCATGATTTTTCACAACTTCCCTGAAGGTTTGGCCCTGGCCCTTCCTTTAATTCTTGCCGACCTGAACCGCATCTTTATTTTCGTAATATCATCTATCGTAGCTCTGCCGGCTGGCTTGGGCTCCTTTCTAGGATCGGCCCTGGGAGAAATAAATCCTTCTGTATTAGCAGTGTTTTTCGGAATAGCCATAGGAACTATTCTTTTCGTTACCTGGCATGAAATCCTTAGCCACGCCCGGAAACAGCTGATTTGGACTTTGCTTGTACCCTTTCTGGCTTTAGGAATTTTGCTAGGAAAACTGTTTACCCTATTTTTAATTCATTGATAGGCCAATTTACCCCCTCCTATTGAATAGTTTTCTAGTAAAAAGTAAAATATAAGAACTAAGAATTTTTAACTGATGGGGGTAATCTAAATGTCCGTTAACAAGAAAGAACTGGCTTTAGAAGGGTTAAAATGCGCTGCCTGCATCACCAAGCTTGAGGAAAATTTAAAAACCCTGGAAGGGGTTAAAACCGCTACAGTTAATTTTGCAACCAAAACCCTCACCTTGGAAACTGACCGGGTTGAGGATCCGGACAAGATTATTGACGGTGTTAAAAAAATCATCAGAAACCTGGAACCGGATGTAGTTGTTACTGAGAAAAAAGTTAATTTCCCCAATCGGAAAGCTTTTTTACTGATGGGTCTGGATTGCGGCAACTGTGCAACTAAAATAGAAGATCACATCAGAAAAGTACCGGGGATTAAAAGCGCCCTGGTCAATTTTCCGGCCAAGAAACTGATTGTGGAAGTGGGCGCCAACAATACAGGCATAGTAGATACAATCAAGAACCGGATTCAAAGTATTGAACCCGGGATTACGGTTAAGGAAACTAATGCCGAAGATAAAAACCCCATCACAGAACTTGCACACGGGAGTGAAAAAAAAGAAACTATTCGCCTAGTTATAGGGGCCGCCTTTTTTGCGGTGGCCCTTATATTCAAATTTTCTTTCATCACGGAAGCAATTCTTTACGGAATAAGTTATATCCTGGTGGGAGCGGAAGTACTGTATAAGAGTGCGCGAAACATATCCAGGGGACAGGTTTTTGACGAAAACTTTCTGATGAGTATCGCCACCCTGGGCGCCTTTGCCATTAAAGAGTTTCCCGAAGCTGTGGCTGTAATGCTGTTTTATCAGGTAGGAGAGTTATTCCAGGATTATGCCGTCAACCGTTCCCGTAGATCTATCGCCGCCCTGATGGATATCAGGCCAGATTATGCCAATCTCAAAGTTGGCGATGAGATAAAGCAGGTTAAGCCCGAAACGGTGGGAGTCGGGGATACCATTGTAATCAAACCCGGCGAGAAGGTGCCTCTTGACGGTAAGGTAATTGAGGGCCAGTCCATGGTGGACACCTCCGCTATGACCGGCGAATCGGTGCCCCGGGAAGTAGTTTCGGGTTCAGAAATCCTGGCCGGTTTCATCAATAAAAGCGGGCTGATTTCGGTTCAGGTAACCAAGGATTTTAGCCAGTCCACCGTCTCCAAAATTCTGGATCTGGTGGAAAACGCCGCTGTTAATAAAGCCCCCACCGAGAATTTTATCACCAAATTCGCCAGGTATTACACCCCGGTAGTGGTTTTCGGTTCTCTGGCCATCGCTGTGCTGCCTCCTCTGTTTATCGAGGGAGCAACCTTCAGCCAATGGGTATACCGGGCCCTGGTAGTGCTGGTTATTTCTTGCCCCTGCGCTCTGGTAGTCTCCATACCCCTGGGGTTTTTCGGCGGTATCGGCGGCGCTTCCCGCAACGGGATTCTTGTAAAGGGCGGGAACTTTTTGGAAGCCCTGAATAATGCCAAAATTGCGGTTTTCGACAAAACGGGAACTTTGACCAAAGGGGTTTTCAAGGTCACCGGAATTAACCCCTCATCAGGCTTTGACAAGGACCAACTTCTGGAGCTAGCCGCTTATGCCGAGGT
>JAJZSN010000056.1 GCA_021849745.1 Bacillota bacterium | reverse complement strand
AGCTTCAGCAGTAATTGTTCCTCCGCTTGCCTGCATAATCCGCAGGTCTACTCGTCCATACTTTTCTTCTAATGCCTGGGTCAAATTTTGGATATAACGCTTCATAATCGGTTGTAGATAAGCGTTGATAACTGTTGTCGAGGTCCGCTCGAATTCCCGGTACTCAGGAGCAATTTCTGACGAAATGGATACATATGCTTCCGGGAAAATATCCTTGCAGATTTCGGCTATTCGACGCTCATGGGCCGGGTTGAGGAAGGAAAAGAGCAGACTTACTGCAATCCCTTCCACCTTTTGTTCCTTGAGATACATGATAGCTTCCCGGACAGAATCCTCATCTAAGGCCTTAACTACTTTGCCATCAGCCCCTACCCTTTCAATTACTCCCTTGCAAAGATACCTGGGAATAAGTGGTTGAGGATTTTCAACATAGAAGTCGTACAAACCTTCTCCTGGCCTTTGTACACGGCCTATTTCAAGTATATCTACAAATCCTTGCGTAGTGATTAAACCGGTTTTAGCTCCCTTTTTCTCAATTAATGCGTTGGTCCCAATGGTTGTACCATGTACAATATAATCAACATCTTCGATGGAAGCTGAGGCCTTTTCCAAAACCTTGGCAATCCCGTTCATAACCCCCTCCCAAAGCTTAGGAGGTGTAGTTAAAACCTTGGCGAAATGCAAATCTCCAGTTTGATCATCAACCATTACAATATCAGTAAAAGTACCACCTACATCAATTCCAATTCGCAAAGCAATTTCACTCCTTTCAAACTGTTAAGTTTTTACTTATTAGATGCTTCACTAACTTCCCTTTTCTCCGCCACACTCACAAAGAAAGCAACTACTTCGGATAAGGGAGTATTTGCTAAGACTTCTATGACCCCAATTTTTTCCAATTCTTCAAAATCAGCCAAAGGAATATTGCCACCAACTGCAACAGCTATATCTGCGGCACCACGCTCGCACAGCATATTTATTATTTTCTTAGTCTGGGATATATGGGCTCCGTTAAGAAAGCTTAGCCCCACGATATCCACATCTTCGTCAACGGCCATATTAACCAGATTATCCAGGCTACAGTGCAGTCCCGAATAAATAACTTCCATCCCGGCATCCATTAATGCGCGAGATACAATTTTAGCTCCCCGGTCATGACCGTCAAGACCGGGTTTGCCAATGAGCACTTTTAACGGCCTTTTTGCCAATTTGTTCCCCTCCTTTAAAAGACATCCCGAGGCTCACGGAAGGTACCATATACTTCCTTGAGAACCTTGGTCATTTCACCGACTGTTGCGTAAGCCTTTACAGCTTCCAGAATAGGCTCCATAATATTCTCACCGGCTAAAGCCGCTTGACGAAGCACATCCAGTGTCCTATTGACATCTGCCTGATTACGGCTGTTTTTAACCTTAGCCAGCCGTTCCTGCTGGTCCCTTACCTTATCACTCTCCCAGGTATGCAAATGAACTGGTTGTTCCTCTTCTACCTGAAAGCGATTAACACCGATAACAATCCGACGCCCGCTATCAATGTCCCTGGCGATTTTCATAGCCTCTTTCAAAATTGAACGCTGGATGTACCCATCTTCAATTGATTTAACCATTCCGCCGCGCACTTCTATTTCATCCATCTGAGCAACGATTTTTTCTTCCAGTACATCAGTCAGACTTTCCACATAGTATGATCCGGCAAGTGGGTCTACGGTATTGGTAATACCTGATTCATAAGCGATAATCTGCTGGGTACGTAATGCGGTTAGCATAGCTTCAGCCGTCGGGATGGTATGTCCTTCATCCTTGGTATTAACCGTCAGGGACTGGCAGCCACCTAGTACAAGGGCCAAGGTTTCTAAAGTTCCCCGAATAATGTTGTTATCTGGCTGCTGAGCTGTTAATGTACTGCCCGCAGTTCCGGCAAAGAACAAGAATTTCCACGAACGAGGATCTTTGGCTCCGTACCGTTCTTTAAGGATACGGGCCCAGACTCTCCGGGCAGCCCTAAATTTGGCAACTTCTTCGAAAAAGTCCATGTTGGATGATAAGTTAAAACTAATCCGAGGAGCAAATTTATCAATATCTAGACCACGCTCTAGTGCATTGTCAATATAGACCATTGCATTTAAAAAGGCATAAGCAATTTCCTGCACAGCATTGGAGCCGGTCTCCCGGATATGATAACCACAAACACTGACCGGAACAAACTTGGGAACCTTTGTGGAACAATACTCGTATGTATCGCCAATCATCTTTAAGGCTGGTACAGGTGGAAAAATGAAAGCTCCCCGGGCAAAATATTCCTTTAAAATATCGTTTTGGGTAGTTCCGGTTAATTTTTCCGGCGAAACGCCCTGTTTTTCACCTACCGCCACATACATGGCCAAAATAATGGGGGTAATGGCATTAATTGTAAAGGAAGTGCTTATTTTGTCTAAAGGAATCCCCTCAAATAACAATTCCATATCAGCCAGAGTATCAATAGCTACACCTACCCGGCCCACTTCCTCTTCAATTTCGGAGTCGTCGGAATCGTACCCCATTTGGGTTGGCAGGTCAAAAGCTACGCTTAAACCTGTAACACCCTGTTCAAAAAGTAGTTTGTAGCGTTCATTTGACTCCTTGGCCGTTGCATAACCTGAGTACTGACGCATAGTCCAGAGCTTGCTCTGATACATTAGCGGGTAAACACCCCGAGTATAGGGGTATTCACCGGGCATGCCCAGTTTACCGGAATAATCACCATTGAGATCCAGTGGTGTATACAGTGGCTTGACCGGAATTCCGGAAGCTGTAGTAGCCGGTTCGACTTTTCCGTCAACATTGGCCTTTTCCCATTCAGCGAATTGTGCAGCCAATTTGGGATCATTAAGACTCATTTTTTGTTACCTCCTCTACTTTGATTTTAATGTCCTTCTCGTAGTAAACCTTTTCGGTCAACCCTGTTCCGAAGAACTTCTATTTCTTCCGCTGTCAGTTCGGGAAATGCTTCCAGGGAATCGGGAATGACTAGTTCAAACCCGACACAACCCTTAACTTCCTCTATCGTAGCTGGCGGAATCACGTATTTAAGGCGCATTCTTTTAGTCCCCTCTTCAAAATCAAGAATAGCCTGCGGGGTAATGACATACTCCGGTCCACCACCGGGAAGACCCAACTGTCGCCTGGCATCGTCGCCACCATTACCCCAACCGACCGCAGAAATAAAATCACATTTTTCTACAAAAACTTTGGGGGTAAGGGCATTGGTAAAAATAAAATACTTTTTTACTGTCGACATTATCGTAGATGTCCCCACAGGACCTGGCCCGCGAAACTTGAGTTGGCGTGGATCCTGGCCGACACCGATTAAATTGCTATTCCCATAATTGTCAATCTGAACCCCACCTACAAAACAAAGGTCCATTCGGCTAATACTGTTAATTAGAGTTTCCAAGGCCATCACACTGTCGGCCCACTTTGCCACCGACGGATTGGCTATCTGGGTTAGGTCTTCAAAGTAGTCAATTGAAGAAAGATTGGTAAAATAACTGAGAATGTTTAAAGAAAGGTCCGGGGCGTGAGTTAAGTGAGCCAGCAATACCCCAGCCGAAGGTATCGGCAAATTGGTTCCCAGCGAAACATATTGGCCGTTTTTGATCTGGCGGGAGATAAATACCGCCACCTGTTCTTTAGGTGTTACCTGCATCACTACACTCCTCCAAACCCAGATTAAGAATTTTTTCCATCCCAACAGCTTCCAGATAACCTGCCAAATCTTTCGGTTGATCTATGTATCGGGCGATATAATCTTTTAGAAGAGTCTGGTCTCCTTCCACAAAGGCCTTAGCAACCTTGAGGTATTCCCGGTAATGGACATCATCCAACCGATAGTAGTTCTGGGAAGCCGAGGGATGGGCCCCGTAGGGTGCCTGAACTACAGCAGTGACTTGTTGGCACGGAATGGTAGTGGCTAGGGGATTACGGCGAATCTCTTCATTAGAGACGATCTTTTCCACCTGGACAATCACTTTTTCCGCGGCCTGGGCCAGCATAGGATCAAGAAAACAGGGACCTAAATGCTGAACATTCCCATATTTATCAGCATGGCAGGCGTGGATAATTGCCACATCGATTTTCACAGGTGGTACCGCTACCAACGGCGGACCACCAAAGGGGTCCTCTACCCAACGCAGTTTCGAATTTAACTCCATCAATGAAGTACCCACCGGGCCCCAGGCCGGCAGAAAGGGAAGCGCCTGAATTCTAGCCCGGAGCATCGTAGCCAAAGTCATAAGGTCAGTTTCCTCTATGGTAAAAGATTTACCAGCTTGTTTACTATAAATCGGCCCTACTGGTGCAATTGCTTCGGCGCCCACATAAGGAGTCATTAAAGTTTTAATCAATCCCATGGCTACCATCAAATCAATCTCAAGACCAGAGGGTGAGGCTACTACTGTAAGATCTTTTTTCCGCACTCGCATTAATGCTCGTAAAAAAGCCCAAGGTTTATTAGTGGTAACGAAACCACCAATGCCAATTGTATCGCCGTTATTAATCATGTCCAGGACCTCGTTCATGCTACAAACCCTAGAAGTTCGTTTGGCCAAGCTCTTTCACCCCTTTGCTTCAATTTTTTTAAAACTCTGATTGTTTATAATTATAAGGGCGGTAGTACTAGGGGGCTATGGTAAAGGTTTATAAAAAAAGGGCCCCTCATTTATAGAAACTTTACAAACGGGTAGCTCTTACATTAATTTCCCTGGGATTTTAGCCAAAAAATTGGGGGGTTTGCATCTTAAATCAATCCCCCCAATTACCCTCCATAAATTCTAAAACCTTTAATGCCAATTGAAGATTTAACCTAGTTTCAGTGTCGTTAAGACTAATCCCTAAAAGTTCTTCAATTTTTTGAAGCCGGTAGATAACAGTATTAATATGTAAAAAAGCCGCCTGGGATGTATTCGTTAAATTACATCCATTGTTTAGATAAGTTTTTAAAGTAGCTATCAATGCCCCCGCTTTGTTTCGATCATATTCCATGAGGGGCCCCACTAAATGCCGTGCAAAAGAAACCAACTCCTGATTATCAAGACTCTGGAAAAACAAGCGATAAATACCGACCTCATCAATACTAACCTGAAAATTCCGACGACCGGCCTTCTTAAACACTTCAAGGGCAAGTTTGGCCTCCCGATAGGATTCCCTGGCCGCTGCTATATTCGTAGCTAACCTTCCGATGCCAGCTGACACGGTAATTTCCTTCATGCTGCCCGTTACCAAATGCCTTATATGGGCAGTTAGTTCCGTGGGAAGCATGGAATTTTGACTATGTACCATTGCATCTGCCAATATAACAATAGTATCGCTCTTAAATGTTAATATACTTTGAGGTGACAGTTCTTTGACCCTTTTAGCCACTAACTCGGATAGCTGCCGTTTTTTCCTGGCAACCTTGCCTTCATCATCGAGTTTTTTAGCCAACCGGCTAAAATCATCAATATCCAATATGATGGCTTGATAAGTCCGGGCCATATCGTATCCAAAAAAAGACGCCCGATTGACAATCTCCTTCTCTGTCTTGTAATTACCCTGCAACAAATCTTCAAGAAAATCTCCCCGCAAACGGGCTTCCACTTCCCCGGCAATTTTATCCTTCATCATTTCCAGGGCGAAAACAGTAGAGGCATGCTGCATAGCAACTGAATCCAGTTCCTCTAATTTACGCTGTTCCTCCAATACCGTAACATAACCTAGTACTTCCTGTCCTGCCGCAATTGGAACAACTAAACGCTGGCAGTCAATGCCCAACTCTAGTTGAACTGGTATCCGAACCGATTTAAGTTGTTTGTTTAGCTCATCAAGTAGTTTAGAGCCGTCTTCAGTTGACCAATACTCCCCTGGTAAACCTGCAGGAAGGGGCTGGCCAACGGGATAAGTAGCGCTAGCGAGTAAGCTAAAGTTTACGTCTTCAATAATTACGGGGTTTTCAACTAAAGTTGTTAGCGTTTCGGCAATACTTTGGTAGCCATTTCCCTGAAGAACCATTATGGTTAGCTGGTTGTGGATTTCAAGCATCCGCCGGAGATGGGCTTGTCTAAATTCGCTAAGGTTATTCAATTCTTTGAGTTTAACAACATTCACCCGTTCACGGTAGTAAAGGTTAGCGTTTTCTATAACGGCTGCAGCGTGTTGAGCCAACCGTTGCATAAGATTCATATCCTTTTGTGTAAATTCCAAATCACTTCTCCGCCAGGCGTAAATAAGACCGCTTCCTCCACCAGTCCCAAAAATAGGAACAGCCATCGCCGTTTGCATTTCTTCTAATCTAGCAAACAGATCAAGATCGTCCAGACTTACAACCATTTTGGAATTCAATTCAGGATAAGAAAAACTTACCGGGGCTCTAGTATCAAGGGCTGCCCAGGTAAGCCCCCGGCCTGATTCAATCCTCACTTGGGGCAAACTCCTGACTTCATTGCCATCTATAACTGTAACGGAAACCTCACCATTCACGACAATTCCAACTCCAACCAAGTCACATTGGAGCAGTTCCCAGACTTTAGACACCATCAACTTGACAATCGCATCCTGGTCTAGCAAGGCCGCCAGTTCAACCCCAGTTTCGTATAGGGCAGTGGTCTCACTTTCCTGGTGCTTGATTTCCCTAAAAAGATCTGCGTTTTTGATAACAATGGCTATTTGGGAAGCCATCATAGTAAGTAACCGAAAATCGCGTTCAGTAAAGTCGCCAGCCTTTTTGTTAATTAGATGTAGAACACCAATTTTGGTATTATCGACGATTAAGGGCATACTCAGAAAATTACGAATCCCAAGCATTCTTATATACTCTTGGTCAGCATTAGGGTCTGCCGTAGCATCATTACAAATCTGAGGCTTTCCACTAAAAAAAACTTTGACGGCTGTCGCCGGGGAAGTTCCAGACTTTCCAGTTACAGATAGGCGGTAAAGATTAGCAACTCTATTGCCAGTGCCAAAGGAAGGTTTTTGCAATACCAGTTCCTGTCGCTCAGCATCATAAAGTAAAACTCCTCCACTTTCGACTCCAATTAATTCATTAAGGGCATTAATTACTTGCCCTAAAAAAGATTCGAAATTAGAACTCATTGGCAATAAACCACTGATTTTCTCTAAGATTTCAAGGTGATGATTGGCCTCATAAAGCTCCCCTTGAAGTCGCTTTCTAGCTATCTGCAAACCGGCATTTTCAGCAAGTACACTTAAAACACTTCGCTCCCGTTCCCCGTAACGACCTTTTTCAATAAACCCAGCCAAAAGATAAGCAACAATTTTTTCTCCGTTACCAATAGGGACATGGGCTGAATCGGCAATATTAGTAATACCCAAACCTTGCCAAATCACCGAAGTCATCTTTCCCATTAACTTGGATGAGAGGGTCAATTCAACAGTTTCTAATTTCAACTCCCCAGCACGAATTAAATAAATCCTTTCCGACTCAACTTTTGAATCATCCAGCAACAGGGCAACATAACTAGCACCTATCGTTTTGATGACCGATTCCAGCAATGGTCCAAAGGTTTCAGGTTCAATACTGCTGTTATCCCCGTAATAACGGCTGTTCCTTTGAAAGTTTGGCTGAACACTGCCTAGCTCTAGCATAATTTTTCACCCCATTTAATTCGTATATTAGGAAATAATGAATTATAGCTTTTTTTCGGTACGCTCGCCACATTATAGTTGTCCTCATGAAACTTGATTTTATTATACTTTTCCGATATCTACCAAGACAATTCAAAAGGACTTAATTGTAATAACCCGGTCTCGAAAGGTTAAATATAAGGCCTAATTGTTACTAAACTCTTTTAAAATAAAAAGAAAAACCCCCTTTTCTTAAAGGAGGTCAAAAAACAAGTACCGGAGGCCAAAAGCACTATATTGAAATATATTACTAATTGTGTCTAAGAGTTATGAACATATTGGATTAACTTTTATACTCATTTCCTTATATACCTTTGATTCTAGTTATTCAAATCATCATACATGGAGCCCTTAACCTTAACGGTGATGTTTTCAAGAGAATCCACTTTGTTGACGTTCAGTCCCGCATATCTGTAGTTGTCCAGTGAAAACCTATTAACACCAACATTAATCAGATAATTACCATTTTTCATGTTAGCAAAGGTATACAGTTTCTGTCCGGCTGATGATGCCACCTTGAAGGTTATTACCGTGGTCTCAGTGACTTTATAGATGTTACCCGACTTGATGTATTCCCGATACTTGAAATTTGTCTTGCTATCCAAAGTGTTGGATTCACTATAGCCTTCAAGAATTTCTTTAAAGAATCTATGGGTTTCGCCATCAGTATCCGTTGTATGTTCCAGGATCTCAACATCTTTATCGGTGTTGGTTTGGATATCTAACATGTCTATTCCAAAAACATCACTGTTTTGGTTTGTGATATAGAGGGATTGACCATTCCGCCCATCCCTTGTGTACAGCAAGTCAGACTTATAATAAAAGGCATTCTTGAGCTTGTCTATTAATTCCCTATGCTCATCGGTATCATCAGCCGAATTCTTATATTGTACGGTTTTAACAGTAACTGTGTATTCACCCCGAGGATTGAAGTAATACCCGGACTTGAAAGGATATTCTACTCCCCGAAATTCCTTGTCTGTAGGAAATACAACATTGCGATAATCGCTTTTGCCTTGCTTTTTTTCACGGGCATTGTCCCTATCTGACTGGTAAATATCTTTCATTCCTTCTTTCACAGCCCACTTAATATCAGCCGTGTTTTGCTGGGTAAAAATCCTCTCATATTGTCCGTCTACCTTTGTCCAATTATATTCCCTATCATTTTCATCCAGGTGGGTCATCCACCTGATTACATCGAACCGGTAGGGGTCGCTTATCCAGAAGAGATCCCTTTCAAAACTCGTTCCTTGGTTTCTTTCTACAACCCTTTTAAAATTCCGTGAAGCAACCGGAGGCATGTTTTCCCGGCCATTGTAGATGTAGGTTCCATAGATTGAGGTATCGGTTCCCGAGTTGAAGGCCGCTGTTGTGGTTCCTATATGACCTGGACAATCGGCATTTTCGTGATAGTATTCATAGCTGCGTCTTACCGAGCCATCGAAACTGATGTCTCCTCGTCTTATCTTAGGGGTTAAGGGAGTTGCCCAGTTAAGCCAGTTGCGATTTTGAGGGTCATCGCCAAAATCTTTTCTTTCAATAGTGGTATGAATAACCGGCGTTCTGGTAATCCTGCTGCTTGGTTCATCTACCGGCGGATTTTCTTCATCACGGAAATATCTAAATAAAGTTGGGGTTTCATTTTTACATCTAAGGAGCCTGTAGCGTTACTGATCCAACTTCCGTTGGGTAGGTGTAGGTCGGCTGTGATTTCCCGGCCGTTGGCCAGGGGGAATTGCATCCTTTTGGATAGTACGTTATATGGGAGATCGTATGGTTGGTTGGTGATGGTTATGCTTTCAATGGGCCTTATTTCTGCTTCGATGATGTTATTTGTGACATTGGTTTCTTTGGGTTGGTTGCCTGTTTCATTGACTTTGAATTTTATCTTTACCCCACTGTCAGGCATTTTGAAAGAGACATAGAGGGTGGCTTCTTTTCTGATGCTGGGGATATTTATTGTTCCAGCGGCATTTTGAACAGTTGAAGCCACTTTGAATTCCAAACTATCATCGGTTGCATTTAGGGGGGTGCCGTCGGCTTTGGTTACTTCCCATTGGAAGGGTATATCTTGAAGGTCTTGTTTAAAGCTTGATTCAATATTGACCCCTATTAGAGTATCGGTACCTTTGGCGGCACTTGATGGGAGTGGGTTAAAATTAGCTTCTAGATCTTCCGGTTTGGGGATACCTTCCGGAGACATGGGTACCGTCAGGTACCAGACCTTGCCTTCGGAAGTGGTATGGAACATTATTCCCGAACCCCAGCTTACGCTTGTAGGGGGTTGGTAGACATGGACATATCTATGCCATTGTCTATCGTCTATTTTGTCCTCGGGAAAGTCTAATAGGGTTCCATCAGGCTTTTTTCTTGAGATATGTTGGAGACCTAGTTTTATGCTTTCTTTATACCTAATGAGGTTGTTGAAATTGTCTTCACCTTGAACTTCAGGGCGGTCCATTGTTTTAGAATTATACTTTGGGTTGGGAACCCAATTTCTATTCCATAAACCCACAGACGATGTGGCGTCATTGCGAAATAGGTAATTCGTAAAAGGAGCATTACTCATCGTATAGCCCAAATAGCGGTTTCTTCCTGTTTCACTATCATAACCATGGGGGTCGCCATAGACTATAAGGTTCCGCTCTCCGGCTAAATATTGGTTAATTGATAAGGGTTTTCCTCTAGTGTTTCGTTCTGAATGAAAATAAGGCTCATCAATAAGATTTGCCATTTCTAATTCATTATTGGCTAAGTCCACCAAGCTAGAACCTGAAATTACATTGGCAAAAGCATATTGACTTAATAACATAACCATAACTAAAAAAATAACCACCCAAAACTTTCTCAACAATACCCACTCCCAGTTAAATCTTTAATTTATTACCAGTATATACTAGATTTTTATTCCCTTTTTCCAAACCTTAATTTCAAAGCTCGTATCGTGACCAAATACGCTTATCGTTTGGTCACCATAAGGAATTTTGGTTAATTCAATTGTATCTTGTCTAGATTGCTTTTTTCTCACATAAGAAAATACCTTTTTGGTAATATCATCACCATAGCGTTCAGCAAAAATTTTTTCTGCGGCATCATACCTAGCTTTACGTAGATCGGGGTTTGAGGAAAAACCAATACTCATGGAGTATTCCACATCTTGAACATCCGTTTCCTCCTTAATCCAACCTGTAACGGGGTCTTTCTTTGGTTGAGTTTTACTAATGTATACAGTTCTAATAGCACTATCCCATTCCACAGTAGCACCAAAAGCTTCTGCCACATAACGTGCTGGAACAAAGGTTCTTCCTTCTTTAAGTAAGGCTACAGTATCCATTTGCTTCTTCTGTCCGCTAATTTCATAATCTTTCTTCCCAATAAACAACACCAATTTTTTCCCTTCCAGGACAAAGGTTGCTTTCCGGGCCGTCTCATCCCAGGATACAGTTGCACCCAGTGCCTCACCAATAAACCTCGCCGGTGTTTGAGTTCTCTTATTAGAATCAATGAAAGGTTGAGCATCTGGAAATTTAACCTGGCTGCCATTAACCACTACCCGTAGAGGTACCTCAAAAGCGATAACCTGTGTGGCCCATGATGATACCAATAATAAAATGACCGATAATATTAAAGCAATTTTTCTCATTTTGATCTTCCTCCCTTTGATCCCTCATAAAATTTCTATTTTCTATTCCCCTTGCAACATCCATATAATTCCACTTATCTTGTCAATTTCCTGCCTTTGCCATCCCAATTTTCATCGTATTATTGCGACTTTCTTCGACAATTACTAATCACATCAAAGCTACGTAAGCAGTTTCATTTTTATGTGTCGAAGATTCCCGAAACATTCCATGCCACCAATAGCAGGAAATCAACAACATAAGCAGAAGAATATGGGAATAAAGAAACCCCTTATCGAAAGGAAATTGGGCAATGAGTACAAAAGTAGACCCAAATAAAATAGATGAATTAGCGATTGAATATAAAAGACTAAGCAGCATCATAGAAGACGGCGAAACAGGTATTAATAGAGAACTGCTTCGTCTAATCAGCGATACCAATGCCCAATATCATGAATCTTACGTACGTGCTAATACAAGAGAAATGGAACTTTTGTTGAAGGAAATACGGGTAATGGCAGCATCAATAACTGAGCAGCTTAATGCCAAATCCAATGTATTAAAACATGCAGCAGACCGGTATAGAGCCGACGAAGAAAAGGCTAAAAAAGTCTTTAAACTAAAGTCTAATTTATCCCTCGCCAAAAATGAGCCATGGTTAGTCCTTCCCCCGTCCGTGACACCCCTCAAAACTAATCTGTCTATCAATCCCAAGATATACAGTGATGATGTGAAAAAACTCCAACAGAAATTAAAAGACCTCGGCTACGATGTCGAGGTTGACGGCTATTTCGGAAAGCAAACCTTAGCAGCAGTAAATGGTTATAAGAATAAGTATGGCCTTGGCAATACCGGGGAAATTGCAGGGGTGGTCGGTAACCAGACTTGGCTTTATTTGTTTGGTGGATTGACTAAAGAGTTGAAGTTTGATCCTAACAAGTATTCCGCCCAGATCAAGATGGCCCAAATCCGTCTCAAGGATAAGGGTTATAGTGTAGAGGTTACCGGCTATTTCGATGGAAAGACCCTTAAGGCTATGAATAAGTTCAAGGAAGATAATAATCTTGGTAATACCGGCAAATGGAAAGGTGTAATAGGGCCACAGACTTGGAACGTTTTGTTTGGTACTGTAGCTTTAAGTAGTAGGGTTAATGGTTTTACCGGCGTGGTCACCAAATCACCTGAAATTGTCGCTAGTAAGGGGACAAGAATAAATAACAAAAAAGAATATACAGGACCTTCTAACCCAAAATACAACATGAAGAACACTCATAAGCTATTTGGGGATGTTTACTTTGCACAGATAAAAAACTCAAAAGGTAGCATTATAGATGATGTTGAAATAGACAAGAAATGGGTTCAATTATATATTGTACCCTTGGATGTTCCAGTTCCTTTAAGAAAGAAGTTGGGTAAGAATATAGATGTGCACCGCCAATCAATAAAGAACTGGGAAAAAGTTTTTGAACTACTTCAAAAAGAATATAAACCCGGTAAAACCTACGCCGACCTTATCGTTACTCAAGATGGGACATACGTTACTAGATATATTAGAGGTCAAAGAAAAAATTTAAGCAACCATTCATTTGGAACTGCTATCGATATTAACGCACTTATAAAGGAAGAAGTTAATTACAAAGTTATAGATAATACCGGAAATGAAAAAATTATTGTCAAAAAAATTGATATCAATAATTTAAAGCATAAGTACACAGAAAAACAGGGTAGAAAGGTAAAAACCGATTATAACATTGACTTAAGCATTAATAAACATTTAAAAAATTATATCTTATATGAGAATGTTTTTAAGCCTGCTGGATTTGGTTGGGGTATGAATTATAGCGAAAGGGCTGACGGTATGCACTTTGAAGTTATTACTTTGTTTGGAAATGAGTAGAAAATGACTGAAGAGAGGTGTTTATTTCGGTGGAAAAACGTTATTTGAGGTTATTTTTTATACTGCTGTTTTTGTCAGTGATTATTGTAAATGGGTGTAATAAAAACACCACTGACCAGTCTTCCACTTCTCCCCAAGTTACGAAGGAGGAAACAAAAAGTAAGAATACTATAAATGAGGTTACTTCTGTTATTGTGGACGGACTACTAATAGGGGGTTATTATCAAGGCAAATGGGCTCAAACAGAAGATATTGTTTCGAAAATAAAAGGCGGCGAAACATACAGAATGTATTCTTCATATGAGTATTATGGTAATGTTAAAGGAAAGAAGCCAACCATTGAGGATGAAATTGGACAAGGTTATTACATTGATTTTGATGTAAAATCAGAAACGGGATCACCAAATCAAACAGAACAAGGAAATGAGGAAGAATTTTCTTCTTTTGCTATTGGAACTAACTCTGAACTAGATTTTGAACCACTTATTAAAAAAAACCGCACTTTTTATGAAGATATTATGTCGAAATATCTTAAAAAGAAAGGTCTAACCAATTATAAAATTAATTTAACTCAAGGTGTAAGCGTTGACTTAGATAATGATAAGAAAAAAGAACACCTTGTTTCATCCGGTCACTATAATCTTACTGATACTTTAGGAGATGGTTGGTATAAAGCCGAAAATAACTACTCTTTATTAGTTTTATCAAGGGATAATTTAGATATTACGGCTGTTAAAGAAGCAGTCTTACAAAAAGCAGGTGAAATGAGTGAGTTCTTAAAAGTTGATCAAAATACAGATATGGTATTTCGTTCGCACTACTATATAGTTGGAGTAATTGACATCAATAATGACGGTAAAAAAGAAATTATTTCTCGCGAGGAAATACAAGGAGGAATCCTATATAGCATCTTTCAATATGAAAACGGTACTTTTCAGGAACTACTTACAACAGGAATAGGTAGTTAAACTCGGCTTGGTTGGTAATTAAAAAAAAAATTTCTACAATCCCCGCCTATAATTTAAATGTATCATGCAAAAGGGCTCTCACTCCGAGAGCCCTTTCCCTATTTTCCCCATGACCAGCCGATAAAACTCTCGCCAGGCGGGGGACAACTCCTTAAGCTTATCATCCACTTCCTTTTCCTCAACTACCTTCTTTTTCCTCTTCAAACCCACTCACCCCTTAATCTATCCCTACCCATTCCCGGCGCAGGGCAAAAATCTCCCTCAACTCCCCGGTGGTAAGCTCCGTAATCCAGTTCTCCCCGCCGCCCAAGATGAGCTCATTCAAACCCTGCTTCCTTTCCAGCATCTCATCAATGCGCTCCTCCAAAGTGCCCAAGGTAATGAACTTATGTACTTGAACCCGGCGGTTCTGTCCTATTCTGTGGGCCCGGTCGGTGGCCTGGTTCTCCACTGCCGGGTTCCACCAGCGATCAAAGTGAAATACGTGATTAGCGGCGGTCAGGTTTAATCCCGTACCCCCGGCCTTCAATGACAGGATGAATACACCCCCCGGCTGACTCTCATCCTGAAAGCGGGCAATCATAGCGTCCCGCTGGGCTTTGGGTGTACCTCCGTGTAAGAACAAGGACGGCTCTCCCAATTCCTTCTGCAGAATCTCCTGAATCATCTGGCCCATGTTCACAAACTGGGTAAAGACTAGGCAGCGATCTCCTTCGGCCCGTAGTTCCTGTACCATTTCCACCAGCCGCTCCAGCTTGGTGGAACGGTTGCGCTGGGGAACGCTCCGACCCTCTTTCAGGATTAAGGCTGGATGGTCTACCAGTTGCTTCAGCCTGGTGAGGGTGGCCACAATGATTCCCCGCCTCTCCATGAAGGTGGCCTTCTCCAACCGGCGGAACATGTCCTCAATCATCCCTTCATACAAGGTGGCTTGTTCCATGGTCAAAGGCACATATTCCTTAAATTCTTGCTTTTCGGGCAGATCCAGCTCAATAGCCGGGTCGGTCTTGACCCGGCGAAGCAGGAAGGGGCGCACCAGACGTCGGACTTGTTCAATGGTCTTGGTGTCCCTTGACCCTTCGATTTTGTTAACAAATTGCCGCTTGAAGGCTGTCAGACTGCCCAGGTAGCCTGGGTTGAGAAAGTCCATGATGGACCAAAGTTCCGTCAATCGGTTTTCCATGGGGGTCCCCGTCAGGGCCACCCGGTGACCGGCACTCAGCTTGCGGATGGCCGCTGACTGCTTAGTATAAGCATTCTTAATGTTCTGAGCCTCATCCAAACAGATGCAATTCCAATCCACCGCACCCAAGTCTTCCCGGTCCAGATAAGCCAGATTATAAGAAGTGATCACCAAATCCCGGCCCTGAATGGCCGCAAGGAAATCCTCTCCTTTGCCTCGCTGAGTACCGTAATGTAGATGCACCTGCAGGGAAGGGGCGAAACGCTTCAGTTCCATTTGCCAGTTTCCTATTACCGAGGTCGGGCAAATCAACAGAGAAGGCTCGGCGGTCTCTTCCTTTTCCTTTACCCCCAGCAGATAAGCGATCCACTGGATGGTTTTACCCAGGCCCATATCATCAGCCAGGCAGCCTCCCAGGCCAAACCGGCGTAGAAACATCAGCCAGGCATAGCCCGACCGCTGGTATTTCCGCAACACTCCCTGAAACAGCGCCGCTGTCTCCTCCTGGGGCAAATCGGCGCTTTGGGTTAATTGTTCCACCATCCGGCTCAGGTCGGCGTTCAACTCCACCTCCACCTGGACAGAGTGCCCATCTTCCAATTCACCTTCTTCTAAATCCCCAGAGACTGTTGGCTCATGGAGCAAGTGCATTTGCAGCACTTCCCCCAAGGAAAGACCTTTTTTCTTTTCTTTCATGATTTTCCGCACTTGTTCCAGAAACAGCGGGTCCAGTTGGATCCATTGATCCCGAATTTTAATTAACCGTTTTTTCTCAGCCAGGGCCTGGTTGAACTCATCCTCCGACAACTCCAAATCCCCTACAGCCAGCTTCCAGTCGAACCGGACAATCTGCTGCAAACCCAACATGGATTCCCTCGTCGAACCCACCGAAGATTTG
This sequence comes from Bacillota bacterium, assembly GCA_021849745.1. GTDB lineage: Bacteria > Bacillota > Carboxydocellales > JAJZSN01 > JAJZSN01. The sequence continues at coordinate 4,996 of JAJZSN010000056.1, read as the reverse complement.
GTATGAATCCGTAACTTGGACTTTTGTTTCCGCAGCTGCTCCCACCAAGACGGCAGAAAGACGGTACAACCCGCATCTACCAGCTTAATACTGCCCTCAATGAGAAACTCCCAGGCCTCTTCTTCCGTTAACTCCAGGCAGTACAACCCCTCATCCCCCTGGTTCGGCCAAGATAAGTACTCCAGCCATTTCCGAAAATCTTTCACCGGCCGCTCCAAGTGAGGCAACCAAGCTATTGGATAGTCAGCCTCAGCCCCTTCATCAAAGGGAAATTCCCGCATCACATCGGGGTTTTCCTTATCCTGAAGCAGAAGATTCAGCGTCCACGGGTTGCCCTCCCCCGGTTCCGAAAGCCGTAGGCAGGTACGGTAGGGAACCTGGTCCTGCTTCCAGCCGATGGCCATCAGCCAATCCTCTTCATCAGCAAAAATAGCAGTCCGGGGATTGTCCCTACCCAATAAAGGATAGGCTTCAGTAAGGGCCGCCCACACCCTACTAACCTCCGTATCCCCTTCCCTTAACTCCTCGATGATTAGCTCCACCCACTCATCCAGGTAAGACGGCGGGTTAGCCAATTCTCCACCATGGGGATAATCCAATTTCCAACCGGTTTTGCCCTTCCGCCACCCCTCATAATCAGGCCTCCACTGCCCAGCGGCCAGCTTTTCCTGGATAAGCAAGGCTGTCTGCTGCATCCGGGCAATCTCCGCTCCCCACTTTACCGTAAAAAACTCCGGCTCCGACGGCTGGGTAAAGAATTCCAAAGCCATAAAAGGTGATAACCTAAGATACCACCCGTCTTCCCCCTCCACCTCCGGCACCATTGTTCCGTAAAAAGAGTCCTGATGCCAAGCAAACAAATTATATTTCAATTCCGCTAGGGTCCAGCCCAACCCGGAACCCCCTAGCAAAAACCCCTGTCCCGGCTCCCAACGGCACTCAACCCACAGTTCCTTATTTTCCATTTTTAACTTATTGCTCATGTCAACAGATTTCCTTTTCGCATTTCTTCATGGAAAGCCCGTAATCGACTATAATTATCCGTCAGTCCACCAAGAAACCGATCCCAATCTTCAGCCCGCTTCAGTTTCCTGTAATAGACCCTCAACTTCTTTAATATCTTTACCGCCTCTTTATAAGAAGGTCGCTTCTTCTCCTCAATCAATCGGGCCGCCCAGTGATGGTACAGGGGCAACAACAGCGATGGATCAACTGCTTCAATCCGCTTAATCTCACCCTTGTTAACCGCCTCATAAGGAGTCTGGTCAAAAACATGTAGTTCTACCCACGTCCTGTACTGTTCCGTTACCAACAGGTTCTGGGCATAATACCGCCTGCTCTGGGGCAGCCAGGACTTCATAATGGCCATGGCTTCCTCCTGTACCGGCTCATGTTCAGCCACCATTAACCAATACATACAAACAGTATCCACTTCGGAATATGAATTCCGGTTTACCCTGGGGCTCAACCATCTCAACCACTGACAAAGACGCTCCCACTTCTCATGGTGTTGAAAAAAGTGAAGATACAACGTTACATCCTTGACCTTAACCTCAGCCTCTTCCATCCTCCTCCACGCCACCTTGTCATCACTCACCATGAAAGCCAAAAAAGCCCGGGCCGCAGCTCCTCTTCGCCGAACCGAATTAGCTGGGTCGCGATGGTGTTCCAAAAATAGATCCAGGCGACGACTTTCTTCCTTCACCCAGCCTAAATCCCGAAAAGCGTAAGACCATAACTGCCGGTAAATATTAAGCCAGTCAAAAAAGGAATCCTCGCCCATCAATAGCTTCCCCAATTTTCCAAAGGCAGTCTTATAATGAAAAGGGTAGCTCTTTCGAGCTTCTATGTCGTTAAGCCTAACCCCCGCCCCTAAAATCTCAGTAATAAATTTTCCGCTGATATGTCTGAAATAATTGGTAACGTAATAGGCTTCCTTCTCCCTCTTGAACCTTTTCTCCATCTGCTCCATGATAAACAGATACCCCTGTAAAGCAAAGAGATTTTTCAAAGAATCCGACCAAGCCCTCGAGTGTCGGGCCAAAGAATCCACAAACTTCTCATAAGCGGAGAGATTATAACTGTCATATTTCGTATATTCCAGTCCTTTGAATTCCTTGGCAAAAAACTCATCCCATTCTTGGACAGATCCCATTTCTGCCGGTTTTGCAGCCTGAACTCCTGGCCTTTTGGCAGGCTCCCGCCCCCAGGTGTACCCTTGGTTCCCCATAACCCCTGACCCGGAAGCAGTCTTTGTCTCTTTCCCGCCCCCTTTGGGGCGAGCCAATAACTGGAAAAAGAGAGTTTCCGGCACATAATAAATAGCGTATAGGTAGAAACAAACTGCAGCAATATGCTTACATCCTACCTCCACCGGACAACTACACCGGCTCAAATGAAAATAATCAAGGTCAATATTCACCTGATACCAGTGAGTCCCTTTAACCGAGGCCTCAACCATATTTTCAATAATAACCGTTTTATTTACTAGTCCCTTGATATAGTAATTAAACCCCCGCTCAATGGCTCCGGGTTTCAGGTTCTCGTCCATATTCAGGGCCAAATCATCCACTTGGTGTTGAGAAATTCGGGTTTTTAATAACATATTACACCTCGAAAATACTTCTATCCATACTATTACCTATCAAATTCCCATCCAAACCATTTTCTACCCGGCTATGTCAAAAAAGAGCCCTCACTTGGGCTCTCTCCCTTTCAATAAACCATATAACAAACTTTCCACCAGGGCCTGGTAGCTGGCCTCCACGATATTGCCGGAAACCCCTACTGTACCCCAGGAATTATGTCCATCGGTAGTCTCAATCAACACCCTTACCGGGGCCGCTGTGCCATTCTTGCCTTCCAGCACCCGCACCTTGTAATCACTCAACTTCAGGTTCAACAACTCCGGATAGAAGTTGCCCAAAGCCTTCCGCAGAGCATTATCCATGGCATTAACCGGGCCATTACCCACAGCAGCGGTATGCATCACCTGATCTAAGACCCGCACCTTAATCACCGCTTCCGAATGGACGGTATGATCCTCATGCATCTCCATGAAAATCCTGAAGGACTCCAGCTGGAAGAACTCCGACAGGCCGCCGAAGGCCCGGCGCAGCAGCAGTTCCATGGAACCTTCCGCCCCTTCGAACTGGAAGCCCTGGTGCTCTAAATCCTTGACCTGCTCCAATATCTCCTTGGATTCCTGGGTCAGGTTCTCGATATCCAGACCCAATTCCTCCGCCTTATATAACAAATTACTTACCCCGGATAATTCCGATACCAACACCCGGCGGTGGTTACCCACCAGTTCCGGCACGATGTGCTCGTAGGTCTTAGGGTTTTTCAGCAGTGCGCTAACGTGCATGCCCCCTTTATGGGCAAAGGCGCTGACCCCTACATAGGGCTGATGAGTATTGTGATGAAGATTGGCTAGTTCGCTGACATAGCGGGACAGGTCGGTGAGACCTTCCAAGGCCTCATCTGTCATGCAGTCCACCTTCATCTTCAAGGCCAGGTTAGGGATAATGGAACACAGGTTAGCATTGCCACACCGTTCGCCATAGCCGTTGATGGTGCCCTGAACCTGGGTGACCCCAGCCTGGACGGCCATGATGGAATTGGCTACCGCCAGTTCACCGTCATTATGGACATGAATACCCAAGGGTACCTTGGCTACCTTCTTCACAACCCCTACAATCTCATAAATCTCGTTAGGCAAGCAGCCTCCGTTGGTATCACAGAGACATAACACATCTGCCCCTGCTTCCTGGGCCGCCATCAAGGTAGCCATGGCATAGTCAGGATTGGTCTTATAGGCATCAAAGAAATGCTCGGCGTCATAGAATACTTCCAGACCCTTACTCTTTAAGTAAGCCACCGAATCCCTGATCATAGCCAGGTTTTCTTCCAAAGTAGTCTGCAGGGCATGAATGACGTGGAAATCCCAGCTCTTGCCGAAGATGGTCACCGTGGCCGCTCCCGAATCAACGAGAGCCAGAAGGTTCTTGTCCTCAGCAGCAGTAATTCCCGCCCGGCGGGTGGAACCAAAAGCTGCTACCCTAAGCTGGTTTAGCTTTAGTTCCTTGACTCGGTGGAAATACTCCATATCCTTAGGATTGGAACCAGGCCAGCCCCCTTCAACGTAATGAATGCCGATTTGGTCCAGCCGTTTGGTTATTTTTAATTTATCCTCCACCGAGAACGAGATTCCTTCCCCCTGGGTGCCGTCTCGCAGCGTGGTATCATAAAGCTTAACCGACATTTTGAATCATCTCTCCCCCGATGAGAGCCCCCATTTCCGTGGTTCCTACCAAGGTCTTGCCAGGCTCCATAATATCTCCGGTTCTATAGCCTTTGTCCAGCACCTTGACCACTGCGTCCTCAATCAACTTAGCCTCTTTTTCCAGGTTGAAGGAATACCGCAGCATCATAGCAGCCGAGAGGATAGTGGCGATGGGATTAGCCTTGTTCTGGCCGGCGATATCCGGAGCCGAACCATGGCTGGGCTCATACATGGCCACCTTACCGCCAATACTGGCTGAAGGAAGCATGCCAATGGAGCCGGTCAACATAGAAGCTTGATCCGTAAGGATATCCCCAAACATATTTTCAGTAACCATTACATCAAACTGCTTGGGCCACCGCACCAATTGCATGGCAGCATTATCTACATACATATGGGTCAATTCCACATCGGGATATTCCTTGCTCAGTTCGGTAACCGTTTCTCTCCACAACCGGGAGGTTTCCAGAATGTTGGCTTTGTCCACTGAGCAAAGGCGCTTGCCCCGCTTGCGGGCGGTTTCAAAGCCCAGGCGAGCAATCCTTACAATCTCCTCGGTGGTATAAACCATGGTATCAATGGCCCGCTGGCCGCCTTCGATGTTTTCCCGTTTTTTCTCACCGAAATAGAGGCCCCCGGTCAGTTCCCGGATAACCATGATATCAACGCCTTCCACCACATCCCTTTTCAGAGTGGAGGCATCAGTGAGGG
>JAJZSN010000055.1 GCA_021849745.1 Bacillota bacterium | reverse complement strand
TCCTTGATAATAAAAAGAGGCCAAGTTTCGTTAATCAGAAACTGGCCTCCAGATAGCTGGTCGGACAAAATTTATTTTACTATAGGTTTAATGATATAGTTTATTAGAAGCATTTGTCAAGTTACTTGTAGTCTCTCCGGTCACAGGGGCGACCTTGCTTTTTTTTGCTTGATAAATATCGGATACCAAGTGCTGATGAAATAAGAAAGAGCAACTCTTGATTTAGACTAATATTATCTTCTTTTGATTTTTGTAACAGCCGGTAATGTAGTTCTTTTGGTAGACGTAATAGAATGCGACCCGAACAATCCTCTATTTCCGCTTTGGTACCGGGGTCAGGGATTGACGTACCCAAAGATACAGCGGTATAAATCCAACTCCTTTTAGCATCATCTAAATTTATAAGTGCCTCTTCCTTAGTATTACCGTGGGTCATACAACCTGGAAGATCTTGGTGCTCTGCCACCCAGTACATGCCATGTTCATCGGATTCTTTTTGGAGTTTAATAGGATATTCTAATTGTGCATATTGTTCAACTTGCTTCTCGATTTCTTTCGAGTTTTCAGGCTCGGTAACAAACTCGTCAATGTCCATTTTTGAGTTGAACATGGATGAATCAACTTTACAAAGATTAAATGTTGGTTTTTTAGTCATAATTTTTGTCCTCCTCCTGAATAATTCCTATATTCTCAAGAAGCTCTCTAACCAGATTGATTTGGTAAGGACGGATTAACTCAGTCTCCATTAAGGTTATGATTTTAGGATAGCCGGGGTGTTTGAAGTTTCTATGACTTGAACCTGTTGACCCCTATCATAATAATATTATATTTGATATCATATTCTTATGTCAAACGAAACAAGAAGAATTTTTCCAGTGGCATGTTCAAATATATTCTCTTAAGTACGATTTGAATCAAATAGGCTGCCGGAAAGAATACCTGACGGAAATCGGTTGCGAATCGTTTGGCAACCATCCATGAACCCAACGAAAATGGTGCAGAAGCTATTATATGGGCTATTCGGCCAAGGAAAAGAGAAGAAGCATAATATCTCGCTTATTTAAGACGAAGCAAGTAAAGTTTACCCCTTAACGCAAACAAGACCAACTATCCATAGTTGGTCTTGTTGCCTTTTACCTACCTATTACTATCGCACTCAACAAATCCTCCAACAAGCGCAAACCACCCTTGTACCCCGTATAACCTCGGTCCAGTACCGCCCGGTTAGCCACGGGAAAACTCACGCTGAGATGGGCGGCCCCGATGGACTGGGCCAACTCCCGCTCCAGGGAGCTTCCCACCACAAATAGCGGCCCCAGGGCGTTATAATACTTCTGGCTCCTAAACCTGGGCCAGTGGTTGTTAATATGCCCGATAATTTCACTAGTATCAGTTTCAAACACCACTTTAGGCTGCAGCCCCGACTCCAGGTCGGCTAGCCGCCCGGCTAGATGGGGCTTCTGATCATCCCTCAACTGGTCGGTGAACACAGTCACCTCCGGCAGCCAGCCCAGGTCATCGGCCAGGAACTTAGTTACCGCCACGGCGTAATTCACATCCCCCACAACCACCGCATACCGCTGAAGATCCGCATCATTATAAACATCCACCAGGGTTTCTATGAATCTAAAGTACTTTTTATTCTCCGCCTCTATAAACTCTTCTATCTTCCCATTATCAAGGGATAGGGCCGCCCCAATCTGACGCAGGAAACTATCCGTTGCCCCAGGCCCGATGGGCAGCGGGGTGCTAAGATACGGTGTACCATGGGCCTCTTCAAAGACCCGGGCCGCCTCTATCCCATAAACATCAGACACCACGATATTCAACTCGGCGGAAGCCGCTTTTTTAATCCCTTCCAAAGTATCGTCGGAAGTGAAAAAAGTGTTAACCTCTAGGCCCAGTTTCTCCAGCAGATTCCGTAACCCCTCAAGGTTACCCCGCCAGAAAACATCGAATGCAGGCACGATACCCCACAGGTTAACCCTGCCCTTGACCTTTTCCCCGCCTCGCTCTACGAAATTCCGGAATAGGGACTGGAGTACCAGATCATAGCCGTAGTAAGAATTGCCCTTAAACCCGCCGGTTTCGGCATAGATGATGTTGGTCCCTTCTTCCTGGAATTCACTAACCACCGCCCGCACATCATCACCGATTACTTCAGTAACGCAGCCTGTTACTACGAAATATAAATCCCCATCAATAACATCCAGGGTGTTGCGAATCTGTTCCCGCAACCGTTCATGGCCGCCAAAGACCACCTCTCTCTCCTGGACATTAGAACTGGGCACGCTTAACCCACCGCAGTAACCACCTACCTGGAGGCCGCTGGCCCCGCTCTGAGTCCAATTAAGATTACCGGCGCATCCTGGTGCGGCATGGAGAATAGGTATTCCCCCCGGTAAAGCAGTAATTGTTGCCACCGCCCCGCCCAAAGGGCAGGTATAACGGGGTCTCTCAATGAAATTACTCATTAACCTCACCTCCCCTGGAGTTAATGTACTTGAAGGTATCTTCTTGATACCACTGTTCTTTATAGGGTAAACGAACGTGTTTACTCAACTTTTTATTAAAGGTAGTGTTTTTTAACTGCCTGTAAAGTCTCCGTCCGATTTCATAAACTCCCTGGTAGCCAATGTAACTTAAACCTGTGTTATAAATAACGTGGGTGGCTATCCCCAACTTGGATGCCGTGCCGTTGCCGGCATGGTGGCCCAAGAAAAGGTCAGGCTTAAGTTTTTTCAACAAATTAGCTTCCTCAAAGGGCTGGACATTGGCGATATCCACCACGAAATCCTTGTTCCTGGCGGCTAGTTTCTCATACTCCACTTCTGCAAACTCGTCATGGTGGAAAGAGCGAATCCCTACTACCTCAAAGCCCAGTTCCGCCAACTGGTTGCCTGTGGCCAGGGCCCGGAACTCACCGGCGCTGATAAACACCTTTTTCCCGGCAAAAGCGGGTTTCAGTTCCTCCAGGGCCGCCTCCAGTTCCCGCACCTCTTCGGCAATGATTTTTTCAGCCTGTTCTTCCAGACCAAAGAAAGCCGCTACATCCCGCAGCCAAAGGCTGGTGTTTTCAATCCCAATAGGCATATGTTTAATAATATAGGGAACGCCATACTTTTCATGGAGGTGCTTGAGGAAATAATCGTCATGGGTGGGGCAGGTGCTGATGGACAGGGCCGCTTGGGTAGCCTTATACATCTCCTCAGGATGGGCAAACACCGGAAATATGTTAACCTCCAATCCCAAGGCCCGGAGCAAACGCTCCAGTTCCAACTCATCCACCCGGCCCATGGAGGTAACGTTCATCAAGTTCACCGTCCGGCTGCGCCGTTGCTTCTCTTTTAATTCCTCCAACTCATCAACAACAACATTACCATATTCCTTCGGCTCCTTCAGCAGGTTGCGGCCGATGGAGTGATAGACGGCGTCATAAGCGGTGGCCCAGATCTTGGTCTTGAACCCCTCGCAATGGACAGGCAGAATCGTAGCATTGACCTGGGGTTGAACCCGGGCCGCCACCCCGTCGATATCATCTCCGATGATACCGGGTACACAACCGGCCACCACGATAATGGATGAGGGCCGGTAACGGCGGTCCGCTTCTTGGATGGCCGCTTCCAGCTTATCTTCCCCACCGTTGATGACATCGGACTCATTGAGGGCAGTAGACAACCAGAGGGCGTCTTTAACCTTACCCTGCCGTATGTTGCTGCCCACCCTTATATTGGCATTTTGGCCATGAGTGCTAGACCCGCAGCCGATGGCCCCATGAACGAGCACTACGCTGTCCGGCAAACTGTTAATCATAGCCAAACCGGGAAGTAACAGACATATGGAACCCTGGGTGAACCCCCGCTCCCCGTCATCCAGGCAACTGCCTTTAGGCCTGTTTGCCAGGCCGCAAATGGTTCCGCCAAATGTAATGCAGGCTTTTAGCCGGTCTTCTCGCTTGGGCGGTTCTTTCTGTTCAAAATAACTCATGTTACCCACCTCCGTTTTGTTGAAGCTAATTGTCCAACCGGGTTAACCCCGTCAGGCGCTTAGCTGCCGGTTTAAACCGGTCTCTATTAAAGCCTTGATATTTTCCTGCGGTACTCCGGGGGAAAGGTCGCAGCCTGGCATCAGGATGAAATTCCCTTCCAGGCCTACTGTTTCAATGCACTCCCGTGAAACAGCGACCACCTCCTCCGGGGTAGCGACTTCCAGTACCGCCACCGGATTGACGTTACCAGCAAAAGCTATTTTACTGCCAACCGCCTCTCTAACCCGGACCAGATCCACCTTGTAATCAACCGAGAGTACGTCCGCCCCGCAACTGGGGATAAGGTCCAATCGGTTGGTAATATTGCCGCAGATGTGGAGCAAATTCAGCCCTCCGGCTTCCTTAGTTCGTTTCATGTAGATACCCAGATAGGGCAGGACAAACTCCTCAAAATGCTGCCGGGAAATCAAATCCCCTGACGCGGTAGGTTCACCAATGGACAGTATCCGAGCCCCAGCCCTGATAGCCGCCTCATAATAGCGGAAAGAAATCTCGGTAGCCAACTCCAGTACGGCATGAACCGCAGGTTTATCCCTGTATATATCCCGCATCAGCCGTTCCACACCATAAAGCTGGGCCGCTAGGCTAAAGGGTCCCCAACCACTGAAACCAACCAGGGTATCTTCCCCGATGGCCCGGTCAACCAGGGCCGTCACCTGCCAGAGGTTGCTAACCCCTTCATCCTCCCTCAGCCGCTCCGGATTAATCCTGTCCACATCCCCTGCCCCTTTGAGCAATGGTTCAACCACATCCGGGACACCCCTGGGCCGAAACTTAATCTTCCCACCCAAGGCTCGTACCGACAGATTGTTATAACCCGAACCCGGCCAGACGATATCTGACTTGACCTGTTCATTGGTCTCCACAATAATGCGAGCCATTAATTCCGGTTGATCTAACACTTCCTCCAGAGTGAAACCCCTGTTATTAAAAGTCCAGGCTCCACCGGATAAAATGGCCACCGGAACTCGTGATGGCTTTTGGCCATTGATGGCCGTCAGCACCACTTCTTTTGGTTTCATTAACACACCTCCCTAACAAAAAAAGAAAAGGCCAGTAATTTTTTACACAAAAAATTACCAGCCTTTAGTTTGTCTAATCGGCTAATCTAAGTTGATTTAATTATTTTTTCGGACTTGAACTCAATTCAACCCTAACAATATCTTATCACTACATTTCCGAGTATGTCAATATGTTTTTAAGATTTATTTTTAGATTTAACTTTTCACTGAACTCCCCAGCTTTTCCAGCTCAAATTTATTATGTAGAGCTAGTACCGCCAGTTTAACCTGACTGGCCTTAATGATACAGGATACCTTAATCTCTGAAGTGGCAATCATCTCTATGTTAACATCCTCATCAGCCAAGGCCTCGAACATCTTGGCCGCTACACCGGGGTTGCTCACCATCCCAGCTCCGACAATAGATACCTTGGCAACTTCCTCATCATAACTGAAACCTTTAGCCCCGATGGTTTTGGTTATCTCTTCCATGGCCTCAATGGCCTTTTTCAGATCGTCGTGGGGACAGGTAAAGGAAATATCATTGGAGTCGTTACGCATGGTACTCTGGACTATCATATCCACATTAACATTTGCATCAGCCAGAACCTTGAAAACCTTGGAGGCGATGCCAGGCTGGTCAGGCACATCAAACAAAGCAATCTTAGCAACGTTCAGGTCATGGGCTATTCCACTGACCACTCTCTCTTTTTCCACTTGGTCTACCCCCTTAACTATGGTTCCCTCATTATGATTAAAACTGGACCTTACATGCAGTAACACATTATAATGCTTGGCAAACTCTACCGCTCTGGGCTGTAACACCAGGGCCCCTAAACTGGCCAACTCCAGCATCTCATCATAAGAAATGGAGTCCAACTTCTGGGCCTGGGGTACCATCCGGGGATCTGTAGTATATACCCCGTCAACATCGGTAAAAATCTCGCAAACATCAGCCTTAAGGGCCGCCGCCAATGCAACAGCGGTAGTGTCGGAACCGCCGCGGCCTAGAGTAGTTATATCGTCATTTTCATTAATCCCCTGGAACCCAGCTACCACTACAATCTGGCCTTTGGCCAATTCCGCCTGCAAACGTTGGGGACGGATATTAGTGATTTTGGCTTTATTATAGACTTCATTAGTCTTGATGCCGGCCTGGGGCCCGGTCAGGGATATCACCTGATGGCCGTAAGAATGGATAGCCATAGCCAATAAAGCTATAGAAACCTGTTCCCCAGTGGATAGGAGCATATCATACTCCCGGTCTGAAGGTTTATCAGTTATCTTCTTCACCAGGTCAATGAGGTCATCAGTGGTATCCCCCATGGCGGAAACCACCACCACCACATCATTGCCCGCTTCTTTACATTCAATCACCCGCCGGGCCACCCGGTGAATCCGTTCAGGATCAGCCACCGAACTGCCCCCGTATTTCTGAACAACCAGCATTGCTTGCATGCACCTCTTTTAGATCAGCTGTCAGCTGTCAGCTATCAGCTATCAGCTTTTAAGCTGGATTTTATGGTAATAAAACTACGGACTTGAAGTACGACCTTAGAACTTAGAACATGTACCATGAACCAGAAAACTACGAACTCCGAACTATGAACTATGAATTATGAATTATGAACTACGAACCTCCCCTTACCCCTAACCCCTAAAACCTATCCCCTTAACTGCCTCTTGGCCCTGCTCATACTGAATATAGTTTGCTCCTTCGGGGGTGGGGTCGACAATCAGAACCTGGCATTTGATGCCGTTTTCTTGGAAGGTGTCCTTCATGACTTGGGCGATGTGTTCTTCATTACCGGCGGTAAAAGCAATCAGGGTGGGGCCGGCGCCGCTTAAGGCCACTCCTTTGGCCCCGGCCAGCTTGGCTGCGGCAAAGACTTTTTTCATTCCGGGGATGAGGGAGCATCTATATGGTTGATGCAACCGGTCGTCCATGGCTGCAGACATAAGATTCAGATCCCCCTGGAGCAAGGAGCTAACCAGGAGGGCAGTCCGGCTGATATTGAAAACCGCATCACTCATGGATACCTGTTGAGGCAGGACTTCCCTGGCCATTTTTGTAGAAAGGGGAAACTCCGGGGTCGCCACTACACAACGCATACCCGCAGGCGGGTTTACCTTAACATACTTCACATCCCCGTCCACCACGGCGGCAATTACCAGCCCTCCCAAAAGAGCCGGGGCCACGTTATCGGGATGCCCTTCCAACGAAGTAGCCATCACCAGTAAGTCTTTCTCCGATAGCTTGTTTCCGGAAAGGACATTGGCCGCTACCAGCCCACCCACAATGGCAGTAGCGCTGCTGCCCAGGCCGCTGGATACCGGGACGTTATTGATTAAGCGCAACTTCAATCCTTTGGGTCGGTAATGGACCCGCTTGAAAACCAGGTCAGCTACTTTGACTACCAGATTAGAAGCATTTAAGGGGATATGTTGCCATCCTTCCCCTTCTACCTCGATCCGAAGGCCTTGCTCAATTTCTTCCATTTCGATGATGTTGTAAAGCTGCAACGCCATGCCCAGGGTGTCGAAACCAGGGCCGAGATTGGCGGTGGTTGCGGGTATTTGGACTCTTATCATTGTTGCCTCCATTGATTAGTAGTTTGTAGCTGGGGTTTGGGTTGGTATTTTATGCTTGTCAAGCTCCAGGTCAGAGCTTATAAAGCCTCGCTGTAGGGAGGTTTGGGGTATTTACTCCACAACTTTTCAGGCTTCACGAGAGCTACCCGCTTTGTTCCCCGCCGTCTTAAGTGAGAGGTGACTGCACCTTTACGCCCTTTTAGGGTAATGTCTCAGCATCCGACGGGCTGTCTATCGCACGCTAGTGAAAAGTTGCTCCGCAAATACCCCAAACCTATGCATGTCAAGCTCCAGGTCGGCACTCACAAGCCACCGCTTAACCACCTAAACCGCTAAGAATTATACGTCAATGACTACAAGCTACCAGCTATAAACTATAAGCTATAAAGTATTCCTCTCTGGTCAGCTATCAGTCGTCAGCTATCAGTCGTCAGCTGTCAGCTATCAGCATTTTTGAGGTTAAAGGGTGGCCCTAACAGACCCCGAATTATTACCCCAGGCAACTACGAACTATGAACTACGAACTATGAACCATAGCCCCAGAGCCTTACACAATGCCCCCCTAACCCCTGACCTATAAGAAACTTCTTCACCAGCTACCCCTGACCGCTAAGAAACGCCTACACTCCGATGAGCTTCTCAATGGCTTCAAGGGTCGCTGGAACCACCAAGGGTTTCTCGGTTACGGATTTGATGGCATTATCGGGGTCCTTTAGGCCATTGCCGGTAAGGACGCAGACTACGCGGTCGGTGGGCTTGAACAATCCATGTTGGTTATATTTAATTACTCCGGCTAAGGAAGCGGCTGAGGCGGGCTCGCAGAATATCCCTTCCGAGCGGGCCAGGAGTTTGTAGGCTTCGAGGATTTCTTCATCGGTTACATAATTGATGAAACCGCCTGATTCTTTGGCCGCATTAACAGCCCCGTCCCAACTGGCGGGATTGCCGATGCGGATAGCGGTGGCTACCGTTTCAGGGTTAAGGATGGGTTCCCCTTTGACGATGGCGGCGGAACCTTCGGCCTCGAAACCAATCATCTTGGGTAAAGATTTGGCGTTACCTTTAGCCTGATACTCTTTGAATCCTTTCCAGTAAGCGGTGATGTTACCGGCATTCCCTACCGGGATGGCCAGGAAATCAGGAGCATCACCCAGAACATCCACCACCTCGAAGGCCGCAGTTTTCTGTCCTTCAATGCGGTAAGGATTGACCGAGTTAACTAAAGTTATGGGGTGTTTTTCACAGATTTCCCGCACCATGGTCAAGGCCTCATCGAAGTTTCCTTCAATGGCGATTACCTGTGCCCCGTAGATTATTGCTTGGGCCAGCTTGCCTAGAGCGATGTTGCCGTTAGGAATCAGGACGATACATTTCATTCCGCAGCGGGCGGCATAAGCAGCCGCCGCAGCTGAAGTATTACCGGTAGAGGCGCACATGATGGTTTTGGAACCTTCTTCATAAGCTTTGGTTACCGCCATACACATACCCCGGTCTTTGAAGGACCCGGTGGGGTTGAGCCCTTCGTATTTAAAATAAACTTCAAAACCCAGTTCTTTGCTGAGATTTTCCGACTTAATCAGAGGGGTATTGCCTTCGTTAAGACTTACGATAGGGGTATTTTCATTTACCGGAAGGTATTCCCGGAATTCTTTTACTACACCTTGCCAGGCCATTAGAATTCATCTCCTTCGACGCGGATTAGATTGGCTACACTTTCTACTGTGGGCATTGCCTTGATAATGGCTAAAGAGTCCTGAATATTCCTGTCCAGTACCTCATGGGTTACAAAAACCAATTCTGCCATTTCCCCAATCTTACGCTTTTGAATCACCGAGTTCAAGGATACGTCCTGATTGCCGAAAACACTGGCAATACTGGCCAGGACCCCCGGTTTATCAAGAACCACAAGTCTTACAAAATACTTGGACCTGGTATCGCCGATATCCTTAATGGGCTTTTGGTCATAGCAAGTACAGCCGTGGCGGCCCCGATCCCGGTGTAAGATGTTGCGGGCCGCTTCCATGATATCCCCGGCTACGGCGCTGGCGGTGGGTAATTCCCCGGCCCCCCGGCCATAGAACATGGTATCGCCTACAGCATCGCCCCGGACAAAGATGGCATTAAAAACATCATTCACCGAAGCCAAGGGATGGTTAGTGGGCAAAAAGGCGGGATGTACCCGTGCTTCGATACTGCCATCACTTTCCTTGGCAATGGCCAATAGTTTCACCACATAACCCAGTTCCTTGGCATAAGCCATATCCTCTTTGGATATTTTGGTGATTCCCTCCACATGGACATCAGGAAAGGTTACCCGGGAATTGAAACCGATGGAAGCCAGGATGGCCAGCTTGCGGGCAGCATCATAACCCTCCACATCAGATGTGGGGTCAGCTTCAGCATAACCCTTGGCCTGGGCCTCGGCCAGCACCTCGGCAAAATCCGAACCTTCCTGGGCCATCTTAGTCAACATATAGTTGGTGGTACCATTAACGATACCGATAATTTGCTCAATTTTGTTAGCGGCCAGGCTCTCCTTCAGGGGCCGGATGATGGGGATACCTCCACCAACACTAGCCTCAAAAAGCAGGTCAACCTTATGCTCATGGGCGGCCTCGAAAAGCTCCTGACCATATAGGGCGATTAAATCCTTGTTGGCTGTGGCCACACTTTTACCGGCCTCCAGAGAAGCCTTGACGAAACTGCGGGCCGCTTCAACGCCGCCAACCAATTCCACTACAATATTTATTTCGGGATCACCGGTGATTTCACTGAAATCTGTGGTTACTATCTCATCCGGGATGCCCAGTTCCTTAGTCCGCTCTAAGTTACGCTCCAGAACCTTGACTACCTCCAGGCGGGCGCCAACTTTCATTTCAATTTCCCGGCTGTTTTGCTGTAAAACCTTATAGACGCCACCGCCTACTGTCCCAACACCTAACAGGGCAATCTTTACTGCTTCCATAATTCACTCCCCCTAATTGTGTCCAACTAATTCTACTTTTTTAACTCCGTCCACCTGGCGCATATAGTCTATCAGGTCATCCACAGAGGCTACCATGGCTGCAGTCTCCAGGGAGATGGTAGCATTGGCCATCCCCTGTAAAGGCAGGCCCTGGTTAATGGTGAGGATATTGCCATGGGCTTTAGCAATGGTGTTAAGAACGATAGATAACACACCGGAGCGGTGTTCCAATAACATAGACAAGGTAATAATCTTACCCTGGCTTGCTTCGTGAATAGGAAAAACTCCATCTTTGTACTTATAAAAAGCGCTCCGGCTAAGTTCCACCCGATCCACCGCTTCATTAACGGTACTTACCTCACCCCTGGCCAGCAGTTCCTTAGCCTTGGCAGTCTTGCGAATGGCTTCCGGCAATATATCGGCCTGAACAATGTAAAACTTACCTTTTTTTCCCATCGCCGAACCCCCTCATCTGTCCTCGCTAGGCGGATATTAATCCTCCTACGATAGACATTATATCATTGGAGCCGGTTTGTGGCAATAGGCAATCTAGTTATTTTTTTGGGGGGGTAAAAAAACCTTTCCTGGCTATAATATACCTATCCTTTTTAACAGGAGGCTTATTATGCCTAGAAATAGCCTGAATACCGCAAACCGACACCTTGAATCAGTTCACGCCCTACCGGAAATGGCCCTGGTGGAGAATAAACTCCATCATGTCCTCACCGGTGATTATGACGTCCTTACCCAAATGGGCCTTCATCTCTTATCGGCAGGCGGCAAACGAATTCGCCCTTTGCTGGCCATCTGCACGGGCCGCGCTCTTGGTCCTCTGACCCCAAAACTAATCAATACAGCGGCTGCCATGGAGTTGATTCATATGGCCTCCCTGGTTCATGATGATATTATCGACCATTCCTCTACCCGCCGGGGTAAGCCAAGCCTTAACGCCTTATGGGGTAACCAACCCTCCGTCTTGGCCGGTGATTTCCTTTTTGCCAGGGCCTTCGGCTTACTGGCCACCAGCGGACTGAATAGTTGTCTAAAGTTGGCGGTAGATACCATTGAACAGATGTGTCAAGGGGAGATTGAGCAGGCGGTTAAAGGATTTAAGCTGGACATAACGGAAGATGAATATCTGGAAAGGATAACCAAGAAAACTGCCGTCTTATTGTCAGCTTCCTGCCAGGCAGGGGCTATGATTGCCAAAGCAAATAAAGAGACGGTTCTGGCTTTGGGAGAATACGGTCGCTACCTAGGCCTGACTTATCAGATTATCGACGACCTGCTTGACCTAACCGGTCAACCGGCACAGCTAGGAAAACCTACCGGACAGGATTTACAACTGGGTAACATTACATTGCCACTAATTATCCTTTTGAGCAACGGCCAGCAAGCGCCTCTCTTGGAAGAGGCCCTGGCTAACAGGAATTATAACAAAATAATTGAGGTGATACATAATTCCGGCGCCCTTGAACAAGCTCAGAAAAAGGCTGCTGCTTTTGCCATAATGGCCAAATCCAGTCTAACCTGCCTAACGCCATCCCCATATAAAGATTTGCTTCTGGCCTTACCCGACTTGGCTATGAATCGAATTAATTAAATTACCTTCTTCTTCCGCAAAAACTTGCAAAGGCCATGGAATAACCCCGTTCTCCGCCCGGCAGTACGCAACAATTGAGCGCTTACTGTCCTTACCGGCTCCTGGCCTGTCTTGGGGTCGGACAAATACATGGCCAAAAGGCCCTCGATTACAGTTAAATGAAACAGCGGTTGGGATAATTTCTTTACTTTAATTAAAGATTGTTCCAGAAACCAGCCTAACCTTTCACCGCATTGCTGCCGATTAGGGTAATAAGTTATAAAATTAAGATCCCCCGTTCCTTCGTCCTCCTGCTGGTCAATAAAATAATCCAATAAAATATGAAGTCCGCTAACCCACGGAAAATAAGCTTCCTTTATCCGAGCCGCTTCTTCACGGGTCAAACGGGGATTGGCAGCGGCAGCACATAACATAAACATCCCCAAAGTTGATCCCGTAGCCGCAGCAAACTCCCACTTAGAAAAGTCAGGATTTCCCACCATGTATGGCTCCAGCCACTCAATCATCTTTTCTTCCCTAATTGCCAATGGCAAGTGTTTATAAGTCTGGAGATCCGAATACAACCCTGCCAGGAAAAGGACATCCTCTTGAACCAAAAAATATCCAGGTAACTTGGCTACCTGACTCTGACATTCCCTCACCAGTTCCTGAAGGTAGCCGCCGTCCTCATGGTGGGGATAATATGTGTAATAATCCGAAGGGTCTACCCCCGGACTTAAGGCTTCGGTCATAGCTAGGTGCAACCGGCGAAAGGCCTTTTCATCCTCCAGTCCCACCCGGTCACAGAGATTGTCCAGATAATCGCTGATGGTCTGCAGGGCCACCACCAAAGCCACAAAACCCTTCATCTCCACCCCCGGATACAGGGCATAAACACTCCCCCCCTGGGCGTGAAAACGTTTATCCCGAATACTGGCCAGGGCCTGAGCCGCCAATACCTCATCTGGACTAGCAGCAGCTTTCAACCGCCAGCGGCCAAGCTCTTCATCAACCAAAGGGAAAACCCAACCCACAAACTTTACGATAATCTTCAATTGTGAAACCATCTGAAACGGTGACAAAGGAATACCCCCAACTTATTTCAGAAACATATTTATTCTACTTCGACCTTAAATATCTTTTCCCCTTTTCCGGGGTATATTAATCCCTCTTCTGGAAAAAATAATTTCCGGTGACACAAATAAATAAAAGGAGGCAGATTTTATGGATCACTTCTACGGAGCCGGTCAGCAAGGAACCCAGCAATGGGGCCAGCAACAGTGGGGTACCCAACAATACGGAGGAACCCAGCAAACCCAGCAATTCGGCGCTCACGAACTGCTGAAGACCCACGAAATACTTAGCCACAAAATCAATACCATCAATGTTTTCGAATTGTTAACGCCCCATATCAAGGACACCCAGTTAAGAACCATCTTTGACAACCAGTTAAGACACATTGTTCAGGGGTATGAAACCCTGGTGAATTTTATTCACCAGCGGGGAGCCGGTCGAGCCATGCCCTATCACGGCACACTGCGCCAGTCGGTGAAATACGGCTTGCGCAACCCATCCCCCAGTTTCCCCAATGCCAACCCTCAGCAAATGGACGACCGGGATGTGGCCTCCATCATGATGAGCTGCGCTAAGTCGACAGCCAGCATGTGTACCCATGCGGCCCTGGAATGTGCCGATAACGGCTTGCGTCAAATGATGCTGGAGTGCATTACCTCCGCCTGCAACCAGCATTATGAAATTTTCCAATTCATGAATCAGAAGGGCTATTACCAAGTCCCCACCCTGCAGCAGAATACCACCAATACCATGGTAAACAGCTACCAAGCCGGTGGCGGGGTAATGCCTCAAGGGGTAATGTAATCAACAGCGGGCTGTCCCTTAGTTCATAATGAACTGCGGGACAGCCCTTACCTTTTAAACGAAATATACGGCCATAAAACCGCCGGTCTAATGAGTTTACGTCATCAACCTACCAATATCATTGGAAGTGGCATAAATCATCAAGCCAAGCATCAAGATCCAGGCCAACAGGGCCAAAGGAAGACGAATCTTCAACACCTTGGGACTTATTTTTTCCATCAGGGTCAACAGAATCTGTCCACCATCAAGGACCGGTAGAGGTAAGAGGTTAAATACCAGCAAATTTAGATTCAGCATCACTAATAATACTATTCCACTAAGCCAATCACCTTCCACCATCTTGCCCCCTTGGGCCACGATTCCTACTATACCGGATAACTGCTCCGGCTTGGTAAAAAGCATTGGAATGGCGGTAATTATATATCCCAACGATGATATTACCTGAATCAATGGCTTCACCGTCAGGGCATAAAGGCTCATATCCCCTTTCAAAAGATTATATATAGCCATTAAGGGATAAGCAAAGACTAGATTAGCCAAAGGCCCACCCAGAGAGAAAATTATCCTTTTCCTGACCGCCAGAGCAAAAAAGTCTTTCTCCTCCTCTATGTCGGGCAGTACATAGCCACCAAGAGGTATCAAGGCAATACGGTATTCAACACCGCCCTTAGTAAAAGACCACAGCTTTGGCCCAAAACCAATGGAAAACCTGGCTATGGGTATTCCAGCCCACTTTGCTGCCAATAAATGGCCCACTTCGTGAACCAAAATAAGAAATCCAACTGCAAAGATGACTAAAATGTAGCTCACTTAACTCATCCTTTCTGTTCAGATACAATAACTTCTTCATCCTTTTGAATCAAAATTACCGCCCCAATAACCAGGAGCCCCCCCAGGAACTGGGTTACAGAAACCTTTTCCGCCAGCAACAGGAAAGCCGCCAATGCGGTAACCACCGGCTCCAAAGTACTGATAATAGAGGCCTGAGACGGGCCCACTATGCTCATCCCCTGAAAAAAGGTCAAGATAGCAATTACCGTAGAGAAAACGGCTATCCCAAGGAGCGACCACCAACCCTGGCTACCGGTTGGCAGAACCACGGAACCGGAAACCAAAGTAATCAGGGTAAGAACTACTGCAGCCGAAGTAATGACATAAGTGGTTACCAGCATGGGATTGACCCTTCCCACCAGCTTATTGCTGTAGACGATATATAAGGAATACACCACCGCAGCCATGGCCGCATAAAGGAGACCCTTGGGATTCAGCCCGTCAAAAGCCACTCCCACCACCATAACCAATCCCAAAGAACTTATCACCAAGGAAAGGAGTTTAGTTCTGGTGATAGCTTCTTTAAACATCCAGGCAGCCAATAGAGTCACCAACAAAGGATATGTATAAAGAATTATCGACGCAATCGCGGCTGGAACCAAGTTCACGGCGTTAAAGTAAAATCCGGACATTACTCCATAACCCATAACCCCTAGCATGGCTAATTGGACAATCTTCTTCCTGTCTATTCTCGGATTTTCTTTCCTGGCCCAGACAATCACCCACATAATCACCGCAGCAATGAGAAACCTGATGCTCAGCATGGTCAGGGTATTAAGACCGGCAGCATAAGCGTATTTGACGAAGATGGCTAAAAATGCAAAGCCCGTAGCCGAAATTATTATAAGTAATGTTCCAAGTTTTCTGTTGTGTAATGCTTGACCCATGATGTTTTCTACCCTCCCCAGATAAACATATTGTACCATATTTAATGCACCAAAAGTAAGATGTGGTAAATAATTTAAGCCGGACCATACGAGCGGCCCGGCTTACTCTTGTTTATGCGGGTGAGTTTGCGAAATAAAATACATAAGGAACAATCCAGTGAACCGATAATGTCTGAATTATCCACACCTTAAACCAATATCGCCAATCCTTTCTTTGCTTTGGTAGAAAAATTACTAAGAAAAATGTCAGAACTGAAGAATATAAAACCCCAAGCCAAACCCAAAACACCATAGACAACAAAAAAAGTTCTGCTCCGTTAAAGGTAAGTATAATTAAAAACCCCAATAATACATGAAACGAAGCCAAAAAAAGAGTAAGTTTCCACATAATTTCATTTCTTTGTTGATTAACCATTGTTTTAAATCACCTCAATTTATTAATATCACAATTTAAAATATATTTCTATAGTTAAAAAGCTATTTAACACATGATTAGTAATCAATAATTCTCTTAAACATTCCCATAACTCGTTTACTATGAGATTAAAATACCCTTGCTATCTTAGCTAAGCAAGGGTATTTTTTAATTTAATTAATTTAACCAAGGCATTGTCTTATCCCATACCTCATGATTATGATGAATTGTTACATGTTCAACCGATGTATGTTTTCCTACCAAAATCCACCGATATCCCTCGAGGTATTGATTAGCATCGACATTTCCTATTTTGCTTGTTCCACTATAACCTAGACCACTATTAATATCTACCCACCCATCGTTATCAATAATTATATAATTATTTCCATTTTGATATTTCAATAGTTCATTTCCTACTGTTTCGAGGAAATCCTTATCTACGCCGGGATTAATGGTAAATTCCGGTGTATTTGAATCAAATCTTCCTTATCATTATATCCATCCCCATCAGTATCCCTTTTTGATGGGTCGGTTTTCATAGAATAAGCCTTCCCAGCTAAAATAACTGGTCCTGTTTCCTCACCATCGTTTAAACCATCCCCATCGGTATCCATATTATTCGGGTCAGTTATAATTGATTCTCCTCAAGGAGCCCTCATACCGGCTAATTCCACCCAATCTGAAATCCCGTCCTTATTGTTGTCTGCCGCCTGACGGGCAAAGGCTTCTTCCTGACCTGCCCAAACAGTTGATTCTCCATCTGTTAAGTGGATAATCATCTTACTATACCTTTCTGACGCAGATCCAGGGGGGAAAAAACTTCGAACCGTCATTTTTGGCAGATAAAAGAGTCATGGCCCACCACCTCGAAGTTTACAAATTATTTGCCGGGTATCTCTTTTAAAGTATCATAACAGCGCTTGGGAAGGGTTTGATAGACCCCGGTTCCCCATTTCAGACGTTCAGATAGTTTGTCGGAAACCTCTGCGGTAACCTTGCCCGGCACACCCATGACCAGGCTTTTAGGGGGAATTACTGTGTTGGCAACCACCACTGTCCCCGCTCCTAAGCAAGATCCTGCTCCGATGACGGCATCATCAAGGATAATCGCATTAATACCTACAACTACATGTTCTTCCAGAATAGGTCCGTGGAGAATAGCTCCGTGGCCTATATGGCTGTTAATGCCCAAAACCGCTTCTTTATCCGGTGCAGCATGAATTACACAGTTTTCCTGAACATTGGAACCGTCACCGATTTTAATTGTTCCCCAGTCTCCCCTTATACGAGCTCCGGGGCCTATGTAGCAGTTGGTGCCGATAATTACGTCACCAATGATAGTAGCCTCTGGGTGAACGAAAGTAGTGGCGTGGATCTCCGGTCGTTTTCCTTCGAATTCGTATATAGCCAAATTAAGTCACTCTTTTCATTAAATCAATTCTTCCCGTCAGTCTCATTATGCTGACGGGTGTTATGATTTATTCTACTATAAAAAAGTTCCCGATGGAAACTAGGTTAAAAGGAGAAAGAGAAAGAAAGACTTAATTCAACATTTCTATAATTGTAGCCATACCCTGTCCGCCACCGGTAAATAGAGACATAAAATGAAGAAGTTAATACCATTTTCTCCGTATTCAAGTTTAATCCTTCCAGAAAAAAAGAATGAGACCCCCCTTGTCGGGTAATAATAATTTAAATACTCATCCCAATGAGGTAACCCCTATGCGCATCTGGAAAAAAACCTTGGCTGGATTAAACCCCAAGAAACTGATGCCCTAAACCCTGACGTACCAAAACTAAAGCAGCCTCTATCTACCAGCCTGGAAGTCAATCTTCAAATGGTCAGAGACATCATGGGCAATCCCCAAGATCTGGCCATCAGGGAAATTACCCTGGCCTCTGATGATGAAATTAAAGCCGCTATCATAGCCCTAGGGGGTCTGGCAGATAAAGATATAATCAATCAGCATATACTCAACACCCTGATGCTGGATATCCGCTTCCAGAAGAACCAGGGCCGCGAAGAAATTTTTCAACGCATCAAAAAATACGGAATTTCAAATTTTAAACTAAAAGAAGATCAAACCATAGATGAAATCATTCAAGAAGTAATCTCCGGTGATACCATATTCCTCCTGGATGGGGTGGATAAAGCCCTGTCAGTGGGCAGCCGGGGCTGGAAAGACCGTTCAGTGGCCGAACCCATTACCGAGGGTGTGGTCCGGGGCCCCCGGGATGGGTTTACCGAAACCATCCGCACCAACACCGCCCTAATTCGTCGGAGGATTAAGAGTCCTGATTTACGCATCCACGGGGTCAAGGTGGGTGAACGTACCCTGACCGATGTCCTGCTGGTTTACCTGGAAGGGGTGGCCAAACAGGAAGTGGTCGATGAAGTAATGCATCGCCTCCAGCGGATAAAAATTGACGGAGTGCTGGAGAGCGGTTACATAGAAGAACTTATTGAAGATAATCCCCTGTCCCCTTTTCCCCAGATTGAACACAGCGAGAGGCCGGATAAGGTATCGGCAGCTATCCTGGAAGGCCGGGTGGCTATTCTGGTGGACACCACCCCTTTTGTTTTGATAGTTCCAACGGTATTTATCCAATTTATTCAAGCCTCAGAAGATTATTACGAGCGTTTCTACCTGGGCACCATGGTAAGAATGGTTAGAATCATCGCGTTCCTTTTATCCGTTACCTTACCCTCTGTGTACATTGCCCTGACCAGCTTTCATCAGGAAATGATCCCTACACCCCTAGCCTTATCCATCGCCGCATCTAGAGAGGGGGTACCCTTCCCAGCCATTGGGGAAGCCATCCTCATGGAACTCACCTTTGAAATATTGCGGGAAGCCGGCATCAGGCTGCCCAGGCCCATCGGCCAGGCGGTTAGTATTGTAGGTGCACTGGTTATCGGTGAAGCAGCGGTACAAGCCGGTATCGTCTCCCAGGCCATGGTCATCATCGTGGCCCTGACCGGAATTTGTTCTTTTGCCATCCCGGCTTTTAATGCTGCTATAGCAGGACGACTACTCAGGTTCCCCCTGATGATACTGGCATCCATCCTGGGCCTCTTCGGGATTCTAGCCGGATTAAGCGTTATTCTTATCCATATGTGCGGCCTGCGATCCTTTGGGGTTAATTACTTTAGTTCGGTAACCACTGTAACCCCTCAAGATTTTAAAGACGTAATCATCCGCAAACCCTGGTGGGCTATGCTGACAAGACCGGCTATGATTACAGGGGATACTCCCCAGAGGGTGGAGCCGGGTCTTAAACCCGGACCGGAGCATAACTCCGAAAATAAGGAATAACCCTACCATACCGGGGAGGTAAACTTAATGGCTATCCGATGGCTGACTTTAATCCTCATCTTTACTTCTGCTGTTTTTCTTACGGGCTGTTGGAACGCCCGGGAGATAAACGAGTTGGCTTTTGTTATGGGAATTGCCGTGGATGAAGCCAAGGATAACAAAGTCAAAGTAACTGTACAAATGGCCAAGCCCAGCACTTTTAGCAAAAGCCCTACCGGCGGTAGTGGAGGGGATAAAGAAAAACTCTTCTGGGTTGCCACCGCAGAAGGTAAAACCTTGTTTGAGGCCATCCGTAACATGGCCACCTTTTCCTCACGGCGCATCTTCTGGTCCCATAATAAAGTTATTCTCATTGGGGAGAAACTAGCCCGTAGAGATATATCAAACATTTTGGACTTTTTTACCCGTAACTCCGAACTGCGGTTGAGAACCTGGGTTGTTGTAGTCCCCGGCGAAGCCGGTCAACTGTTGGAAAAGGGCCCCAATATGGAAGAAGACCCTGCTACCTCCATGGAAAAAGTCATTGCCGGACGGGCTTTGACAGGCAAAAGTTATGCCACTATGTTAAAGGATTTTACCGACGACTACCTAAGTCCCGCTACCTATCCCGTAACCGGCAAACTAACCGTTGCTAAGGGGCAATCCCAGCCCGCCATAAAATTGGAGGGAGCTGCGGTTTTCGAAAAAAACAAACTGGCCGGTTGGCTGGATGAACAAGAAACCAGGGGATACTTATGGTTAAAAAATACCATCGGCAATCCTGTCCTTGTTGTTCCATGCCCCTCAGGAGGCGAACCCATGTCTATAGAAGTTACCATGTCCAAGGTTGATTTTAAAAGCCATTTTAAGGGGCAGCAGCCCTACTTAACCATTATGGTTAAAACTTCAGGCAACCTTGGTGAACAAAAATGCAATATTGACTTTACCAAACCGGAAAAGCGTCGGGAAATAGAAAAAGCTTTAGAAACAACCATTTCCAAGGATATTCAGTCCGCCGTGAAGGCCGCCCAACAGGACTTCGGCCTGGATTTCCTTGGGTTCAATCACATTTTTCACCGTCAGCAAAACCAAAAATGGTATGAGATAGGCCACCGGTGGCCCCAAATGTTCAAAGAGATGGAGGTTTCCATCCAGGTTGACGCTAAACTTCCCAGGGTCACCCTCTTCGCTAAGCCGCTGGAGTCCATGAAACAACCTCAGCCCGGAAGCGGGGAAGAATAAAGGCAGGTACCCATGAATCAAACCAAGGGGAAAGTACTAATCAATAATACACAATACTGGCTGCTGCTTACCTGTATGCTGTGGCCCACCATCATCGGTTACGGCGGGGGAATCATGGCCAGACAGGCCAGCCGCAATATGTTGTTAAGCGGTATTCTCTCTCTGCTTGTAACCATTCTGTCGCCCAATTGATTATTCACCTGAGCCGGAGATTTCCCGGCAAGAGCCTGGTAGAGTACTGCGTGGAACTCCTGGGAACCTTCCTGGGCAAAATCCTTGGAGTGGCCGTGGGTATCTATTTCCTTCTGACAGCGGCTCAGTCAGTATCCATTTACGTCCATCACATCATCGATTTTATGTTGCCGGAAACCCCTTTCCCGGTTATTACCGTAATTCACATCCTGGTAATATGTTACTTAGTCTGGCACGGCCCTGAGGTTATCGCTAGGATTGGGGTCTTTGGGTTTATAGCTGGTTTGATCTTTACTCTTCTTGTCTTTCTACCTCTTTTTGATGCCAGTT
>JAJZSN010000054.1 GCA_021849745.1 Bacillota bacterium | reverse complement strand
GGTTCTTTCTTTCTTCGAAAGATGAACATGATATTTAATCTTTGGCATGGTATACACCCCCCATTCTTAAGGATAGTATACCACGAAAATAACTTTTATTATAGTTTTAGCGTTGACAAACTACTAGCAGTTAAGGCCTTACTCATCAATAATAGTAAAATTAAAGAAAATCCCGTTAGAAAAAATAACTTGCGGATGTTTTCCGGTTCAAGACCCCTGGTACTGGCAGGGGATACGGCCCTAACAGTTGCAACCCCGCAAGAAAGAGACCTTAATACCATGACTAAACTGCTTAGCACTACAAAGGTAAAAAAAGTCTACTTAGCTGTTCTTTATCCCAAAAAAACTGATTATATACAGGATTTAAAATCCTTTTTAGCCTTGACAAAGGCTCAGGGTGTAGAAATTCATATTGTTACCCAGCCTTATAATGCCTTGGATCTTTTGCGTTCTCATCTAAGTAATAACATAAATTCAACTTATAAAAGCCATACTAACAACGACGTAAAACAAAATACTAAAGGAGGATGAAGAAAATGGCTGAGAATATGGAGTATGCCCAATTGAAAGATGACCAATTGGATAAACTGATTTCCGCCGAAAAAGCGATTACCGCTGAAACCGGCAAAGAAGTAATTCTGCTGGCATATCAGAAAAGTTAAAATGATCACCCGTATTAAAGGGAGCATCGTCCCCCAAGTAAGATTGTATAAGGATATTGGCATAGATCTGGGGACGGCAAACACCTTAGTTTACTTAAAAGGTAAAGGAATTATCTTGCAGGAACCTTCGGTAGTAGCTATCAGGGCCCAGAATGGCAAAATCCTGGCCGTGGGTGATGAGGCCAAGAAAATGATTGGTCGGACTCCGGCTAATATTATTGCTATCCGCCCACTGAAAGACGGTGTCATCGCTGATTTCCATACCACTCGCAGCATGTTGAAATATTTTATTTCCAAGGCCAGTGGGGGAATTAATATTTTTCGCCCCAGAGTACTGATTAGTGTTCCCCTAGGCATAACCCAGGTAGAACGTAGGGCTGTAATAGAAGCTGCTCAACAAGCTGGAGCTAAAGAGGCCCATCTCATCGAAGAACCCGTGGCAGCTGCTATCGGAGCGGGTATACCGGTTCATGAACCTAAGGGGAGCATGGTTGTGGATATTGGGGGCGGGACAACCGATGTTGCCATTTTGGCCCTGGGTGGTGTTATCAAAGGTCGTTCCCTCCGTGTAGGAGGCGATGAAATCAATGAATCCATTGCCAGGTATTTACGCAAACATTATAGCTTGGAAATCGGTGAAACCACGGCGGAAAAAGTTAAAATCGAAATAGGCTATGCCACTGAGCCCGACCCAAATTTGAAAATGTCTGTGAGAGGCAGAAACCTGGCCACAGGTTTACCCATAAGAGTTGACATAACCGCCAGGGAAATTAATGCGGCCCTGGCTGAACCCGTCAACACCATAGTAGAAGGTATTAAGTTAACCCTAGAAAAAACCCCCCCGGAATTGGCTGCAGATCTCATGGATCTTGGGATGATTTTGGCCGGTGGAGGGGTTCTGTTACGCAATATAGATAAGTTAATTAACAGGGTTACATCCATCCCGGTGCATATTGCCGATGACCCCTTAACCTGTGTAGCCAGAGGTACCGGTAAAGCTTTGGAACAAATTCATATTTTAAGGAAATTAGCTATACGCTAAACTTCCCCTGGAGGGTTTTATATGCCATAACCCTACCAGGGGAAGTTCTTTATATTTTCACCCTATCTTTGAGGGTAAATTCATATACCCCCATGATTATTAAAAAAACACCGAACACCTTTTTTAACAAATCAGCAGATATCTCAGCCGCCATCAAAGACCCCGCAACAGCACCAAGGACACTCCCGGTAACAGCGGCCACGGCTATGTCCAACCTCACATTGCCATGACGGTAATGGGTAATAACTGCTACCAAAGCTGTAGGTATGAAAGCGGCCAGGGAAACACCCTGGGCCATGTGCTGGCCAACACCTAAGAATAAGACTAAGGCCGGCACCAGCAAAGTGCCGCCCCCAACAGCCAAACCACTCAAAATACCTGTGGCTAATCCAATAATTAAGACCAAGAGCAATCTAGATCACCATCCGTAACCCCGCCAGGGCCATAAAAATCCCGAAGAGCCTGCGTAGACTATGGGCCGGTATCATGCTCATTAAACGAGCCCCCAGATACCCTCCGATCATGCCGCTTAAAGCTACTTGAGCAGCCAAACCCAGATTCATTGATTTGTTAAGACCATAAAGCAGACTGCTAATCAAAGCCGTAGGCAAAATAATTGCCAAGGATGTCCCGTGAGCCTGATGTTGCGCTAAACCCACCAGGGCCACCAGCCCCGGAATTATTATAGTTCCCCCGCCGATCCCCAGCAACCCATTGATTAACCCTGCGGCAAAACCTAAGATGCCTATTTTCACTCTATCTTCGAGAATCATATTTCATCCCCTGCCAAGTCAAACTCCTTGTTCAGTTTGACCCAACCCCAAGGGTTTTATACTTTAATTGTATTACATAATCTTCCCTCTCTTGCAATAATAAAATAGGGAAAGGGACGGTAAATCATACCGTCCCTTTAAACCGCACCGGCCCGTTTCCATCTACGGAAAGTAAATACACATAAGATTAGGTTCAAAACCGCAGCCATGAGGAAATAATACCGCACCCATCCATCCTGAAGTAAACTTAATGAGCCTAAGATGGCTGCCGTCAGGATGAACTTATACACCTTGCTTTTGTCGGCTTTTAAAAATTCTGTACGGCCTTCTTCCTTGTTTACGGATTTCTCTTCCGGGGTTTCATCCCCGGAATTCCTAACTTTGGTTAATCTATTATGTAATACATGAACACCAAAGGTAATCAATCCCGCCAGAATCACTGCAGTAATAATACTAGCCTTTAGCTCCAAAAATACCAAGACACCAAACAGAAAAATAATTATCCGCAATCCGTAATAATCAATAATACCGGCAAATCTATTTTTCGCAGCCATGTCAATCCCTCCTACCCCTTAATATTTCCAGGTTTTGGAGGGTTTATACATAAGGCTACTTGACGATTAATACCGGGCATTTGGCCAAATGGGAAACCCGGTCGCTGATACTCCCCAGCAAGAGGCCTTTAATTTCACTTAATCCCCGGCTTCCGATAATAACCAGGTCATACCCTTTCTCCTCTACCAAACGGCAAATAACATCCACAGGATTGCCTAACTGGATAAGGGTATCAACCCCTACATTGCTCTCTGCAAAGATAGCCTTTGTTTCATTGATGACCTTTTCGGTTTTATCTTCAACCAACTGTTTAATCAACTCAGGATCAAGGGTAACCTCCATGAGGTAACCGTGGGAAAGGAGTTCCTTGGGTACATCCCCTACATGAAGGATGGTCAGGGTGGTTCCGGGCAATTTCTCCAGTAACGACCGGGCATAACGGGCAGCCTTCAGAGAATAAGGAGAACCATCACTAGGTAATAAAATCTTTTTCATCGGGTTGCACTCCTTTCTGTTATTGATTTTTTTTACTGAATCCGTAAAGACCCAGGGGTTGGCCCAGACTCCAGTAAGAAGGTGTAGCATAGGCCAGAGGTTGCATCTTGGCTATATCCACCAGTTGGTGACTGTCAAGATAATCTTCATCTACCTGAACCGCCAATACTTCACCTACAAATAGGTGATGGGAGCCAAGGGGCAAAACATGACGGACAACACACTCCAGGTTAACCGGGCATTGGGCAATTAGCGGGGGTTTAACCTTAGTGGCCGGTTCAGGGGTGAACCCCGTTAGTTGAAATTTATCTGTATCAGCCCCTGAATAAACACCACATAAATCAACCTGTTTTACTTGTGAGGCAGTGGGTATGTTGACTACGAATTCACCGCTATCCTGGAGCAATTGAAAGGAGTGACGTTCCGGTCTTACTCCGATTCCTATCATGGGTGGTTCGGAGTTAACCACACCGGCCCAGGCCAGGGTGATGATGTTGGGCTTCCCTGCTTTGCCAAGGGTGGTAATCAGAACTGCGGGAACAGGAAAAAATGTAGTTGATGGCTGTTTGAGGATTTTCATGGGAACTCCTTTTATTTACCCACCAATTTGAGGGTATGTTCAATAATTATGTTACTGGCTTTAATGTCCCCCAAAGCCATGATATGAATACCGTCTATATGTTGATGGATCTGGGAAATTAATTGGCAGGCCAGTTCGGCTCCGGTTACCCCTTCCTTCAGTTTGGCTATAACTTCGTCAGGAATCTCTATCCCGTCAACATGCTCTTTCATGTATTCAGCCTGTTTGAGGCTTTTTAAGGGCATAATCCCCAGGATTACGGGTTTACCGAATTTTCTCATACCCTCCATGAAGGTAATCGCTTTTTCAGCATCATAAACAGGCTGGGTTTGAAAATAATCGGCTCCGGCCTCAATTTTGCTCTGAACCCTGGCGTAAACGGCATCCATATTAGTGGCTACCGGGCTGGCGGTAGCGCTGATTAGGAAATCTGTGGCCCCTTCGAAGGGTTTATCCAGAATATCGACACCTTGGTTGAGCTTTTTGATAAGTTTGATTAAGCCCATGGTATTGAGATCATAAACCGGTTTAGATTGGTACGGTCCGTGATTAGGCGGGTCACCGGTGGTGGGTAATAAGTGCCTGATACCTAGGGCATGGGCGCCCAAGAGATCAGCTTGAGTGCCCAGCAAACTGCGATCCCGGCAGGTAAAATGAGGTACGGTCTCAATTCCTGTTTCTTGCTGTACCAAATGAGCCAGGGCCACCGAGTTAATGCGCAGTCTGGCCATAGGACAGTCATGGATATTAATACCATCTAATTTAATGTATTCCCGGACCTTACGCAAAGTAGTCCTGACGTCGGTTCCCTCGGTAGGACCCAGTTCGGTGGTAATAACAAATTTTTTGCCTAATTTGGCTTTAAGACTCATGGTCATCTCCCTTTCTCTTTTTGAGTCTATAATTCGCTAATTGGTGAAGATTTCCTGCTTAGAAAAACTTTATTATGTAAAAAGTTAAACCGCCCACCGTAGCAGTAATAGGAATGGTAATCACCCAAGCGGTAACGATTTGCTGGGCCATGTTCCATTTGACGGCCCTGACCCTTTTAGCGCTGCCTACCCCCATGATGGATGAGGATACCACATGAGTTGTGCTAACGGGCATGCCCATCAGACTGGCTCCATAAATAACCGTGGATGAGGCCAGGTCGGCTGCCAGACCGTTAATCGGTTCCAATCTCACGATTTTGCTGCCCATGGTGCGGATAATTCGCCACCCTCCGGCGGCAGTACCCAAGGCCATAGCCGTAGCAGCTGCCATCATGACCCAAAGGGGGACTTCAAAAGTGTCCAACAAACCGGCGCTAAACAAAGCCATGGTGATAATCCCCATGGTTTTCTGGGCGTCATTGGAGCCATGGGAAAAGGCCATGGCACAAGCTGAAAGAATCTGCAACTTGCGGCTGTTCTCATTAACTTTGACCCGGGACCAACGATAAACCACCCAAAAGAGTAAATTCATAAATAGAAAACCCATAGCCAAACCCAAAAGTGGTGAAACCAGCAAAGCGCTGACAATTTTTAGAATCCCCTCAGGTTTCAACACAGCTATGCCGTTACCTGCTGCCACCGCCCCGACAATCCCCCCGATGAGAGCATGGGAAGAACTACTGGGAATACCAAACCACCAGGTTACCAGGTTCCAAACAATAGCCGCCAGTAAGGCGGCTATTATAACTTCCTTGGTTACCAAGGCTGGGTTGGCGATATCCTTGCCGATGGTTTTGGCTACCTGGGTTCCCGACATGGCCCCGGCAAAATTAAATAAAGCGGCTATTACAATGGCTATCCGGGGGGATAAAGCTTTAGTTGAAACCGAAGTAGCAATTGCATTGGCGGTATCATGAAAACCGTTGATATAATCAAAAGTTAAAGCCAATAACACCACAGCAATCAACATCATCAGACCAATATCAGGCATACTTCAGCACCACACTTTCAATGATATTGGCCAGATAAAGACAGTGGTTGAGGCTTTCTTCCAAATATTCATAAATCTCTTTCCACTTCAGCAATTTAATGGGATCCTTTTCATCGGAAAAAAGCTGGGCTACTCCCCGCCGGTAAACTTTATCAGCTTCTGATTCCAGTTCCGCAATGCGTCGGCAGGTTTTCATTATTTGTTCTTTATTGGCCTGAACATGCCTCAGATTGCCAATGGCTTGCTCCACCTGTTTAATGGCTTCTACTTGTAAAGTAACAAGTTTACGGCTGACTTCCGTTGGTTCACCCGCTTTATACAAATACATACGGTCTGCCACTCCGTGAAGTTTACTAACCAGAAGCTCCAACCGTTGGTTTAGAAGTCCTATATCTTCCCGATCCATGGGTGTGATAAAACTCTGATCTAATTTTTTCGTGATATTACCAGATAGCTCTCTCATTGCTTTTAGAATTAAGTATAAATCGTCGGAAAGTTCCTGACCCTTCCCTGGATTGTCCATTATTTCCGTTAACAAATGAGCTCCTTTTAAAATGAAGCGGGAACCTTCTTCCAACATGTCATAAAAACTATCATCTTTAGGTTTAAAGTTAAACACTACCTGACCTCCATATTTCTTCGTTATATTATACAGTATAACAAATTTCGACTAACAAAGTAAGAAAAATTTAACATTTAATTTACAAATCCCATGTTTTTCAACCCCACTTCTTTTATTCCCTGATAGCAATTATATCCTTTTAACCATACCATGTAATGAAGAAATAAAATCGAATCAACGAACCAAATATTTAAAGGCAGGTGAGCCATGGAAGACGGCATAGATAAATCCCTACACCCACAAAAACCGCTAAATCCTGCCCTGGGCCGCTCTAAAACCTGGAGAGAACTGATAAAATACATAGGCCCCGGTTTTATCGTTACCCTGGGGTTCATCGATCCGGGCAACTGGGCTACCAACATGGCAGCAGGAGCAAACTTTAATTACAGCCTATTATGGGTTATCACCTTAAGCACAATAATGCTGATCTTTTTGCAACACATGGCAGCCCGCCTAGGAATTATTACCGGCAAATCCATGGCCGAAAATATCAAAGAACATTTTCCTAAACCTTTGAGTAATTTATTTGGCTTAACCATTTCCATCGCCTGTATGGCCACTACACTAGCCGAGTATCTGGGTGGCGCCCTTGGTCTAAAAATTCTATTGGGACTGCCCTTATGGGCAGGAGCCTTAATAACTTTTGGGATAGTAATAGCCTCAGTTATTTTTCAATGCTACCGTCAGGTTGAACGGATGATTCTTTTTTTTCTGGTATTTATCGCCGGTTCTTACATAGCTCAGGTTTTCATAACTAAACCGGTATGGTCGGCGGCTATTCCCCAGATGTTTATCCCTTCGGTAAATTCCGAAAATATCATGGTGGCTATGGGCATGATGGGGGCCGTAGTAATGAGCCATAATATCTATTTGCACTCAGCTACAGTTCAAAGCCGGGATTGGACAGGGAACCCGGCCAGAATCCGTAAATTGTTACGGTTTGAATTTATCGATACGGTATTGGCCATGTTTCTGGGCTGGGTGGTTAACAGCGCCATGATCCTAGTGGCGGCAGCGGTTTTTTTCACCAACGGGATAAAAGTCACCGGCCTAGAACAAGCTGCAGCCACTTTAAAACCTCTGGCGGGGGACGCAGCCTGGTTGCTCTTTGGCGTGGCCTTATTCTTTTGCGGGGTTGGTTCCTCCATTACTGCTTCCATGTCCAGTGGCAACATCATGGCCGGTTATCTGGGTAAAGACCTTCACGGAAAAACTTCTTGGTACCGGGTGGGAATGACAGTTCTTAGTTTACCCCCGCTGTTCATCATAGTCTTAAACTTCGACTCCTATCAGGTATTGCTCATCAGTCAAGTGGTCTTGAGTATCATGCTGCCTTTTACCGTGATTCCTTTACTACTGCTGGTAAAAAACCGTACTGTGATGGGTTCTTTTGCCAGCGGTAGAATTGAAACCATGGTGGGAGTGATTATTGCCGGAGCGGTTATTGTATTAAATGCTCTGCTGCTATTTCAGTTTTTGGGTGGCTCTTTCACTTTATAAGCACTATCCCCTAAGAAAGAAATTCGCCTTCTAAGCGGTAAATTCCTTGAATAATGAAAACAGACCTTTATTTCAACCCGCCGAATATTAAACCGGCTGGAGAAATAAAGGTCTGTTTCATTTTCTAAACCTTAAATTTATTTATCATCCTATGTAACTCATGGGACATCTTGGCTAAATCCTGAGCGGATTGAGCAATCTCCTCTGTTGAAGTACTAACCTCCTCGGTGGCGGCGGAAACCTCTTGGGCCGCTTCAGCAGTACGTTCCGCCACATTGGCTATATCACCAATGGCCGAATTGACCTGACTATTATAGGCAGCCATCTGGGCCGCCGCTGCATTATTCACTTCTGTAAGCTGGGTAATATTCTCAAAGGTGCGCACCGCCTCAGTACTACTGGCCGCCATCTGCTCTGCCGCAGCAGATATTTTCAGCACCTGATCGCTGGACTGGGCTACCGTAGAGAGAATCTCCTCCAGGGCCTTACCCGCTTCTTCCGCCAGATGGGCGCCCAGTTCTACTTCCTTAGTACCTACCTCCATGGCCCGAACGGCATTTTCAGTACCTTTTTGAATTGCCGAAACCAGGTTATTGATCTCTTTGGTGGATTTACTGCTCCGTTCAGCCAGTTTCCTTACTTCATCGGCCACTACTGCAAAGCCTTTACCATGCTCTCCCGCTCTTGCTGCCTCAATAGCAGCATTTAATGCCAATAGATTGGTTTGTTCGGCGATATCATCGATGACTTCAATGATTTCACCAATTTGTTGAGAACTTTCACCCAATTCCTTGATTTTCTGGGCAGATTCGAAAACAGTCCGCTTAATTTGTTCCATTCCGGTTATGGTTTTATCAACAGCCTGACCGCCTTTTTCAGCCACCTGGGAGGTCATCTGAGAAGATGCGGCAACAGCCTCAATACTGGTGGCCACTTCATCAACAGCCCCAGCCATTTCACTAATCACCGCCGATACCTGCTGGATATTATGGGACTGGTTGGCTGCCCCTTGGGCCAAGTCATTAATGAGTCCGGTTAGCTGCTTGATAATACCCACCGTTTCCTCAACACTGTTAGTCTGCTGACGGTTACCCTGAGCCACCTCCTCAATATTTTGAGCAATCCCGGCAGTGGCCCGGGCTGTGAGTTCTACAGTGGAAGCCAGTTGATCACTGGTGCTGGTAACCTCCTCAGTTGATGCAATAGCAACTTTAACCATCTCCTGAATTTGATCAATGAATTTGTTAATATGAGAAGCCAGAGTACCTAATTCATCATGGCTCTTAATTTCCAGACGCTGAGTTAAATCCCCTTGCCCGGAGGCGAGGTTTTCGGTAGCTGCCAAAATGGTCTTTAAGGGGCGGCTCAGTATCCATTTCGAAACCAAAACAATAACCAGAACGATTAACACTAGAATCAAAGTTTGGGCGATAATCAATTCTCTATTATGTTTGGCAATAACTTCTTCTATTCTTTCAATAGAAATTGCTACTCGGAAGCCCCCCCATTGCTTACCGTTTACAATTATTGGATAAGAAAAATCCCACATAACTTCCCCGGTATCCCGATAATAAATCTGCTTGAGCTTTTCAGTGGTTGTAGCTGCGGCAGTCCCTACCTTATCATTGAAAAGCCGGTCTGACCGATCTTTGAATTTAGAATTATGGGTCGCAAGATATCCTTCAGTGGCAGGATTTCCTGATTTAGCCACCGGGGCGGCTAGAGCCACATCTTCATCCACCAAAAAGGAATCAATGTACTTTTGCCATTGATTATCAGAGTATTCGTTAAACGCCGAGGTGTATTTGCGTTTCTTTATGTCGGAATTATCCTGAGTCATAATATAATTACGGTCAAAGAGCTTTTCCTCAGTAATAATCCCATTGCGGATATCGTTTTCCATGATGGCCGCCAGCCCTTCAGCAGCCCCTTTGGCCAAGGCATGACCTTTTGATTCCAATTGGTTTTCAATGGTGCTACGTCTCTCCTGGGCCGAATAAAGGGTATAAACAACCATCAATACTGCCAAACTCAAGGACATGGCAAAAATAAGTTTGTAACTAAGGTTATTGCGAATGAACATTCCAATCCCTCCTCATATTTACTGACATGAAAAATACCTGCCCAACGCAGGTATAACCTGGGGGCAACCCGTCCACCGTGTAGCTGGTAGCTGGTAGCTAGTAGCTAAGTAGCTTGAATGCTAACCTAAAAGGTCTTTAACCCTTTAGGATTTCTTTCAAGCTACCAGCTATCAGCTACGAGCTATCAGCTATTTAGATACGTAGTTTTGCGTCCCTGCCTTTTGACAGGTTTGCCAGGGTATGGATTTTATTTAATTATTTCATAAATTTTCTATAAAGTTTAGGATTTTCCTCTCAATCGTCACAAAACAACCGTGAAATGTCGAATAAACAAGACAAGCCGCAGCTTGCCTTGTTAGACCTCTATGCCGTTTTCAAAAAGTTCCCAAATCAATAACACCAGCATGGCATGGGACCATGTCAAAGGGATAACCCAGGCCGGTTCCCCGGTATGTTTATCAGCCTGTTCAGGAAGTAAAAATAATTCAGTATGCTTTCCGGCTGCCCACATCAATAGTTCCTTGGCCTTTTGCCCCTGGCCCAGGCGGCAGTAATAAAGCCCAAGCCACATCGTGGTAAGCAACCAAGGGTTGCCACCTATATAATTATCGTTTTCATAACGCTTAATACCCCCAACCGGAGAAGTTAAGCATTCTTCGATTTTTTCCACCGTTCGCCTAAGACTCTCATCCCCAGGGTCGAGCAAGCCAAAGGGTACGCTCAAACCCAATAAACTCACATCTACCGTCTCATCGTGCCCTAGGTAGTAAGTAAAATAGCCTTTGGGGTTCTGGGTGGCCAAAACCTGCTCCCCTCTAGCCTGTCTTTCCTGATATTCCACCAGGGGAATCTGTCTTTTCACCCCACGTAGGAACCGCCCAAGTTCAGGACGATAGAGATTTTCCACCCCTTTTTTTATTAAGGCGGCATAAGAGCGCCACCTTTCCCCTTCTTCCAGCCGGCCCAACCCTTCAGCAAGTTGGGCCGCTCCCATAAGACCACCGTAAACAGCGGCCGATGAATAGGTATGTTCTCCTATCCGCTCTTCCCAAAGATCATAACTGGGTTTAGCTAGATTTGTTTCCTCATCAAGAAAACCTATTAAAAACTGGGCCCCCTTTTCGATACAGGGGAAAAAGTCCCGAACAAACTCCTCATCCCCGGTAATTTGATAATGATGCCAGATACCCCACAGAATGGAGCCGGTTTCATCCACCTGGAACCCCCAAGCGGGGGCGTAATGCCCATTGATAAAGTGCCGTTGGTGCCAAGAACCGTCAGGACTTTGGGCTTTCCTGGCCCAATGGTAAAATTTACGAGCCAATTCCGGGTAACCGGCTTTTTCCATGGCCACGGTGATATAGGCGGCATCACGGCCCCAGCAGTAGCCGTAACCACCGCATTTCAGATAATGTTCATCTATTTCAGGAGCAGCCAGAATACCCCCGTGCTCTTCATCGCTCAACAACTTAAAAGTAATCAGGGAGCGTCTGTAGACCTGGGCCAGCACAGAGTCATGGATGGTAATGGGCTTAGCCCGGTTTAGATATTCCTGCCAATAACTTTGGGTTTCTTTGAGCCAAGAATCGGCTCCCTTTCTTCTGTAAATTTCGGCCTTTTCCAATACTTGTTCCAATGTGTCCCCAGCCACTAAAAATAAGGAAATCACTTTTTCCTGCCCAGGTTCCAAGTCGCCCAAAGCCCAGGTCAGAGCGCCATCAGTCCCCATCCCTACGGAATTACCTTCCAACCTGCCGTCAGCGGCGTCCCACAAACCGCCCCCAGCTTGATAACCGGTACAAGCCCAATCACTGCAGATTCCGAAGTAATACCCCACTCCATAGTGGATTAGACCATCGACAACCGACTCATAGTAAACGGTGTTACATCGCCTGAATTCGGCCATTTCCAGATTGGATAAACAGACTAGGGTCACCGGCAAAGAAACCTGACCAAGGTTTTGAAACCGGTAAGTTTTGATCATTAAATCCTCACCCGGAGGACAAAAGTCCTGGACACTAACCTGAAGTCCGAGATAATGACTGATACAAAGGGTTTCTACTACCGCAGTATCGCCAAGATACTGTTGCCTGTGCTGCCAGCCGTCACCATGAAGCCACATGGTTTCATGGGTTTTGCCCTCTACATAAACCCCTGTCCAAAACTGATTAATGTGTTGAGGGTAATCAATATTGGGCCACCAAAGCCTATGGAGTTGACCACTTTTATCCATGGTGGCCAACATTTTGGAATTTCCGATAACAGCGCTAACCAGGTGAGGTTTATGCATGGGCTGATTCCTTTCTAAATTTTTGACATACATCATGGAGGGGGCATTGCCGACAGTCCGGTTTATTGGCTGCGCAAACCCGGTTACCTAAACCCACTATTAAAGCATGATATTCATTATAAAGGGAAATATCCACAGGAAGATGCCTCATAAAATATTCCCGCATGGTTTCATAATTCACATCTTCCGGAAAAATTCCTAAGCGGTGAAAAATACGCCTTGTATAAGCATCAACCACAAAGGTTGGGTGGTTACCGGCATACAAAAGAATCGAATCAGCGGTTTCAGGGCCGATACCCCAAAGACTAAGAACCTTGCGACGCACCTCTTCCATTTCACCCTGGAAAAGACTGTCCAAATGACCATTGTGGTCCCCTACTAAATGGTTGATAAAAACCTTAAGCTTCTTGGCCTTTGCTTTATAATATCTGGTGGGTACAATTAACGGCTCCAGGGCTTCCTGATCAACTACGGCCAAAGCCTCGACACTCAGTAGATTGGCGTCCTTAAGGTTGTCTATGGCCTTTTCCACATTGCGCCAGGCCACACTTTGGGTGAGGATGGCCCCGATTACTACCTCCAGGGGCGTTTCCCCAGGCCACCAGCCCCTGGGCCCAAAATAATCATAAAGACGCCGGTAGACATCCATAAGAAAAGCTATTTCTTTCTCCATCAGGTCTCTCCTCTATATGACAATTATGCCCTCGTCAAATCTTCCGCCTCTGCCAGTATATCATTTTCCCCCGGTATTGAGTCAAGGGGAGACCCGCTGTATAACCCAAAGTTACTCCGCTTTGCCTCCGCAACTTTTAATAACCCAAAGCAAAATAATTTTTTAATTAAGAAGGATTTTCCATATTTTTACAGAAGTATATTTGGTAAAGTTAAAAGCAAAGGAGGTTTGCTTTGTATGCCCAAACCCAAAGTGTTTACTACTTCAGAGATTGCTGTCAGGGCCGATCTGCCGGAAAGTACCGTCCGTTATTATGCCCAGGAGTTTGAGAATTACCTCCAGGTGCCCCGCAGTAAGGCCGGTTACCGTAAGTTTAACGATGGCCACTTTCAAAAGCTCCTCCATATCAAGAAACTAATTAAAGATGAGGGGCTTAGTATCAAACAAGTCCACCAACGCCTAGACACCCCTTCCCTGGAGAACTATGCCAATGCCAACGGACCCAAACTGGAACTTGTGGCGGGTAGCCAATTGCAGCATCAATCTCAAACCTTGGATTCCCTGGAGGAACTTCTGTCCAATATGGATCTCAAAACTAACCAGCGTCTAGCAGAATTGGAGCAAGCAATTCTGATGATGGGCCCAGTCTTAAGGCAAATCCGGGAGGATAATGCCATTAACCTGCAGCTTCAAGATCAGAAACTTGAGATGCTTAGAACTGAACTGGACAGAATCAGGGAACATTTGCATAGCGAAAGTGAAGCCCGCAGAAATGCCGAATCAGAAGCCTCCAGGCGCACTGATGAACTGCTTTCAGCTTGGCGGGAACAGCATAAGGCCCAGCGGGACGTGGCAGTGGCCCTGGAAAAGATATCCACTCAACCGAAGAAAGGCTTTTTGGCAAAGATTTTTGGGTGAAAACCAGCTGTCAGCTGTCAGCTATCAGCCGTCAGCTAAAGAATTTTGGAGTCTTCACTCTTTTGCCACTGTCGTAACTAGTGACTTTTAGTTATCAGCAAAAGACCGTTGGAGACCTAGCTCATTTGCCAAAGTCGTAACTACCGACTATTTCGGATCTGCTCATATTATAACGGTGCCTGACTACGTCGGTGAAGGCCTCTATTCTGGTTATCAGGCCTTCTTGGGCGCTGTGTTCGTCTAGGACAAGGCTTAAGATGGGGATATCCAAATCCCTTGATACCTTGGGGAGTAAAGACTGGGCCACGATTTCGGGCATGCAGGTCATGGGGAGGATTTGAATCACCCCGTGGAAACCCTGCCTTTGGTAATTAACGGTGTTGGCTACGGTGTCCAGGCCATGACCACCTACCATGGAACAAAGGTAGGGTTTGGCGTCCTTTAGAAGCCTTTGGGCCTCTCTTTTTTTAGCCGGTGGCCAGAAGTTATGTTTGACCCAACTGCTTACATAGATGGAGCGATAGACCGCAAAGCCCCTTTCGCCCAGCAGACGGGCTAGGTTATGGTTGGCAAAGGGTTCTACCTGCATATAAATATCTCCTACAATGGCTATCCGGGGAGTCTGCTTTAGTGTTGAACTATCTAAACAATTGTTTATTTCGTTTTGAATATAGTTTAGACCCTCATTTATATCATTTATATTCAGGGCCTGGCCTAGTAGAGTAACTCCCTTGAGGTATAAGGCGTCAACCCTACTCCCGGCGACGGCCCGCTTTTGGTTAACCAAGGCTTCCCATTGATCCAGGGCCGCCAGCTTGTACCAGCCAAGCCTAACCACCCTTAGGATATCCCGCCAGCCTGCCCCAAGTTCTTCACCCAGGGAAGCTATCTGGCTCAAGAAATTATCCCCCTCCAGTATAACCATTCTGAATTCATAGCCCAAATCCTGCAGAATAACCCCCGCCAGATTGCCGAAATAGCCGAACCGGCAAGGACCGTTACCCCCCAGCATGATGAGGGTATCAGTCCCTTCCTCCAGAGCCTGAAGATAATTCCCCAGCACCAGTTTAAAGGGGAAACAAGCCCCTTCCGGGGCATACCTAGAACCCAGGGCTATGGTTTCTTTATTCAAGGGCGGAGCCACCACCTGGGCCCCCAAAGAACTGAAAATACTCTCCAGGGCAACGGCCAGGTTACCCATATGAGGAAATGTTATACGCATAAAAATCCTTCCCGTTATATCCTGATTAGGGATATTATTGCCGGGAAGGATGAAGATTAGACAGCAAGGTTCTCCCACTTGCCGCAGCGGTCGCCCCAGCGGGCGATAACCTGGTTGTCCTGGTATATTTCAATGACCTCGCAGAGGTTGGGACAGCCTTTACACTCGAAACTGCCGGCTTTATAGGCCAAATCGCTGGCCGCAAAACCTTTGAAGTTGGTTCTGCCGCTTTTGCTCACCTGATCCTTAGCCAGCAGGGCCGCCCCCACCGCCCCCATTACACTAAAGTATTTAGGAACGATAACTTCCATTCCCAAGGCCTTTTGGAAGGCTTCCTTAATTCCCACATTGGCCGCTACCCCGCCTTGAAAGACCACAGGGGCCAGGATTTCTTTGCCTTTGCCCACATTATTAAGATAATTCCTGACCAAGGCTTCACACAGCCCGGCGATAATCTCGGTGAGATTATGGCCCAACTGCTGTTTATGAATCATGTCGGACTCGGCGAAAACCGAGCAGCGACCGGCTATCCGCACAGAGTTGGAAGCCTGGAGGGCCAAGTCGCCGAATTCCTCGATGGGGATGTTCAGACGAGAAGCCTGTTGATCCAGGAAAGAACCCGTCCCTGCCGCACAAACGGTATTCATGGCAAAATCTATAACTACTCCGTCCCGCAGGAGAATAATCTTGGAATCTTGT
Source organism: Bacillota bacterium (assembly GCA_021849745.1). Taxonomy (GTDB): domain Bacteria; phylum Bacillota; order Carboxydocellales; family JAJZSN01; genus JAJZSN01. Next base: position 5,697 of record JAJZSN010000054.1, on the reverse strand, counting down.
CCACCGATCTCCAGGATGGTTTTAGCCTCCGGAACCAGGAAAGAAGCCGCCACAGCATGGGCGGTTATTTCATTTTTCACCGTATCCGCCCCCACCAGTACGGCGGTGAGGTTACGGGCGCTGCCCGTAGTACCGACTCCGGCGATTTCCACATCAGCGGGGAGCATGGCCTCAATCTGTCTTAATCCTTCTTGAACGGCCCTGATAGGTTGTCCCCTGGTACGGATATACAAGTGGGCCGCTATTTCCCCGTTTTCTGTAAGGACAACTACATTGGTGCTTACTGAACCGACATCTATACCCAAGAAACCTTTCATATAGCCATTTCCTCCATCCGCTCCCGTTTCTGGGCCAACAAATCCACAAAAGCCTCCAACCTGGTTTGTACCCCGGCTTTACCCGTTTGCTCATCCAGGAAAACTGTCATTACCGGGATAGCCATGTCCTGGCTGACCTTGTTCAAGATACCCTTGGCCACAATCTCAGGGATACAGGTAAAAGGAGCCAGCTGCACCACCCCATGGAACCCGCGCCGGGCATAATGCACCGTGTCTCCCACACTGTTAATCCCATGGCCGCCAATCATCTCCTTAAGATAGGGCTTAGCGGCTTCTTTAACTTCTTTCTCCCCGTCCCAGGAGGAATTCTCTTTGGCCCAACCGGCTAGATAAATTGTCCGCTGGGTAATGACCCCCATTTCCCCTAAGGTAACCTGTAAGTCAAAGTTAGCAAAGGGCTCCAAAACCACATAAATCTCTCCGATGATACCGATTTTCAGGGGCTTTCTGCTCCTGTCCAGGGCTATACCTCTTAACAAAACCAAGGACTCCTCCCGGACTTGCTCCATTTCATCCCTGGCGGCGGCGTCGTCAATTAAGGTCAGGCAATGATTGAATATTTTAGTGGTTTCCCCTTTATGTACTTCAAAGGGTCGAAGATCATAGGTGGCTGCCTCCACCTCGTCAAGAATCTGCAGCTTACGCCAGGCCCGCTTATAATGGCCCAAAAACTCAAGCCAGCCAATCTTATTAGGAGCAAGCACGGCTTTGACTTTCTTAAAGAAATCAAGAGGATATCGAAAAGGAGATTCAAAAACGAGCATCCTCGTGGGATAACCCATGTCCTCCAGTAATTTCTGGTGTAATACGCCGTAATAACCGGCCCGGCATGGTCCTATCCCACCGGAGGTAATTATCAACTCCGCCCCTTGCTCTATAGCTTCCAGGTAGTTACCCATGAGAAGTTTAAAGGGCAGGCAGGCAAATTCAGGGGAATGCTGGGTACCCAGAGACAGGGTACGTTTACTGGGCTTAGGTGGAACAATAGCCTGGTGGCCTAGGCTTTCGATAAGATATTTGAAGGCTATATGGGAAGTGCCCATATAGGGGAAAGTTATTTTCAAATCATTCCCCTCCTCAATTTAAGCATATCCACAAAAGCTTCCAACCGGGTTAATACTCCAGCCTCACCGGTATGCTCGTCAATGGTGATGTTCATGAAGGGAATTTTTCCTCTGGCTTTGGCCTCCAATTCAATCATCTTGTTGACCATGGCATCAGGGCCGCACCCAAAGGCGGTAACATGAATTATCCCATCCACCTTCTCATCCATAAAGTACATGGCGGCCCGCATCACCTGGTTGCTGAAGTGCCAGAAAAGGTTCTTAGGCAGCTTCCTGGCCTGGGCCAAGAGATTTTGCCGGGGCACCATCTCAGCGGTGAGTACCCTAACCCCCAGTTGACGCAGCTTTTTCACCATGTCCACACTGATGAACCGGTCATTGATGGTATAAGGAAATCCCAACACAGCGAAGGAAAGCTGGTATTCCTCCTCCGCCGCCGGCGGCAACACCTGGTATTTCTCCACCATCTGCAGTGCTTCTGCCGGGGTAACCTTCAACTGCCAGATGATTTTCTCATATTGCTGTTGGGCGGCCCGTCCTTTGCGGCAGGCAAGTAAGGAGGCCCAGGGACTTTTTCCCAAAACCCTACCAATCCTGACACATAACCTGTAGATTTCCCATGGACCCTTTTGCAAATCAACCTTCTCGTCAATTAACGGGGGAAGGTTAGGCAAGGTGGCCCTAATCAAATCAGGCAGACCAAGAAATTTTGGACAAAAGGTCACGGTATCCTCTTTGTTAATACTGACCAAACGAGGAAGGAATATATAATCAACTTGTTCCTTTAATTCCAATACATGACCATGAAATAGTTTAATAGGTACACAGGCATCGGCTACCGCCTCTTTAACCCCTGAGTCGAGAACCCCTTTGGAAGTAGCCGGAGATATCACTACTTCCATATCTAACGACCGGAAGAAGGTTTTCCAGAATGGAAAAAAAACAAAATATGCTAGCGACCTAGGTATGCCAATCCTTAATTTCAAATATCATTCCTCCCCTGCTATACCGCCCTGGGATTCAAACAAAAAAGGAATTTCCCATAATCTCAACCTAGCATATTTTACCTCTCTAGTCAACCGTTTGTTCTATTTTTATCCACAAGTATTATTTATGTCGCTGATTAAAAGATAATTCTAGTTAATTAACGACGATTTCGGGTCGACTTCGGGTGAGGCAGTAATCATTCGTTGCTCAAGGGCAAATTAAGTTCCTGAAAAATTATAAGGGTGCCCACTGGACACCCTCAGCAAAACTTATTCTATAGTCACCTTATTCATTTTATCTCCCGCCTCAATGGTCCAAACCACATCCAGGCTGGCCAAATCGGTGACCCGGCCGAAAACGGTGTGGTTTCCATCCAGGTGGGGCTGAGGGGCATGACATACGAAGAACTGACTGCCACCTGTATCCCGCCCGGCATGGGCCATGGAAAGGGAGCCACATAAATGCTTGTTAGGGTTATTCTCCACCTCGCACTTGATGGTATACCCCGGGCCACCGGCGCCGGTGCCCTTAGGACAACCGCCCTGGATTACAAACCCCGGAATTACCCGGTGAAAGGTTAATCCGTCATAAAACCCTTCTTGAGCCAATTTCACAAAATTCTCCACCGTCCCGGGAGCGTCTTTCTCAAACAACTCTAAGTTGATGTTACCCTTGTTTGTTTCGATAACCGCTTTTTTCAAGATATCTCCTCCCAATTTAAATTCAACCCTATTATATATCATTAATTATGTAAGGGCAAATTAAAGGAGAACTTAATTTTCTGAGTGTTGCCTTCCCTTTATAATCAGTATATAATTGGTCTCACTAACTGAAGTCAGTTCGAACTTCAGTTTTCTTGGCTTTAATATCTGATTTGCATAAGACAATATTGAAGTTATCAAATCCCATTGATTATTTTCGGGCTTCAAACGTAAAAAGCCTAATAATTTTTCGTCATCCTCCTCTTCAACCTTACCATCATCATTTTCATTTTCCCCACTGCAATAGGGACAAAACCAACTAAGGGTACTGGCAGAATAACTTATTTGATTGCAAAAAAGGCAACATTTTTCTTCCATTCCTGACACCCCCTGGAACATTTACTTTATACAAATATATCATCAATGTACACTCTTAGTCAATATTCGCTTGATACTCACAGTTTCTTTACTTTAACTAAAAAAAACCTCACTATATAATAGGGGGGTAAAAATGGCAACAATAACTAATCAAATTGGACAACGAATTAGACAAGCTCGTAGCAAACTTGGACTCACTCAGGAACAATTAGGAGAAAGGGCCAACCTTCATTATAGTTATATCGGACAGGTTGAACGAGGAACAAAGACTCCCTCTGTCCAGACTTTAGACCGGATAGCAAAAGCACTAAATACCGGTTTAGAGTATATTCTAGAGGAGCGAGAAGATTATGTACCAAGCCTGGACAACCTGTTGGAAAAAGAACTATTAAATCTGATATCGGACAGAAACCCGGCAGACGTTGAACTTATTATTAATATAACCCGAAATGTCTTAAAACGTATTGATGAGGTTAAAGAATAAATACCTTCCATGAAAAAAATCTCCGTTGGAAACGGAGATTTTTGATTTACTTTATTCATAATGCTTAATCTCGGGGCATTTCACCCAATGTTAACACAACTTCCAGTGCCTTATTTTCCCTAAATAAAGAGATTTTAACCTTATCTCCGGGTCTCCGTTTGTTCAAAAAATTCTGGAGTTCATCCATGGACTTAATCTCTTTACCATCAATAGTCGTAATAATATCACCTGGCTGGATATCCGCCTTATGGGCAGGACTATAAGCAATAACCTTACTAATATAGATTCCCTGAGGCAAATCGTATTCCTCTTTTAATTCCTCTTTTATCTCCGGTGTGACAACACCACCCTCAATACCAATCCAAGGCCGGCTGACATACCCCTTTTCGATTAATTCTTTAATAATCGGCTTGGCTGAAGAAATAGGTATGGAAAAACCCATGCCCTCGGCGCCACCGGCCAACTTTGCGCTGTTAATGCCGATAACCTCACCCCTGGCGTTAATCAAAGCCCCACCGCTATTGCCGGGGTTAATGGCAGCATCGGTCTGAATAAGCTTAAACTTCTGATCGCCTACCGGAACAGCCCTGTTCAAAGCGCTGATGACCCCGGTGGTAACCGAACCGGCAAATTCAAGGCCCATGGGGTTACCAATGGCCACCGCCAGTTCCCCTACTTTTAGTTTGGTAGAATCCCCTAACTTGGCCACAGTAAGATTGGGGGCGTTGATTTTAAGTACCGCCAGGTCTGTTTTTCCATCCCGGCCGATTAATTTGGCTTTAACCTGCCTGCCGTCGGATAAACTGACGATTATCTGGGTCGCTCCTTCAATGACGTGATTATTGGTTACAATATAACCCGCTTTATCGATAATAACCCCGGACCCAGTACCATTTTCAACTTCCTGGACATCACCAAAGAAAGTCACCCCCCGGGCCAAATTCCTGATACCTACAACCGCCGGGCCAACCTTTTCTGCTATGGCCACCGTAGGAGAAACCTTTTCCGGGTCGATGTTCAAAACCGGAGCTTCCTTGGAACCCCGGTCCTGCACCACTTGCTTGTTTTCTTGCCCCTGGGGCCAATCTAAGAGTTTGGGTCCTAATCCCAAAACCACCAAGCCACCCACCACGGCACTAATCAAGGCAATCACAAAATAGGAAAGAAAGCCCGGCTTATTACTTCTGACCTGGTCTCCGTAAAAGTCGTTCACAGCGCTCCCTCCTGATATTTTATCCTAATTTACTTTTTAGTTTAACATTAACACTTTTCCGGGTCAAATCCTTACAAGCCTGGAGATTGCCGTCCTCCTCAATAGAAAACAGTTCTGTAGTCGAACCCTCCATCTTAATCTCTAAATAACAGTTCCAACAAAAGAAAAAATTCTTCCGCAATTTTCCCAATTGCCTTCCCCCGCACGCCGGGCACTTCACCGTCCCCATCTCCTTTCTAAATCTAACTAAATTTATTATAACACGGAAATGTGACTAATTTATGAACAAGATATAAATAATTTATTATCAAACTAAAAAATTTACCTTTAGAGAATTGGGGTTGACTCCGGGCGAGGCAGTAACCCTGCGTTGCTCATAGGCGATTTTCATTTTTTCTCCGTGGCCTCCGGTCGAGTAGGACAGGCCTCTCACTCGGCTGTAAGCCCAGCAATTGTGCCTGCGCCCCTCACAGATCCGTACGTGCGCAATTAACGCATACGGCTCTTCACCACTATCTTTCACTTACAATAG
>JAJZSN010000148.1 GCA_021849745.1 Bacillota bacterium | reverse complement strand
AGGTTATTTCCAATATGACGGTAATAATTAATGAAAAGCCGAAAGGGGAGGTTCAGGTTGGCTGATAACAGGAGAATCATTCCCTTCGGCCCACAACATCCTGTGTTGCCTGAACCCATTCAGTTACAACTGGTTCTGGAGGATGAGAAGGTGGTAGAAGCCATCCCCGGGCTGGGCTATGTCCACCGGGGGCTGGAGAAATTGGTGAAAACAAAGGATATCAACCAGATGATTTATGTGGTGGAAAGGGTATGCGGCATTTGTTCCTTTCAACATGCCTTAACTTACTGCCAAGGTATAGAGGATATCATGGACATTCAGGTTCCGGACCGGTCTAGGTTCCTCCGGGTTTTCTGGGCTGAGCTACACAGGATTCACAGCCACTTGCTCTGGCTGGGGCTGGCGGTGGAGGCCTTTGGTTTTGAGAGCCTTTTCATGCATACTTGGAGAATCAGGGAGAAAATCATGGACATGCTGGACGCCACTGCAGGCAGCAGAGTAATCATCTCCACCTGTATCATCGGCGGTGTGCGGCGGGATATTGATAGCGAACTGACTAAGTTTGTCCTGGATGGTTTGGTGGAAGTTGAACAGGATTTAAAGAAGATTGAAAAGGTATTCTTAAAGGATTATACAGTGAAAAAGCGGTCGGTGGGCATAGGGGTGTTATCCGGTCAAGAAGCCTACCAATTAGGTGCCGTTGGGCCAATGCTCAGAGCCTCCGGGGTTAAACAGGATGTGCGCATGAGCGGGTATGCAGCTTATGAAGAAATTGGATTCGAACCGGTAGTGGAACAGGACGGAGATTGTTATGCCCGTATGGCCATCAGATTTAAGGAGACCCTACTGTCCATTGATTTGGTAAGAAAGGCCCTAACAATGATGCCGGAAGGCGAAATAAGTATCAAAATAATTGGCAAGCCTCAAGGGGAAACCTTGGTCAGAACCGAACAGCCTAGAGGTGAACTGACCTATTATCTGAAAGCTGATGGGACTGACCATTTGGAGCGGATGCACATCAGAACCCCCACCTTTGCTAACATTCCCACCCTTTTAACCATGCTCCCCGGCAGTCAACTAGCCGATGTGCCTGTAATTATCCTGACCATAGACCCGTGCATTAGCTGCACGGAAAGATAGGAGGCGCTGGTGATGGTTGAGATGATAAAGGTTATTTTGGGTAATTTGTTCAGTAAGCCGGCAACCAGGGGTTATCCCCTGGTCAAGCGGGAAGCCTTTAATCGAGCCAGGGGGCAGTTAAGGGCAGATTTGAATAATTGCTCTTATTGCACCCTTTGCCAGAAGAAGTGCCCTTCTGCCTGCATCAACGTAAATAAGGCAACCAAGTCTTGGGAATTAGATGCTTTTGCCTGCGTAATCTGTGGAATCTGTGCAGAGGTATGTCCAAGGATGTGTCTTTCTATGGATGGGGAGTACAGGCAACCGGTTTATACCAAGTAATTTTATACGCAATGTCACTTGGATTGAGAAGTGATAAATTAAGAACCATAATATTTTTAGGGGCCGCTCTTTATTGAGTCGGCCCCGTTGAATTTTTATTTTATACTAATGATTCTATTTCCCGATTTAAGCATTTCCTTGTGTTCCTCTAAAAGGCCCAAGAAGTGTTCAGCTTCTCTAAGCACATGGTCGGCTAGAAGCTCCGGTATCTCACTCAAAATCTTGCACTGGCCAATCAAGTTACGGCCTGTTTTCTTAAAGTCTCTCAGCTTGGCGGTGGCTTCGGTTACTTCTCCAGTGAATCTATCCAGGGTGGGGATGGGTTTATAGGATGGAGCAATCATATCACTCAAATCGATGGCTTGGAATCTTAGTCTATCAAAGAGTTTACTGAATCCCTGGGCTTTCTTTTCCAATCCCCGCTCGGAGGGATCCAGCAGGTGGGCAATGAACTTGGCGTGGTCGGCCATGATTCGAGTCCAGAAGGTTTGCTCCCTGACAACCTCGAAACCGACAGGGGCGGTAATTCCTCTTAATAATTGATCCAGTTCCCTGACAAACTCAACTGCTTCTCTTCTGACGTGGTCCATTAGCAAAGCATATAGGTTAAAGACAGCTTCACAACGGGTAATAGCGTTTAGAACTCTGGTTTTGTAGGCGATGTATTGTTGAGTCAGGGCGATAACCTGCATGTTGAACATGCGGATTTCTGCAGCGCTCGGCTCGGTAAAGGCGTTGGCCCTTTTTAACAGGGCGTCGTATTGGGCTTCAAAGAACTTGGCAACCTGGATTAGTTCCCGCTGATCACAGGGTAATCCCAAACGGATAAAGATGGCGTGTTCTTTCATAATCCGCAGCCAGAAGCGGTTAACCGCCAGGGACTGGGTGATAAACTGTTCGGTGGTGAGGGGGCATATTTTTTGCATTTGCATACCTCCTGTCAAAGAATATCCAAGATATAGTATGACAGGAAGGGATAATTGGGGAAGAGTTCTAAAGAAAAGCCACCATTTATTGTTTTTCGGTAACCGGTCTGCGCAATAGAGCGTAGAACATAAGGAATATGGATTTTAAGACTTTTATTCAATTCAAGACAGAATCAACATCTCGGTGATAACGATCTTGATGGGGTCGAGAACTATATTGAATGTGCCTTCGGTACGAATCCTTTTATGGTAGATACTGATCGGGATTTATTATCAGATGGGAAGGAAGTGGGGAAATACCGAACAAATCCTGTTAAAGCTGATACTGATACCGATGGCTTAGATGATGGCACTGATGAAAATAATTTAGCCTTATTCTGGTTTGATCCCGTTCAGATGACCCCAGTACAATTAAGTAATTCTTGGGTTGATCCGGTTAGCAATACGGTCTATGGGGAGACTTATCATTTTAGCGAATTTTTAATTCTCGATACAGGTAAATGGGCGCATGGCGACAGGATTTATCGGCTCGCCAATGTAGAGATGAATTAAGGTGTGGGTAATTCAGACATTATCGGTTCATTGGATTGTCCTTATGTTTTTTATTTCGGCAAAACCACCTGCACAAACAAGAGTGAGCCGGGCCTTCAGAAGATCCGGCTTAAATTATTTATCACAGCTTACTTTTGGCGGGGTAAGTATGAAGAAACCATTACCAGAACTAAAATCCTTTCCTTGGTCATAAGTTCCTTGGGGTTGGCGATGGTGGTGGGATTGGCTTTTGATGGGCTAAACCCAATGGGTTTGCTTTATGCGGCACTAGCAGCGGTAGTGTATACCTTATATATTATTTTAAGCAATAAACTGGTGGGGACAGTCAATCCCCGCAAAAGAGGTAAAAAAGTTCTCCATGAGCTCTGCTGTCCTTTTGCTCCCGGTTCTCTACGGCTAGCATCATATGGCGAATATAAACGATCGTGGTATGAGCCACCATAGCGTCGTAGCTGCGGGATTGGAACTCCTCCAGCTGTAGAACATAAACAAATGAGGGGAGTGAACAAAAAATGAAAGAAAAGTTAAAAAAGAAATTATTTTTTGGCGAATTACGGTGCTTATAGCTGTAATCCATTTTTGTTTAGGAATATTAACTTTAACCTACTACCAAGATTCGGGTATTTTTTTTGCAATTGTGTATATTTGGTTAGTAAACGGACCAGGTATTGTTTATACATGGATTATTACTTTTTTTCTAGTATTTTTTTTGCCTGATAAAAGGAAAATTTGGAGCTACTGGTTTAAGATATGGTTAATCATTACTTTATCAATTTACTGGATGTTACCAATTGTTCTAAACTCTGTAAATAAACAAAACTTATTCATATGATAGATTTATTTAACTCAACCCCTTTTGCGAAAAAGAGCAAAAATCATAAGCAGAAGGGGTAGACCCAAGTGTGCCGGCAGGGAGAGATAGGGCCATTGATTTTCAAGGAAATTCAAGAAAGTCATCCGGTTAAAAGCCAAGAAATAGGTCATAGCCACCAAAATTAAACCTGTTGCCATCATCAGCCAGATATTACGCCTATTGAGGCCCAACGTTTGCCGAAAGGCGAGGGTGGCACAATAGGTCAGGATACCGCCCTGAACCAGCATACTCCAGTACCAAAGGGCCACCATAAAGGACTCTAGACGATGGAGGTATTCGGTTATCTGGACGGCCCGCACCAGATCCATGCAGGCCACCCGCATCTGGGCGGTAAGATGGGGCCCATGACTATTAACTCAGAAAGAAAATAGAAAATAAAAAACACCCCACCGATGACAAGGCCGGTTGTGGTTGAAC
>JAJZSN010000001.1 GCA_021849745.1 Bacillota bacterium | reverse complement strand
TACCCCAAGGGCTTGTTCTGTTATTGGACGAAAGAGAAACGCCTAAACGGTGTCGGTGATAAACGGGAATCGCCCCCGTCATTTTCGGTTCCGATATTGCCGTCAACTAGCGTGATTAATAACAACAAGGGACGTTCGCGAGAAAATTTGAAAAGCTACACAAAGGATAGGCGAGCCTATGAGTATTGGAGCGATGGCAATATCCATGCCGCAAATATGTTTATGGGCAGCAGCTTTTTTAACGGATCTAGCGCAGATCATATAGGCCCCATTTCACTAGGATTTATTCACGACCCCCGTTATTTACGACGAATGACTAGTAGTGACAATTTCACAAAACGCGACAGATTACAAGTCGAAGATGTGAAAGAAATTATTACTGTAGAACAAACAACGGGTATTTGCTCAATTTCTTGGTACTCCGCAATGGTTTGGGAGCACATTAAAAACAACTACAGCGCTTATCCCGAACTGGTCGGGACAAGATACCGAGATATTCTTAAGCAGAATATGGCTAATTTTATGTTCATTCTCATGCATATTTTAGAAAATACATCAGGAGAGGGAGAAAAGTTCCTGCTGCAAACCCTGATTGAGCCAAAGTATGAGTTTTTCTTGCATACCTACAAATTTGATGAACTCGGACAGATTATTAAAGAAACACCGCGCCATTTTACAGAAAGAATCAATAACGAAATTGAGCGATTCAAACGCATCGCTTTTGAATCGGTATTCGATTACAACAGCAAATCAGAAAGCGAATCCAAGCGACACGCCGCTCCAGATCTCATCTCAGTCGAGTTATCCGTATTGGATAATCTCTGCCATGAAATACAACAGGGCGAGCCGTTTTTCAAATCCGCTTTCCGCTCTTTGCAGAGTTTAATGGTTTTCATCCAGAAACGGTTACTGATCTAATGCAAAATCGAACAGCGAAATCTGATTATTGTCATGTTTCTTCGTTTTATCTTTCTTGCGCTTAACAGTCGTCAGAACGTCCAAGTTGGGGTGCATCCTTTGTGTGTTGCGATACGGTGGCAATATACTCTTTTATAGCAATTTCACCATGTGCCCACTGGGCGAATAAAGACATCGGCCTACTGTGATATATTGCTTCCTCGGAACACGAGATATTCTGCAAGTCGTAGATTGCGTCATGTGCCGTGATCTGAAACTTCACATCAGCAGTGATTTCCTGAGGATATAGTTCCGAAGGAGAAATGGACAGGTCTTTTCTTGTGCAAATAACAATAACCCTTTTGCGCCGTTGTGGGACGCCGTAAAGGCTTGTAAGTAGAACGCGCCCCTTAGTATTGTATCCGATTTCCCCAAACATTTCATGTATACAGCGATATGTTGCACCGCCTTGGAAAGTGAGCATTCCTTCCACGTTTTCAAAAACCACAACTTTGGGAGTAACCCGGGCCACAATTTCAATAAAGTCGTGAAACAGTTGATTTCGTGGGTCATCTGTAAGTCTATAACCTGCCATTGAAAACCCTTGGCAAGGTGGCCCACCACAAACGATATCCACACCTTTTGCTTTATTGACAATTAAGTCTTTCGTGGCGGAATCAGTAACATCACCGCAAAGCACATCTATTTCTGGGTTGTTCACTTTGAGAGTTACGCAGGCTGATTCTTCAATGTCATTCCCCAACATGGACTTGATTCCAGCTAGCTTAAATCCATACGTCATACCGCCCGCTCCGCAGAAGAGGTCGAGGGATGTACGGCTTTTTGCAGCTTCCATAATCTTCTTAGCAATTTGATACGCTAAAATAGGTGGCACAGCATTACCCACCTGATTCAGCAACTGGGTTTTATTTCCGCAAAAATAGTAACTGTCAGGGAAGCTTTGCAGGCGTGCTGCTTCCCTGACGGAAATCACCCTATCGTGTATGGGGTGAACATATGTCCCGTTCCCAGGGCGATTGAAATATGTAGTGATTGTATAGCTTGGCTTAGTGTAGTCGATTCTGCCATATAAGGTAGTTCTGCCTCCAGTCTGATTGATTCGTATCAAGCGTTTTGACTTTTGCACAGTTTCTTGAGGTATATCCTTCCAACTGCCGCCTTGTGGAACGGCACGTACCATTTCCAAGTCCAAATCGCTCAACTTGAATGTAGTGTGGTTAAGGATACAATTGTGCGATAGCTTTTTGTGTTTCTCCTCAATTTTGCCCTGCACAAGCCTTTCAAATGGTGTAATAGGTTCGGTACATTCAGAAAGATATATTTCTCTGACGAGGGCGTCAATTTCATCTATCAGAGATTGTTGGCTGTTATCTCTGATGTATGCCATTACATATCCCGCCAGCTTTGCCTTGTGAGGGTATGCGATAGGAATAGGAAAGCTGTCAATTTCATAATTGTTAATATGGTTATTACTGCTTTGTAATTTAAAATACCAATTCATAAGGCTTGAATTTAAAATACCGAGGAGAAACCACATATCAATTCCAAACTCATTATCGCTGACTGTTATGAAATTGCATGAGTTACCAAGAACATAATTTTCAGGGATTGGTGTAAAAGTCAAGCGCCGCTCTTTCGCCATATTTGATATCTGCTGGCAAATGATACGCTCACCAGCAACGAATTGCTTCTTTGCACTTGATTCAACGAAATCTGCCATAACATACTCGCCACTTGGTACGCCTAAAAGTTCATAAAAACCAATATTTCTCCCGCGCAGCAATGGATATGGCGTGATCGTAGTTGTAATCGCGGTTTTATTTACGGTCAAATCAAGTTCGCCGCGCATATTTACAATAAAATCCAAGTCCTTAATCTTGGGATATAAATTCATTTTATGTAAAATATCATATTCATCAGCTTTAAGTGTCAAGAGCATATTGCCGTTGTTACGAGCAAGCACGTCATCAGTAGAAACAATCACTGTTTCTTCATTTATACCACCGTAATTTGTACTGACATCTATTTTACCGCCTTTCACTCCCTTGCGAAGAAGGATTGCACATAACGCCTGCTGTGCATCAACAAATCGGTTGTTCTCCGCTATTGCTTTTATCGATAGAAAAGCAGATGTGTCTAAAATGCGAGAACGTAACTTTTCGCAAGTCTTGTCAGTAAGGATAGATGATGGAATAAGTAAAGCGATTTCAGCGTCGGGTGCGGCATACCGCTCTACAATCTCTTCAACAAAGAGTTTGTACAGATTTACAACGCCACTTATAGAATGTCGCAAGTAGCCGGAAGCAACATCTGTGATGCTCGCATATCGCTTTTTGTCCTCTTCATGCTCTTGTTCAGAAGGATAATGCGAACGCTCCGCTTTGAGATTTTTATACGGTGGGTTTGTTGCAATAATGTCAAAACTATGTTCAAAACCGTTTCCGAATACTTCATCTAGCGCGATGTAGTGCGGAGTGCTGCTGTTAACATCAAATAGTACACCACCACCTATGTGCTTTTCAAAGTATTCATCGGTTAATGAAATTCCAAAGCAGGCATCGGCAATAAAGCGCAACATATTCTTGTAGTGAGAAAGTGCAGCGATATTAATGTCGCAAACATAGATGTTTTCAATCAATTCATGATACTGTTCTTTAGTAAAGTTCAGCGACTGAGCGACAAGCAAATAAGCAAAAATGAAATTTCCTGTGCCGACGCAGGGTTCAAGAAATCTTAACGTGTATAAACGCTCGCGTTTTTGGGTAGGCAATTTCACGACAAGCTCTTCCATCATAGCGATGGTTAGTTCCAGTGATGTGTAATAACTACCCGTTTGTTTTCTTTGCAAAGGGTCAATGGAGTTTTCAAACGCAAGGCTCTTAGCCTCTATTTCGGCAATCTTATCTTTAATGCTCAGCATATCTTTTCCTCATTTCAATTGGATTTAATCTATTATAGCACAAAGCCATCTTCGAGACAATAGAAATGAGACGGAAACGCATGAATTATTTCACTTGTGATTTGGCAAGGCCTTTTTCCATGCCGGATCGCCCTCCAAGGCTAATACATAATGCAGCCCTGGTGATGGAATGAGTTCTGCTCTTCTCATCTGCCCGGGCTTTCGTCATATCACCTTTTTGATATAATGGATGAAAACTAAGCGCGCCGATTAGGCGCTTTTTTTATTTCTAAATGTTAATTCTCTGTGAACTTTTTGAAAAAAATTGAAACAGGGGTTGACAGGGGAGAGGTTATCTGTTTATAATGTAAATGAAAATCATTATCAACTACTTGGAGGTGTTTTTCGTGACTTTAGCGCTGGTTGGAGGCATGGATCGCTTAGAAAAAGAATACCGTCGTGTTGCTGAAGAGCATAAATGTGAGTTGAAGATTATTCCTAAGGTTTGCCCTAAATACATAGACAAAATCCAAGGGGTAGACTGCATCATCATGTGTACCAACATGGTTTCCCACAAGATTGCCAAAAACATTGTCAAAGAAGCTAAAGGAGCTGCCATTCCTTTGGTCAGAAACCATACCAGTGGGTTAAGCACCTTTACTAAGACGGTGAAGTCGATCGTAGGGTAGGGCTTTAAAGTCAAAGCAGCTGGATATCGGTAATACGCATAAAGCTAATGGGTTGGGGTTTCCCCGCGTCATGGAGGCAGATGATGAGGCCGGGTTTAGTCTGGAGACGAAAGGCGATGACTTCTGCCAATTGATTTTCTTCATCCACATAACGAATTAATAGGGGTACTTGAAATTTTTGTGCATAGGCTATTCTTTGTTCCAAACGCTCTATTTGTTCCTCGGTCAAGTTGGGAGGGGAAACCTTGGGTTTTCTGTCCTGGAGCCAATTATCCCGTTGTTGGGGGTAGAGGAGTCGGTGCCCCTCCCATAATTTGTTGTCGTACATTGATGATACCCTCCTTGGTCAAAGTAGAGGCCCGGAGCAGACTGGATTCTCCGTAGCGGTTTTTAATCAGGTCACAGGCCTTGGTTAACCGGCGGAGTTTTTCTTTTTCACCCATCAGATCCAGTTGTTCACCGGATTTTTTAATCAGGTTGGTAATACTTACTCCCACCAAGCGTACAGGAAGTTCGGGGGGCCAATGAAGGTGGAGGAGTTGTAACGCTGTATGAAAAATGTCTTCCGTCAAATCAGTATGGAAATCCATGGTGCGGGAACGGGAAAGCCCATTACGGTTGGGATCTGTAAGGCTTAGTGAGATTGTTTTACCTGCGTATCCTCCCAGTCTGGCCCTGCGGCTTACCAGCTCACAAAGATCCAGCAGGGCCACCTTAATCTGGTCGTAACCCCGGTAATCTCTGGGCAGGGTCAGTTGGTGGCCGATGCCTTTAACCTCATCCAAGGAATTAGGGTCTACGGGGGAGTAGTCGACACCGTTGGCAGACAAATGAAGCACCTGGCCGATTACTCCAAAACGACCTTTCAGGATATTGACGTCACACCGGGCCAGATCACCGATGGTCCAAAGATTGAGCCGGTTGAGTTTAATCCGGGTTCGGGAGCCGATACCGAAGAGTTTTTCCAGGGGCAAAGGCCATAACCGGGCAGGCACATCTGTCATGGTCAGTACCGTCAAACCATCGGGTTTCTGCATATCGGCGGCCATTTTGGCCAGCAGTTTATTGGGGCCGACTCCTACTGAACAGAGGATGTCGGCCTTGGTTTTGATTTCAGCCTTAATAGTACGGGCCATGGACTCCCCGGAGCCGAATAATTCTTCGCAGCCGGTGGCATCCACGAAGGCCTCGTCGATGCTGAAGGGTTCCACCAGGGGAGAGAAATTCTTGAGGATGTTGATGATGCGGTTGGAGAAGGCAAAATAATCGGGGTAACTGGGGCGAATGTAGACGGCCCGGGGCAAAACTTTACGGGCTTCCCAGTTGCCCATGCCGGTTTTGACTCCGTGTTTCTTGGCCTCATAACTGGCAGCCAGTACGATGCCATGGCGCTTTTCCGGGTCGCCGCAGACGATGACCGGTTTACCCTTTAAGGAAGGATCCAGGGCCTGATGGACAGAGGCAAAAAAAGAGTTCATATCGATTAACAAAATGGTCCTGGACAAAAACTCACCCCCTTTTAGGAACGGATGTTCGAGGTAAGATTAATTATATAATCGAACAAAAGTTCTGTCAAGAGGGGGAGTTTAGTTACCTGTTTGTTGGTTGGTTGCTCTCGGTACGTCTTAAGGCTTGGGAAATAGCTTTTATCCGTGGTTTGCACCTTCACATACAAAAAAATAAAGCCGTCCCAAGAGTTCAAAAATGAACTTTGGGACGGGCCCTATTACTTCTCTCTTGGCATGCAGATAATTTCCTTGATTACTGTATCAAAAAACTTATTGGAATGAGCGGGGCGCACTACTATGGCGGTATCTGCCCCTTCACCGGTGCCGCCAATGGCCACTACATCTTCGCCGTAAGGAATTAGTCCGGCATCCAGGGCCATTCCAGCAATCTCTACCCCTACCTTGACCCCCTGGCCAAACATCCTCAGGGTCTGGGCCATAATCTCTGCCGGATAAACCCCGCCGAACTTGTTACGTACCGCCCGGTCCAATCCGGCAAAGAGATGGGTGGTGGTAAGTACTTTAACCCCCTGCTCCTGTAGTTTGCGACGCATTTCCGAGGGCATTTCGTCTATCCCGGGGCCATTAAAACCCACGTGATGGGTAACACAGACAATTTCGAATCCTTGGTTGAGAAGTTTTTCCGCAGTCCAGCCGCTATTGGAAGCTACAACGATGTGTTTAATGCCCAGTTCTCCAGCCTTTTTTATTGCCAGGGCAATGGCTTGGTCGGTACTTGCTTTTCCTTTTTGCATGGGTGTATTCCTCCTTGGTTAGGGGTTAGGGGGGAAGCCCGTTAAATTTTTTCTTTCTCGATTCGTGCCACGGTAACTGTAAAGACGCCATTATCTATATTATTTTACCATATATTGCACCGACTTCAAAGTAACTATTAAACCATTCATTATTCTTATCGCCGCTGGTGATACTAACTATAAATTAACTAAATCTTTCCCTAACACCTAACACCTAACCCCTGACCAGAAAGGATGACAGTATAAGCATGAGAACAATGTGGAAAGGCGCCATCAGTTTCGGGTTGGTCAACGTTCCCGTTAAAATGTATTCTGCCACCGAAAACAAGGACATTAAGTTCAACTACCTCCATGAAAAGTGCAAAACCCCCGTCAAATATGAACGTTACTGCCCTGCTTGTGATACCGATATCGGCATGGAAGAAATCGTCCGGGGTTACGAGTATGAAAAGGGCCGTTATGTCATCATGAAGGACGAGGATTTCGAAAATATTCCGGTGGCTGCCACCAAGGCGGTGGAGATTATTGACTTTGTCAACCTGGAGGAAATTGACCCTATATACTATGACAAATCCTACTACCTGGTACCCAATGACGGTGGGCAAAAGGCTTACGCCCTGTTGAAGAAAGCCATGGAGGACAGTAAGCGGGTGGCCATTGCCAAGGTAGTCATCCGCTCCAAGGAATCCTTGTGCGCTCTACGGGCCTATGACAACTGCCTGGTAATGGAGACCATGTATTACCCCGACGAAGTTAGGTCAACCAAATACCTGGCTGAATTGGATTACAACGTCAACCTTCATGAGAATGAAATCAAGATGGCGGTCAACCTCATCGGCAGCCTGGAAGCGGACTTTGAGCCGGAAAAGTACACCAACGAGTACCGGGAGGCTTTAAGTGAACTGATCCAGGCCAAGATAACCGGGGAGGAAATTGCTGT
The DNA here is from genome assembly GCA_021849745.1 of Bacillota bacterium. Taxonomy (GTDB): domain Bacteria; phylum Bacillota; order Carboxydocellales; family JAJZSN01; genus JAJZSN01. The sequence goes on along the minus strand of JAJZSN010000001.1, from coordinate 80,131 downwards.
CCCCGAAGCTCCTGCCGCTACCAAGGTGGTAGACCTGATGGAAGCCTTAAAAGCTAGTATCCAGGTGGCCAAGGAGAAAAAGGAAAACCTCCTAAAATCCTCAAACCCGAAAGGTAGGGTAGCCTGTGAACCTGGAAATAATCAAACCCATGTTGTCCATAACTTGTGAACCCTTTGACCATCCTGGATTTATCTTCGAGGTCAAATGGGACGGTTATCGCTGCTTGGCTTACCTCAATAACAGATCCAGGCTATACAGCCGCAACGGCTACGAAATGACAGAAAGGTATCCTGAACTGGCCGACCTCTACCGAGCCATTAAAGGGGGGCCGCTGGTTCTGGACGGGGAACTGGTCACCTTTTATCAGGGCCGCCCTTCTTTTCAGCACATGCAGCGCCGGGATCGGCTGCGGGATCCCAAAAGGGTCAAATGGATGGCGACCCATGAACCGGTGGTTTTCGTGGCTTTTGACCTCCTGGCCCATGAAGGCCGCTGGATTACCCAACAGCCCCTGGCTAAGCGTAAAGAACTTTTGGCGGAAGTGGCAGGTTGTCATCCCCAGCTAATTATCTCCCAGTACATTCATGAGGATGGCCAGGAGTTTTACCGGGCCTGCCTGGAACAACAACTGGAAGGGGTTATGGCTAAAAAGTGGGACAGCCCTTACCTGCCGGGGAAAAGAACACCCTACTGGCGGAAAATTAAAACCCTGCGGGAAGAAGATTTTGTGGTTTGCGGTTATGTTCCGGGGGCGGGGCACCGCCAGCAATTTGGGTCCCTGATCCTAGGGGCTTACCAGGGTGATAAACTGGTTTATCAAGGCCAGGTAGGCACGGGGTTTAGCGAAGAATTTATTCAGGAGCTGCTTGCCTTACTGGAAACCATCCGCATCCCGGACTCACCTTTCAGTCACAGGATAGTCGGGTTGGTTCGGCCCCGGTGGGTTGAACCGCGGTTGGTTTGTACCGTACAGTTTTTGGAACGTACCATGGACTGTAACTTACGCCATGCCAGTTTTAAGGGATTTCGCCCTGATAAAGAGCCCCGGGAATGCCGGGGGCCGGAGGTGGATTAACAATGAAAAAAACGGTTACTATTGGTGGTAAAGAACTAATTATCGGCAATCTTGATAAGAAGTTTTGGCCTGAAGGGTTGACAAAAGCAGATCTTATCAAATATTATGTGGATATTGCACCTGTAATATTGCCATATATTCGTAATCGCCCCTTGACCATGGTGAGATATCCTGACGGGATGGAAGGAGATTTCTTTTATCAGAAGGAGTGTCCCGATTATGCCCCTGAATGGGTGGAAACCTTTCCCGTGCCTTCCAGCGGCAGAAGGGTAATCAATTTCGTGACCGCCGCCGAGGCCCCAACTTTGGCTTGGATGGCCAGTCAGGGGTGTATTGAAGTTCACGGGATGCTTTCCCGCACCGAGGCCCTTAACTATCCGGATATTGCAGTGGTGGATCTGGATCCCATGGAACCGGCCACTTTCCGGGACACGGTGGAGATGGCCCTGGTGGTCAAAGGTGTATTGGATGAATTCGGGTTGACGGCTTTTCCCAAAACCTCCGGCGCTACTGGAATTCACCTGTACCTGCCCCTGGAAACCAAGCATACTTATGAAGAAGTGAAAAACGCTATGGGGTATATTGCCCACCTGATTGCCCGTCATTATCCCCAAAAGGCTACGGTGGAACGGAAGGTGGAAAACCGCACCGGACGAGTTTATATAGACTACCTGCAAAACGGGTATAACCGCAGCATGGCCTGGGTTTACAGCCTACGACCTCACCCCGGAGCTCCCGTTTCTACTCCCCTGGAGTGGTGGGAACTGGAGCAGGGTTTAGAAGACCCCCGGCAGTTTAATATTCACACCATTTGGCAACGGCTGGCTGTCAAAGGGGATATTTTCCGGGGATTGTTACAAAAACGCCAGTCCTTACAGCCGATTATCGATTTACTATAAATAAAACAGGAAAAATATTTTACCTTCCCCAGCAGGAAAATATGACCAATAGACAGAATATGTGGTGTCATGTTAAATTTCTCATGGGGTGGGTAAAAATGAAAGAAAAACTATTTTCTATTGGTTTACATAAGGTTTGTAGTTCCCGAAAAATGAAACAATTGGTGGATGTCTTCGGTACCGCCAGGGCCGCCTGGGAAGCCCCCGACAACCTGGTTCGGGAAAAGGTGGCCTGGAAACCGGTGGAACTAGAGGAATTCCTGTCTTCGCGCCGTAAAGTCTCCCTGGACCAGGAAGGGGAGAAACTGGCTAAGGCAGGAGCGTATGTGATTTGCCATGGGGAGGCGGATTACCCCGCCAACCTGGCCCACATCCCCGGAGCGCCAACCCTCCTCTATGTCAGGGGGGATTTGAGCAGGTTGAAGGCCATGGCTGTAGCTGTGGTTGGCACCCGCAAAGCCAGTCCTTACGGTCTGGGGGTGGCCCGGCAGCTTGGTCGTGAACTGACTGAAGCCGGAATCTGGGTGGTCAGCGGCATGGCCAGGGGTATTGATACGGCGGCCCATAAGGGAGCCCTTGCTGCCGGGGGCACGGTGGCTGTGCTGGGCTGTGGTGTGGATGTGGTCTATCCTAGGGAAAACAAGAGCCTGATGGAGGAGATTATAGCCACCGGGGCCGTGGTCAGTGAGATCCCCTTAGGGATGGGACCCCAGGATTGGATGTTCCCCGCCCGTAACCGCATCATTAGCGGCTTAACTCTGGGGACTGTAGTGGTGGAAGCTGAAAAACGTAGCGGCGCCCTGATTACTGTAGATTTCGCTCTGGAACAGGGTCGCGATGTTTTCGCCGTTCCGGGGCCCATTACCAGTTCCACCAGCCAAGGACCCCATAACCTAATCAAACAGGGGGCCAAACTGGTAGGGGGAATAGAGGATATCCTGGAGGAACTGGCCTATGATACCCTTTTCCCGGAAAGGATGACCAGGCGGGTTGAAACAGCGGGCAGCCCAGTATCCCCTGAAGAAAAAATGGTCTTAAACCTTTTACATGAATTTCCCCTCCAGGTAGATGAGCTGGCTCAGAGGCTGCAGCTGCCGACCCAGCAGGTTTTAACAGTCCTCATGTACCTTGAACTGAAAGGTTTGGTACAACAATTACCCGGCCAAATTTATCAGGCCCAGGGATAAAAGGAACCGCAGGCGAAAATTTTCAACAACCTGAGAGAATATAATGTTTAAAGGAAGCTATATTGTTAATAATAGGTTAACAAACACTGCAAGGGATAATGAGGTGTTGAACAGTGTCTAAAGTATTGGTTATTGTTGAGTCCCCGGCCAAAGCCAAAACCATTGGTAAGTTTCTGGGTAAGAAGTATACCGTTAAGGCCTCCATGGGTCATGTACGGGATTTGCCCAAAAGCCAGTTTGGGGTGGATGTGGAGCATGATTTTGCCCCCAAATACATCACCATTCGGGGGAAAGGTGACATCCTAAAAGAACTGCGGGCAGCCAGTAAAAAGGCTGACAAAATCCTGCTGGCCCCTGACCCTGACCGGGAGGGGGAGGCTATTGCCTGGCATTTACAGCATTTGCTCAAAATAGATGAAAAAGAACCGTGCCGCATCGAGTTTAACGAAATCACCAAACACGCCATTGAGGATGCTGTGAAACATCCCCGGACCATTGATGACCACCGGGTAGAAGCCCAGCAGGCCAGGCGGGTCTTGGACAGGTTGGTGGGCTATAAACTAAGTCCCCTCCTCTGGCGTAAAATCCGCAAAGGCTTAAGCGCCGGGCGGGTCCAATCGGTGGCGGTACGGCTTATTTGTGACCGAGAGGATGAGATTCAGGAGTTTGTTCCTGAGGAATATTGGACCTTGACAGGGGTTCTGGCCAAGGCCGGAGGCAAACCTTTTGAAGCTAAGCTCCTCCGGGACGGAGAAGAGAAAATCACCATCTCCAACCGGGAGGCCATGGACGCTATTTTGAACCGCCTGACAGGAGCGGCCTATACCGTTACCCAGGTCAAGAAGAGGGAAAAGAAGCGCAACCCGGCGCCCCCTTTTATCACCAGTACCCTGCAGCAGGAGGCTTACCGCAAGCTGAATTTCCCGGCCCGGAAAACCATGCAGGTGGCCCAACAGCTTTATGAAGGTTTGGATTTGGGTAAAGAGGGTACTGTGGGTCTGGTTACCTATATCCGTACCGATTCTACCAGGATTTCCGATCTTGCTGTTCAGGAAGTCCGGGGTCTGATTCAGGATAAATTCGGGGCCGAATACCTTCCTGAAGAGCCCAGAGTTTTTCCTACCAAGAGCAAGGCTCAGGATGCTCATGAGGCTATCAGGCCCACTTCGGCATTAAGGGAACCGGAGACCGTCAAATCTCAGCTCAGTCGGGATCAGTTTAAGTTGTATAAACTCATTTGGGAACGTTTCGTGGCTTGTCAGATGAATACTGCCGTGGTGGATACCACCAGTGTGGATATTGAAACTAAGGGGTTGATTTTCAGGGCCACCGGATCGGTGGTGAAATTCCCCGGCTTCATGAAGTTATATATCGAAGGAACCGATGAAGACACCCCTGATGATCAAAAACTCTTGCCTGAGTTGGCTCAGGGGGATAAACTGGAACTCCAGAGTGAACTGCAGCCCAAACAGCACTTTACCCAGCCGCCGCCCCGGTATACCGACGCATCCTTGATTAAGACTCTGGAAGAGTTGGGCATCGGTCGGCCCAGTACCTATGCTCCCACAGTGGAAACCGTACAAAAACGGGGTTATATCGTTAAGGAAGAAAAACAATTTTTCCCCACTGAGTTGGGTTATCTGGTAGTGGATTTGCTGAAGACCCACTTCCAGGATATTATTGATGTTGATTTTACCGCTGGTATGGAAAATAAATTGGACTTGATTGCAGAAGGCGAAGTGGATTGGGTTAAAGTCATCGAGGAATTCTACGGCCCTTTCCAGGAAACATTGGAAGAAGCCGAAGAAGTCATCGGTAAAGTAGAAATTGCCGATGAGGTAACGGAGGAGCATTGTCCTAATTGTGACCGCAACCTGGTTATTAAGCTGGGCCGCTTCGGCAAGTTCCTGGCTTGTCCGGGTTTCCCTGAATGTCAGTATACCAAACCCTTGCTGGAAGCCACCGGAGTTAAATGCCCCAAATGCGAAGGGGAGATTGTCTCCCGACGGAGTAAGAAGGGCCGCAAATTCTACGGCTGCAGCAATTATCCTGAATGTGAATTCGTGGTCTGGGATGCCCCCACCGAGAAGAAGTGCCCCGACTGCGGCGAGATGCTGGTCAAAAAAGTTACCAAAAGTAAAGGTAATATTTATAAATGTTCCACCAAGGGATGTAACTATCGGGAAGTGGAAACTGAAAGCTAGTCGTCAGTCGTCAGCTAAAGACTATCAGCTACAAGCTATAAGCTACGAGCTAACAGGAGGCAAACCATTGACAGCAGAAATAACCATTATCGGGGCCGGGTTGGCCGGGTCGGAGGCGGCCTGGCAGGCGGCCCGGAGAGGGGTCAGGGTCAAACTATATGAAATGAGACCGGTGCAGTCTACCCCCGCTCACCATACCGATCTTTTTGCCGAACTGGTCTGTAGCAATTCTCTGCGTGCTGCGGGGTTGGAGAACGCCGTGGGCTTGCTGAAAGAGGAAATGCGCCGCCTGGAATCAGTAATCATGCACTGTGCTGATGAGCACCAGGTTCCTGCAGGGGGGGCCCTAGCCGTTGACAGGCACCGCTTTGCCCAAGCAGTTACCCGGATGGTCAGCGACCATCCTAATGTTACGGTAATTCGTGAAGAAGTTAAAACCATTCCGGGCGAAGGGGTTACCATCATTTCCTCCGGTCCTTTAACTTCGGAGGAACTGGCGGTTCATATCGGCCGTCTGACCGGGGAGGAGTACCTATATTTCTATGATGCGGCCGCTCCCATTGTAACCCATGACTCCCTGGATCATGACAAAGTCTTCCGGGCCTCCCGTTACGGTAAAGGTGAAGAGGCTTACCTCAACTGCCCTATGACTGAAGAAGAATATAACAGGTTCTATACCGAATTAATAAATGCTGAAACCACCCCCTTAAAAAGTTTTGAGAAGGAAGTATTCTTTGAAGGGTGCATGCCTGTTGAAGTGATGGCCGTTCGCGGCCCCCAGACCCTGGTCTTCGGGCCGTTAAAACCTGTAGGTCTAACCGATCCTCGTACCGGTCAACGCCCTTATGGAGTGGTACAACTACGCCAGGAGAATATTGAAGGAACTTTATATAATCTGGTAGGGTTTCAGACCCACCTCAAGTGGCCGGAACAAAAACGGGTCTTCAGCCTGATTCCTGGTTTAGAGCAAGCTGAGTTTGTTCGTTACGGGGTAATGCACCGCAATACCTTTATTAATTCCCCTGCGTTATTAGACCCTACCATGCAGTTAAAAAAGCGAAAGGACATTTTTTTCGCCGGTCAGATGACGGGAGTGGAAGGCTACCTGGAATCAGCCTCCGGCGGCCTGCTGGCCGGTATCAACGCCGCCCGCCTAATCTCAGGCCAAGAGCCGATAGTTTTCCCCGGCGAGACCGCTATCGGCGCCTTATGCAACTATATCACCACAGCCGAGACCAAGCACTTTCAACCCATGAACATCAACTTCGGCCTCCTGCCAACCTTGGAGGGGCCCAAGATAAGAGATAAAAAACTCAAAAACCGCACCATAGCACAAAGGGCACTGACAGCGCTTGAAGCTTATAAGCAGGCATATCGGGTCTAGCTGTCAGCTTTTTTTAGCTGTCAGCTGTCAGCTATCAGCTATCAGCATTTAGCCTAGATTTGAAGCATAGTAATGCCGTTATATAAGTAAAAAATGTTTTCTCCTAGGCTTCGAAGCCCGGCAAAAAAGCTGACAGCTGACAGCCGACCCTCAAGTTCTTGCTTCTAAGCCAATATCATGGTATGCTTAACAAAAATGGTTATCATTGGCGGGGGTGAAAAGAGATGTATCAGTACCTAGATGACTTCCAGGTCTACCTGCAGGTGGAGAAAAATGCTTCCCCCAGAACCCTGGAAAGTTACCAGCGGGATCTCTTTCAACTGGTGGATTTCCTAACAGAAGAGCTTGCTGTTGAAGATAAGCAAGTGGATCCCCGGATGATTAACCATCTTCTGGTCAGGCGCTACCTGGCCGCTATGCAGGAAAAGGGCTTGGCTAGGACTTCTATAGCCAGAAAATTGGCGGCCTTCCGTTCCTTTTTCAAGTACCTTTGCCGGGAGGGCATTATCGAAGAAAGTCCTTTGCGGAGCGTGGCCACTCCTAAACTGGAGAAAAAACTGCCCCGTTTTTTATATCAAGATGACATGTTGGCCCTCTTGAATGCTCCTGACGTTACTACTTCCCTTGGGTTAAGAGACCGGGCCATGTTGGAAACCTTTTACGCTTCGGGAATCCGCATCAGCGAACTGGTTAACCTGGATTTAGGCCAAGTTGATCTGGGAGTTGGCTACTTACGGGTATTGGGCAAAGGTCATAAGGAACGGGTGGTACCTATCGGTTCCTATGCTCTTGAGGCCATTCAGCGCTACCTGGATAAGGGGAGGCCTTTATTGGCCGGAAAAGAGCCAGCCGGCTTCAATGCCCCGTTGTTTATCAACAGAGAGGGGAAACGGCTTACCGCCCGAGGTATCCGTTATTTGGTGGATAAATACGTACATAAAGCCAGTATCAATCAGCACATCAGTCCCCACACCTTGCGCCATACCTTTGCCACCCACCTATTGGATGCTGGGGCTGATTTACGTAGTGTACAGGAGTTACTCGGACATGTGAAAATGTCCACAACCCAGATTTATACCCACGTAACCCGGGAACGCCTCAAAAACGTTTACCAAAATTCCCACCCTAGAGCGTAGCTTGGGGAGATTCTTATAAGCAGCTATCAGCTGTCAGCGGTTAGCTTAAGATTAGGGGTCAGGGGTTAGGGTTGGGTTCGTAGTTCGTAGTTCATAGTTTGTAAGCTTGTTTAATAAGCTTTTAAAACTAACTTAAAGCTGACAGCTGACAGCTGATAGCTGGCTAGGGAGGAATACCCATGATGCATGCAACAACTATTGTGGCGGTGAAGAAAGGGCGGAATGTGGCGGTGGCCGGTGATGGGCAGGTTACTTTCGGTAACAGTACCATTATGAAACACAATGCCCGTAAGGTTCGTAGATTATATAATGACCGGGTGGTGGCTGGTTTTGCCGGGTCTGTGGCTGATGCTTTTACCCTTTTTGAGAAGTTTGAAGCCAAGTTGGAGGAGCACCGGGGTAACCTTCAGAGGGCTGCAGTTGAATTGGCCAAGGAATGGAGGAAGGATAAGTTTCTGCGCCAGTTGGAGGCCTTGCTTATCGTGGCTGATGCCGAGTATATGCTGATTCTTTCCGGGAACGGAGAAGTTATTGAACCCGAAGAAGGGGTGACTGCTATCGGATCCGGGGGCAGTTATGCCTTGGCGGCGGCCCGGGCCTTGAAGAAACACACTAAGCTAAGTCCCAGAGAAATTGCGATGGAAGCTTTAAACATTGCAGCCTCTATTTGTGTATATACTAACAATGAGATTACCGTAGAAGAGCTGTAGGAGGATGGATATGAAAGATTTAACTCCACGCCAAATTGTAGAAGAATTGGATAAACATATCGTGGGCCAGGGTAATGCCAAAAAAGCGGTGGCCATCGCCCTTAGAAACCGTCAGCGGCGAAAAAAACTCCCCCCCGAGATGCGGGATGATATAGTTCCCAAAAACATTATTATGATCGGAGCTACCGGGGTAGGTAAAACGGAAATCGCCCGCCGGATTGCCAAGTTGGTCTCGGCGCCCTTTGTGAAGGTAGAGGCCACAAAATTTACCGAAGTAGGCTATGTCGGGCGAGATGTAGAATCCATGATTCGGGAACTGGTGGAAACCTCCATTAGAATGGTTAAACAGGAAAAAATGAAGGATGTTGAAGAAAAAGCCAGGGCGCTGGCCCAGGAAAGAATTATTGAAATTATGGCTCCCCTATCCACTAAAGAAACTACCATGCGTAACCCTTTGGAATTGTTATTTGGTGGCAGCCAGTCAAGTTCTGAGGACAACGAAGATGAGGATCAGGAAAATATAAAAAAAATTCAAGAGGAAAGAGAAAAACTAAAAGATAAACTGGCCAAAGGAGAATTGGAAGGTTTTTACATTGAAATTGAGGTGGAAGATAATACTCCGCCCATGATCGAAGTTTTTTCCGGTTCCGCCGATGAAATGGGGATAAATATTCAGGATATGCTTGGAGGTATTTTTCCCAAAAAAAGGCGAAGGCGTAAAGTGACAGTAGCCGAGGCTAAAAAAATTCTCCTCAATGAAGAAGCCCAAAAATTAATTGATATGGATGAAGCTGTAAGCATAGCCATAGAAAGGGCTGAAGAAGCAGGTATTATTTTCCTGGATGAAATTGACAAAATTGCCACTAAAGAATCGGGTGGAAGTCCTGATGTATCTAGGGGCGGGGTGCAAAGGGATATTCTTCCCATCGTGGAAGGTTGCACCATTATGACCAAGTATGGAGCGGTTAAAACAGATTATATTCTTTTTATCGCTGCCGGGGCCTTTCATATTGCCAAGCCCTCGGATTTAATTCCTGAACTTCAGGGACGTTTTCCAATTAGGGTAGAATTGGAAAACCTTACCGAAGAAGATTTTCGGCATATTCTTATTGAACCCCAAAATGCTTTAATCAAACAGTATTGCGCCTTGCTGGAAACCGAAGGACTACAAGTGGAGTTTACTAAGGATGCCCTTGCTGAAATTGCAAAAATTGCGTATACTGTTAATGAGCAAACGGAAAATATAGGAGCAAGGAGGCTCCATACCATTTTGGAGAAGTTACTGGAGGATTTATCCTTTAATGCCTCCGAGATAGATGTGAAAGAAGTAAAAATTGACCAAGAGTATGTAAGGAACAAGCTGAACGACGTGGTTCGCGATCAAGATCTTAGTAGGTACATTCTTTAGGTCTTAATGGAGGTAAATGGCTTTGTCAAAAACCATGCTTGAAAAAACCAGAAGTATAAATAAATTATTACAAAGATCTGCCGGACATCCGGTAGATTTTGAAGAAATGGCGGCCCAGTTATGCCAAGCTATTGAAGCCAACATTTATATCGTTGGGCGTCGGGGAAAAGTATTAGGTCATGCCTTTATGGCCAAATTCCGTTGTGACACAATGATTGATATTGTGGAAAGAACGGAACGATTCCCTGATTCCTATAATGAAAATTTATTAAAAATTATTGAGACCAAACCCAATTTTCACGGGGTTCATAATACCTGTGTGTTTCATGGCGAAGAAAGTTGTGTTTTTAGCAATAAGATAACTACTGTGGTACCTGTGCTTGGAGCGGGTGAACGTTTGGGAACTTTAGTTCTTGCTAAGTTTGACCAGCAGTTTAACGATGAAGATTTAATCTTAGCAGAGTATGGGGCTACCGTCGTTGGTATGGAAATTCTTCGTTCTAAAGCTGAACGGATGGAGGAAGAAGCTCGTAAAAAGGCAGCAGTGCAAATAGCCTTAGGCACCCTTTCTTACTCTGAACTGGAAGCCGTGGAGCATATTTTCGAAGAACTTGAGGGTGATGAAGGTCTATTAGTAGCCAGCAAGATTGCCGACCGAGTCGGGATTACCCGCTCAGTTATCGTTAATGCCCTAAGAAAGTTTGAAAGTGCGGGTGTGATTGAGTCTAAGTCTTTGGGCATGAAAGGGACTTATATCAGAATTCTCAACGATCGTTTATTGGATGAATTGCGAAGAAAAAATTAGTTAGCTGAACTGCCAATTCGAACATGAATCACACATATAAGGACTGCTTAAAGGAGCGTAGCAAATTGCTATGCTTTTCCTTTTTATGTGAAAATCTGTCGATTCACGGATTGGTCGAGAAGATTCTGAAACCTTAAATTTATCAATATTTATGCGGCTTTTTGCCACTGAAAAAATTTAACAAATTGACCTTTTAAAAAGAGGATTTTGTAAAAAAACATCGAATTTAATATAGCGTAATGAAAAAATATGGCAATAAAGAAAGAATTGCGGTGATTTAATGAGCTATAAAGCATTTATACGGGTTAATTTGCTAAAATCGGGATTAAAGTTTTACATAAAACAAGAAGATTGTCTAGTTTTCAGAAAGGCAAATTTATCGAAAGATAAAGACGCAAAGCTTAGGACCTAAAACCAGCCAGTACTGGTAATGGTAGCCGGGTTGCTCAGGGAGTTATGGTTGGATGCCAAACTTTGGGTAACCCCTTGGTTTGGTATTTCTTTTGTTTAGGAGGAAGAAAAAATGATTAACAAACTCACCAATACGTTGTTTATCCAGGTGGCTGAAAAGGGGTTAGATGCGGCAGCGCTGCGGCAAAACGTCATTGCCAATAACCTAAGTAATGTGGATACCCCGGGATTCAAACGTTCTTTTGTTACTTTTGAAGAGGAACTTAAGGCGGCTTTGGCCGCTGGGAAAGGGCCTAAATTACGGGGAGTGATGACCGATGAAAAACATCTTCCCATTGGACCAAGATCACTGGGGTTGATAATGCCTCAAACCCATGTCCAGCGTAATACTTCTTTGCGTAATGACGGAAATAACGTTGATATTGACGAAGAGTCAGCTAATCTGGCTAAAAACTCGATTATGTATAACGCCCTGGCGCAACAGATAGCCGGTGATTTTAGCAGTCTGCGTAATGTTATCTCGGAAGGGAGAAGGTAATAAATGAGTTTATTTCAAGCCATTAATACCAGCGCTTCGGGTTTAACAGCTCAAAGGTTGCGGATGGACGTGATCTCCAATAATCTGGCCAATGTAAATACCACCAGGACTCAGAGTGGGGAAGCTTATCGCCGGCAGATGGTGGTTTTCCAGGAAAGACAGGGACAGGCAAGTTTTGGTTCGATTCTTCAGGAAGCCATCCACCAGTATCCTGGAAAAGGTGTAAGGGTTATGGGTATTGTGAAGGATAACAGCCCCCTTAAAATGGTTTATAACCCCGAACATCCTGATGCCAATGCTGAAGGATATGTACGGATGCCTAATGTCAATACGGTCACGGAGATGGTGGATATGATTTCTGCCACCCGGGCTTATGAAGCTAATGTCACGGCGGTCAATTCCGCGAAAAACATGGCCTTAAAGGCCCTGGAAATTGGTCGATGATAAATCGGGAGGGAAAATAGATGAAGTTTTTGCCCATTCAGATGCCATCGGTTCCTCTGGCGCCGGTGAGTCAAGTCACCAATAACCAAAAAATTGATGGAGATAGCGGTTTTGGTGAAATGCTTAAAAAAGCCATAGATGATGTTAATACTTTGCAGAAACAGTCTCAAGAGGCTAAGGTCAAAATGGCTACCGGTGAAGTGGAGGATCTTCATTCGGTGATGATTGCCGGGGCTAAGGCCAGTATTGCAATGCAATTTACTCTCCAGGTGCGGAATAAAGTAATTGAGTCTTACCAGGAAATTATGCGGATGCAGATTTAAAAAGAGCAGTACTTTATAATCGCAACAACTGGGAAGGGTGTTTATGAACGAAACTCTGTTACAACTTAAGGAACGGGTTGCCCAGATTTGGCAAAATACCGGCACCATAAAAAAGGTCATCTTAGGAGTAGGTATCTTGTTGCTCATTGTTGTTTTGGTAGTCAGCTTTCAGACTGCAACCAAACCTGATTTGCGTCCTGCTTTTACTGACCTTGAGCCACAGATGGCTGGTATTATCAGCGAAAAGTTAAAAGAAAAACAAATATATATGGAACTTGCTAACGGTGGAACCACCATTTTAGTACCGGCCAAGGATGTAGATCAGGTTCGACTGGATATTGCCATTGATAAGGATATCCCAGTAGGTACAGTTGGTTTTGAGGTTTTTGATGAGACCAAGTTCGGAGAAACGGAAACCGAACGTCAGACTAAACTGCAACGGGCCTTGCAAGGTGAATTGACCAGAACTGTCAAACAGTTGGAAGAGGTCAAAAACGCCAGAGTACATATAGTTTTACCCAAGGAGAGTCTTTTTGCCGATGCTCAAAAAGAAGCTAGGGCCTCGGTGATGCTGGAGTTAAAGCCATATAAGGAGCTTAGTGAAGAACAGATTAGCGGCTTGGTTAAGTTGGTGGCCGGTAGTGTTGAAGGTTTGAAGCCGGAAAATGTAACCATAGTAGATAAAAACATGAACAACCTTACTGACCGGATTGATCTGGCCAAGGAGGGTGCCAATTCCAGTCAATTGACCGGAAAACAACTGGAACTCCAGCGTAATGTACAAAAACAGATTGAGCGAGATGCCCAGACAATGCTGGAAACCGTTTTGGGTCCCGGTAAAGCGGTGGTCAGGGTCAGCGCTGAATTGGATTTTGACCAGGTTAAGACCACTGAAGAAGACTGGGGGGATAAGCAAACCCGCAGTGAATACAGTAACGAGGAAACTTCCAGTGGTCGAAACACCGGTACTCCCCAAGGGGTGCCTGGTACTGAAAGTAATATCGGCACCTATCAAGAATTAAACCAGGAATCAGAAAGTAACGCCGAAAAGACTGAAAGAACCAGAAATTATGAAATTGATAAAAAAATTGAAGATATCATCAAGGCCCCCGGAACCATCAAACGGTTAACTGTGGCTGTGGTGGTTGATAACGAGAACCTCCCTAACAATACACAAAAAGCTATTGAAGATACTGTGAGCAACGTGGTGGGGTTAGATACTAACCGGGGCGATAAAATTTCTGTTTCCGGTATGCCCTTTGATACATCATATGAGGATGAGCTGAAAAAAGCCGAGGAAGAGGAACGACAGCAAAGATTATGGACTCTGATTGGTGGCATATCCGCAGCGGTAGTCTTGATAGCAATACTGGCTTTTGTCTTCTTCCGCAAGACGAAAGAAGCAGAAGCGCCCAGTGAAGAATACCTTACCAGTCCGGTATTGACCGTGGCAGATCTGATTGAAACTAAGCCGGAAGAAGAGGTTACCGCCACCGAGATGTCACCGGAAGAAAAAGAAAAAGCAAAGATTAAAGGCGAAATCGAGAATTTAGTCAATAAAGATCCTGCCAATGTGGCCCAGTTGCTTAAGACCTGGTTGGCGGAAGAATAGAGGTGAAACCGGATGGCTAAGGGTTTAACCGGGCGGCAAAAGGCGGCAATCTTTTTAATTTCCTTGGGCCCGGATTTAGCAGGCCAGATATTCAAACATCTCCGCGAGGATGAAATTGAACAACTAACCTTTGAGATCGCTAATCTGCGCAGAGTAGATAGTGAGAACAAAGATGAAGTAATAGGTGAATTTTATCAGATGTGTATTGCTAGGGAATATATTTCCCAAGGGGGGATTGATTACGCTCGGGAAGTTTTGGAACGGGCCTTGGGTTCCCAGAAGGCCATTGATATTCTTAATCGGTTAACGTCCTCATTACAGGTCAGACCTTTCGATTTTGTCCGCAAGACTGATCCCAGTCAATTGCTTAACTTTATCCAATCTGAACATCCCCAGACCATAGCCTTAATTATGGCTTATCTTGACCCGGAACAGGCCTCCATCCTGCTTTCGGCTTTGCCTCCGGACCGGCAGACTGATGTAGCTCGTCGTATTGCCATCATGGATAGGACTTCTCCTGATGTGGTTAAAGAGATTGAGCGAGTGCTGGAAAGGAAGCTTTCCTCTCTGGTGTCCCAGGATTATACCAGCGCCGGTGGTGTACAGGCGGTGGTGGATGTGCTCAACAGGGTTGACCGTTCTACAGAAAAAACAATTATGGAGTCTTTGGAGGTTCAAAACCCCGAATTGGCCGAGGAAATCAAAGCCCGGATGTTCGTTTTCGAGAATATCGTGCAGCTTGATGATAGAGCCATTCAGCAGGTTTTGAAGGAAGTCGATACCAAGGATCTTGCATTGGCCCTTAAAGGGTCCAGTGAAGAGGTTTCCAATAAAATTCGGCGTAATATGTCCAAACGGGCCGGTGAGATGCTTAAAGAAGAAATTGAGTTTATGGGTCCCGTGCGGTTACGGGATGTGGAAGAAGCACAGCAGAGAATTGTTAACATCATCCGTAAGCTGGAAGAAGCCGGGGAAATCATAGTGGCCCGGGGTGGAGGAGATGAAATCATTGTCTAGGGTGATTAAATCCATGGAATTGGTGGTTTCTTCCCCCAGGGTTATTGAGCCCGAGATACCCGAAATATTGCCGGTAATTGTTCAGGAAGACAATCCTGAAGAGGTTGAGATTTCTGAGGAAGAGATTCTGGAATTATCCGAAACAAGGCAGCAGGCCCAGGTAATTTTGCAGGAAACGGAAGAGATGGTCAAGGATTTGTTGGCCAAGGCAGGGGAACAAGCAGAAGCTATTTTATCCGAAGCCAAGGCCAGGGCCCAGGAAGAGTTGGCTCAGGCAGAGGAACAGCGACAGGCTATAGAAGAAGCCGCTTATCGGGAAGGTTTTCAAAAGGGTTATCAGGAGGGGCATCAACAGGGTTCCGCCGAAGCCCATGCCGAAGTAGAAGGTTTAAAACTGGAGGCCCGCCGGTTGGTTGAAGAGGCCCAGGTGGAAAAGGAAAGAATTATCCAGAGCTCAGAAAAAGAGATTCTGGAGTTGGCCCTGGAGGTAGCCCGCAAGGTTATCCACGACGAGGTTAAGGCGACTCCTGAAGTGATTGGGCGGGTTGTGAAAGAAGCCCTAGGCCAGGCTGCCGACCGGGAGGAAATAACCATTAAAGTTAACTCTGATGATTTAGACTATGTTTTGTTCATTCAGGATAGTTTAGTTGCCGGTTTAAGCGGTATCAAAAAGCTAAAAGTAGTTGCCGACCCCCACGTTACCAGAGGGGGCTGTGTTATAGAAACTGTTTGTGGCAACGTGGATGCCAGAATTGAACGCCAACTGGCGGAGATTGAGGAAGCGCTGAAAGCTATTAGCTTGTAGCCACCAGCTAGAGGAGGCCCACCATGAAAGCTTTCGCACTGGACAAATTTATGACAACTTTGAACAACCTGGAGCCTATCAAGACCAATGGTAAGGTGACCCAGGTTATTGGCTTGACCATCGAATCTGACGGCCCGGGGGCTAAGCTGGGAGAGGTATGTTACATTTACCCCAGGGACGGGGCACGCAAGATTATGGCCGAAGTTGTTGGATTTAAGGCCAATAAGGTCTTGCTCATGCCTTTGGGTGAACTCAATGGTATCGGCCCGGGGTGTGAGGTTATCTCCACCGGCCATTCCTTTAAGGTCGGGGTCGGGCGCTACCTGTTGGGGAGAGTTTTGGACGGTCTCGGTAATCCCATTGATGGGCATAAATTCTTGCCTCTGGATGATGAGTACCCTGTTCAGGCCAGTCCTCCCAATCCTTTGAGCAGAAAGCGCATAGCCGAACCTCTCACTGTAGGGGTAAAAGCTATAGATGGTTTGCTTACTTGTGGTAAAGGGCAACGGATTGGTATCTTTGCCGGCAGTGGGGTGGGTAAAAGTACGTTATTGGGTATGATTGCCCGCAATACCAATGCTGATGTAAATGTTATCGCCCTGGTAGGCGAGCGGGGCCGGGAGGTCCGGGAATTTATTGAGAAAGACCTTGGAGAAGAAGGTTTACGCCGTTCCGTGGTAGTTGCCGCTACTTCGGATCAACCCGCTTTGGTTCGTTTAAAAGGCGCCATGGTGGCCACTACCATTGCTGAATATTTCCGGGATCAGGGCTTGAATGTCATGCTGATGATGGATTCCGTTACCCGGTTTGCTATGGCCCAGCGGGAAGTTGGTTTGGCTATCGGGGAACCGCCCGCGACCAGAGGGTATACTCCGTCGGTATTTGCTTTATTACCCAAGCTTCTGGAGCGCTCAGGGACTTCGGATAAGGGAACCATCACCGGTTTATACACCGTGCTGGTGGATGGAGATGATCATAATGAGCCTATTGCAGATGCTGTACGTAGTATTCTGGATGGACACGTGGTTTTAACCCGGGAGTTGGCCATGCTGAATCATTACCCGGCCATTGATGTCCTGGCCAGTGTCAGCAGGGTGATGACTGATATCGTAACTCCGGAACATCGCCAGAGGGCTGCTTTTATGCGCAGTGTGCTGGCTACTTACCGGGATGCCAAGGATCTAATTGATATTGGGGCTTACACCCAGGGGAGCAATCCGCAGATTGATTATGCCATATCAAAGATTAGTGAAGTTAACATGTATTTACAGCAGGATATCTTCTCCGCCTTCAGTATGGAAGATGCCCAAACGATGCTGGTAAATCTTTTTCAAGATAATTAAATTTCCATGTAGGTAATTCCATTAGGGATGTGAGGGATAAAGATGAAGCCCTTTAAGTTTAAACTTCAAACCAGCTTAGACCTTCGTAAAAGACAGGAAGATATGCAGAAGCTGGAATTGGCGGCCCTGACTAAGGAATTCCAAAATAAATTAGCTGTTTTAGTGGAAATGCGTCAGCAATTAAAACAATTACAAGATGAGCTTCGCTATCACCAGGGGCAGGTCATTGACCTTAGCCAGTTCAAAATATGGCAGGAATTTGTTCCGGTAATGAACAAGAAAATTATGGTTCAGGAAAGTCTTGTGGAAGAGAGTCGCCAGGCCATGGAACAGTTTCGGGAAGTTTTACTGGAGACTGTTAAAGCCCGTAAGATTCTGGAAAAGCTTATGGTGCGCTATTATGAAGAGTATAAGCGGGAAGTGTTGCGGGAAGAGCAGAAGCAGATTGATGAAATGGCTACCAATGCATATTTGCGCAACCATGATTTGGCAGGGGGACTGTAACCGATGAAATTTGGCATAGGCAAATGGATGATTCGAACCTCCCTGGTCTTGGTTCCTTTATTGGTGATTGGCGGTACGGTTTATCTTCTTAACTGGCTTGGGGTAATTGAGGTCAAAAGTTATGCAGCTAAGATACCCCTGGTAAATAAATGGGTTTATGAGGGTAAGGTTGATACCAAGAAAAAGGCTGTTAAGCCAGATTCTTTGGTGGCTGAGAATAAGAGGCTGCAGGATAAGTTGAAGCAAGTGGAAAAAAAGGTCAAGGAAACCGAGACCAAGGTGGAAGATGTAACTGCCAAGAGCAAAAAGGATAAAGAATTGTTGGAACGTCAAAAACAGGAGTTAGAAAAGAATATCAAAGCCCTTGAGGAAACTATTAAGGCGGCCCAGGAAGCAAAAACCGGCAATGAGGTCAAAGCCGCCGGATATGATAAACTGGCCCAGTATTATGCTCAGATGAAAGCCAAGAATGCCGCCGCCATTATGGATAAGCTTGATAACGATACCGTCATCGGCGTACTGGACAGAATGGAAAGCGAACAGGCAGCCAAGATCCTAAGCCTAATGGACCCCGAACGGGCCGCTAAGCTGGGTAAGCTTATTACGAGCCAATAGCTTGTAGTTTGTAGCTGGTAGCTTGTAGCTTATAGCTTGAATGTCGTAACTTTAGGGTCATTATAAAACCCGTGAGAATTACATAGAAGCTACCAGCTATCAGCTACAAGCTACCAGCTAATGAAAGGAGGTGATAAAAACAATGCAGGACAACTTAATATTAGTTTCTCCTAAGCCTGTGGAACCGGTGATGGGCAGTAAAGTTCCGGTGGCAGTGGGTAAGGGTCAAGGTTTTGGAACGGCTCTGGCTAAGGCTATGGTCAAGCCGGAAAGTGAAGCTGCTACTGATAGTGGTAATTTGCCCGGCGGTCTTGGACAATTGATTACGGGAAATGCCGAAAAGGGTTCAGAACCGGCAAAAAACCTACAGTTAGGTAGCGGAATTGGTTTGGGTAACCACTTAGTAACCCAGACTCCGGTGGAAGTAAAGGATGTCGCTACTGAGTTGAATGAATCCCTGGAAGGCTTGCTGGAACTTCTGATATTGCTGCAACAAGCAATATCCGGGACGGAGCAGCAGAAACAGGCTGCTGTTCAGGAATTAGGGCAGCAACCGGCGGAGGGTAACCAGGGGGGCTTAAACCTCAAAATTGTTGAATTGCTTAACAAACTGACCCAGCAGGGGGAAGAGGTGATTCAACTCTTAGCCGGAGTTTCAAACCTTAATCCACAGCAGGAACAATTGGTTGGCCAATTAAGACAAATCTTCCTTCCTGAAAAACCTACGGCACCGGAAAGGGAAGAAGGGCTATTAAAACAGTTATTGATTGACCTAAAAGAACTGTTGACATCTAGTACCCAAGGCCAGGAGAAAAAACCTCAAGATTTAGTCCAACTGGCCGGCAAAGTGGAAGAACTGGTTAAAACTTTGGGTGGCTTGGTTCAAGGTTTCTCAGCCTTTGAAAGGGTGGTCAGGGAACAATCCTCTGCACCGGTAAAAGGAGTGAAGACGGCAACCGGTAACCAAGATGGTTTATCCGCCCCTCAACAAGAACAGCCTGCCAAGATAGTTGTAGAGGAAACTGGGGAAAAGGAAACTGTTCAAGCCAAACAGGGACATAATCAGCAACAGGGCGAAACCGAAAACGTTGACAAAGGCAAGAGCGTTAACGTTGCCGTCAAGGTGTTGGAACAACCTGTGGAACAGTTGATGGATAAACCCTCTCCGGAGTTTATTGTTACCAAAAACTCAGTTGAAGTAAGTAACAGTCATAATAAGGTAACAATCCCAACCCTGTCCAGAGAAACGGAACAAACCAGGGAGCAAGTCTTCCAGCAGATTATGCAGAAAGTTCACCTGCTGGTCAGGGGTGAGCATGCGGAAATGAACCTCCAGCTAAAACCTGATAACCTAGGCAAACTCAACATGCAGGTGGTGGTTGAAAACGGAGTAATAACCGCCAGATTTGCTGCTGAGAGTATTCAAGTTAAAGAACTCATTGAGGCCAATCTTACTAACCTGAAACAAACTTTAACCAATCAAGGGTTAAAGGTGGATCAAATCACTGTTTCGGTAAGTCAGGGAGGAGAGCAAATGGCCCAATGGTCTAGAAACAGGGATTTCACTCCGGGCAAAAACAGTAAAGGGTCTGCTAACCAGGTGGAGGACGGTTATCTTGAACCGCTGGCCGTCCAGGACTATGGCAGAGGTTTGGGCGTTGGTGACAGTATGGTTGATTACAGAGTCTAACGGTATTGAATGGTTAAGGAGGTGAAGTAGTGAGTACAGATACGATTATTAGTAATGAAACTCGCTTAAAGAACCAGGGAGGTGTTCCTTATAAAGGAAGCCAGACCCTTGGCAAGGATGATTTCCTTAAGCTTCTGGTGGCCCAGCTAAAGTACCAGGATCCTCTGAAACCTCTGGAGGATAAGGAATTTATTGCCCAGATGGCCCAATTTAGCTCCTTGGAACAGATGCAGAATCTAGGTAAACTGCAGGAAAATCTTATCAGGGAATCTATAGTTGGCCAGGCCATCAATCTCATCGGGCGGACAGTGGATGCCCTGGATCCGGAAACCAATGAAGTGTTCACCGGTAAAGTTTCGGCCATGAAGATGGTTGGCGGACAGCCCAAGCTAATTATCGGTGACAAGGAAGTGGATATGGGTTATATCTCCAAGGTAACTTTGTAGTCTTCCTTCCCTGAAGATTAACATACAAGGAGGTGGTGAAGGATGACCGATAAATTGATTTTTCCCCAAACAATAATTCCCGTCAATAAACCCAGGCCTCAGGAAAAACCGGGCAAGCCAGTTCAGCCAACAGGTTTTAACCAGGTTTTTCAGGAGCAGTTACAGAAAGCCAGTCTTAAGTTTTCCCAACATGCCCAGCAACGTCTGGAAGTGAGGAATATTCAACTATCAGCCCAGGATATCAGCAAGATTAATTCAGCTGTGGATAAGGCGGCGGACAAAGGAGCCAAAGAGTCGTTAGTGATTATGGATAATTTGGCCCTGGTGGTCAGTGTCAAGAACAGGGTAGTCATCACCGCCGTGGATGGGGCTAGTATGAAGGATAATGTATTTAGTAATATTGACAGTGCAGTGTTTGTATAGTTCATAGTTCATAGTTCGTAGTTCATAGTTGAATTAAGTATGAATTGCGGGCGAAAACAGGCTGGACCTCAGAGAGGAAGCCTGAGCGCCGCTGAATGACAGAAGCGGTGGAAAAAGGAAAAGGGGCCGAAGGAATACAGGAACCTAACCCCTGTCCCCTTACCCCTAACAAATAAGGAGGTCATGCACACCATGATGCGTTCAATGTTCGCCGGAGTTTCCGGTTTGCGGAATCACCAGACCAGAATGGATGTTATCGGTAACAACATTGCTAATGTTAATACCGCAGGTTTCAAAAAAAGCCGGGTTACTTTCCAGGATATGCTTAACCAAACCGTTCAGGGAGCGTCTTCTCCTCAGGGCAGCCGCGGGGGTACCAATCCCCAGCAGGTTGGTTTGGGGATGACCATAGCTAGTATTGACACCATCCAGACCCAGGGTAACCTGCAATCTACTGGAAAGATGACAGACTTAGCTGTTCAAGGCGATGGTTTTTTCATGCTGGGTATTGGCAGTGATATAATTTATACTCGGGCCGGTAATTTTGATGTGGATACCAATGGGAATTTGGTTAACCCCGCCGGTTTAAAGGTACAGGGCTGGAAACCCAATAGTTCCGGGGTGATTGATACTAACAGTGCTCTTACTGGTTTGACCATTGTTAAGGGAGATACTATGGCACCTACTGCGACAGCTAATGTGGCCTTTGCTAATAATCTGGATGTTAATACTGTTATTGATGCAACAGTACCTCCAGCTGGACCAACTGTATATCATCCTTTAGCAGTGACTGTTTATGACTCATTGGG
This sequence comes from Bacillota bacterium, assembly GCA_021849745.1. Lineage (GTDB taxonomy): Bacteria > Bacillota > Carboxydocellales > JAJZSN01 > JAJZSN01. Next base: position 58,342 of record JAJZSN010000001.1, on the reverse strand, counting down.
GGTGGCCAAAGAATTAAATATACGGATTGCTAAAACTGCTGCGAATACATGGAATGCATATATAGACACTTCTGATTCTGCGTGGGCAACAATGGGTGCAACAACTATTACTTTTAATGCTGACGGTTCATTTAATGGCGCAGCAGGTGGGGTAATAACTTTGACTCATACTAACGGTGCAACTTCACCACAAACTGTTAACGCTAATTTTGCACGACTTACTCAGTACGCTTCTGAGTCAACTGCTCGTTCTGTTGAACCTATAGTACCCGCTACAGCTGAACCTGGTAATGCTCCTGGCGTCCTCTCAACTTACACCATCGATAAATCCGGAGTAATCACCGGAGTATACTCCAACGGCCTAAACAAAGTCCTGGGCCAGGTAGCCCTTGCCAACTTCGACAACCCCGCTGGTCTAATTAAAGAAGGCGAAAACCTCTACCGTAAATCCAATAACTCCGGTGAGCCTGACGTAGGTGCGGCTGGTAAAGGCGGACGGGGAGGCATCTCCCCAGGTTCATTGGAAATGTCCAATGTAGACCTATCTCAGGAATTTACCGATATGATTATTACCCAAAGAGGTTTCCAGGCTAACTCCCGGATTATCACCACCTCTGATGAGATGCTCCAGGAACTGGTCAATCTCAAGAGATAATTATTAATACTCACCGGTAAATCAATTTAAGGGGGTGGGATAGCCCGCCCCCTATCCTAAAATGGATGTGATAAAAATGATTAAGGTATCCCGCTTGAACGCTGTGGAACTGGTGGTTAATGCTGACCTTATCGAATTTGTTGAAGCCACGCCAGATACCATAATAACCCTCACCACCGGGAAGAAACTAGTGGTAAGGGAAAGTGTTGATGAAATCATTAATCGGGTCATTGATTACAAAGGGTCTATCGGTCAGGCCAGGGTTAGACCAAGGCCGGACCTTGAAGAACTAACTAAGGAATAGGGAAAGGAGGATCGTAACAGGTGTCAGAAGAGAAATCTATCAATATCAAACTAATCGCTATTATAGGAGTTTCGGTAGTCCTGTTATCTGTGGGAATTGCTTTCGGCGTGGCTCAAGTGATGCTCTCTAACATTAACACAGATGCCGGTAAGGGAGGAAACGCCCAAGTTACTACCACTGAAGTGGGGGCACAGGTGGATATAGGTGAATTTTTGGCCAACCTGTCTTCAGACGGAGATCCCCGTTTCATCAAGGTTAAAATTGTTTTAGGCCTTAGCGCTGATGAAGAGAAACTCAAGAAAGAGGTATCTGAAGAAAAGACTTCCAAGATTAAAGATACCATTCTAAGTATTCTCCGTAGCAAAACGGCGGATGAACTCAGCCAGGCCGATGCCGCTGAAAATCTAAAGGTACAGATTAGTGACGCAGTTAATGAGTATCTTACAAAAGGAAGAGTTGCGGAGGTTTATTTTACCTCTTTCCTTATTCAGTAATTTTCACATGAGGGAGGTGAACCAATTGTGACCGAGATTCTGTCCCAGGCGGAAATAGATGCCCTTTTATCAGCCTTAAGCACCGGCGAAACCAATGCTGAAAAGGCTAAGAACGCTAGCCAGGAAAAAAGTCTGGCTATTAAAGTTTATGATTTTAAGCGTCCTAATAAATTTTCCAAGGAACAATTACATACCATCCAAGCCATTCACGAAAGTTTTTGCCGCCTGGTTACCACTTACTTTTCGGCCCACCTAAGAACCATTGTCCAAATTAACGTGGTTTCGGTAGAACAGCTGACTTACGAAGAAGTGGTTGGTTCCATTCCTAATCCTACTATCATGAATGTTGTCACCGTTGAACCCTTAGAAGGCAATATTATTTTGGAAATTAACCCCGGAATAGCTTTTACTATAATTGACCGTCTTTTTGGCGGGCCGGGGGAAGCGCCGGAGAAAATGCGGGGACTTACCGATATTGAAAGATCAGTGGTAGAGCGGGTAATCAACAACATCTTGGACCTGTTGGCTGAAGCCTGGGAAAATATTGTCCAGTTCAATCCTAAGCTGGAAGTGATTGAATCCAACCCCCAGTTCGCCCAAATTGTTTCACCTACCGAGATGGTGGTTATGGTCACTTTAGAAACCAAAATAGGTGAAAGAGAAGGCCTGATGACCATTTGTATACCCTATATTGTCTTGGAACCTATCATTTCTAAGTTGACAGCCCACTTTTGGTATTCCAGCACTTCCCGCAAAGCCACCAGTGAACATATTGAAACTTTGAAACAGAGGGTGGAGAAGGTTAAAGTTCCTTTGATTGGGCGGTTAGGTACGGCCACCATATCAATCGGCGAACTGCTTGAATTACATAAAGGTGACGTTATTCAAATCAACAAATCCATCAATGAACCTATTGAAATATTAGTCGGTTCAAAAATTAAATTTTATGGCTTACCAGGTTTGGCCGGTAGCCGGGTGGCTATTCAAATCACGGGAGTGGCCAGGGAAGGAGATGATGAAGGCGATGAGTAACGGTTTCCTTTCCCAGGAAGAGATTGATGCCCTATTAAAGTCTGCTAATACCGCAAATACAGAGGAACCAATCATAGAGGAACCGGTATTAGCAGAAACAGTAGCGGAAAAGTTTGAGCAAATCAATACTCCTGATGAGTTCTTGACACCGATGGAAATTGATGCTTTAGGTGAAGTATCAAATATATCCATGGGGTCGGCGGCTACAGCCCTTTCCACCCTGCTTAATCACAGGATTGACATTACAACCCCTCAAGCCGAAGTTACCACCTATGCCAGGTTGCAAAGCCAGTACCCACTGCCTTTTGTCGTAGTTAATGTTAAGTATACCACTGGTTTGGCTGGTAGCAGTTTGCTGGTAATCAGGTATTCCGATGCTGCTATTATAGCAGATTTGATGATGGGCAACGATGGTATCAATCCTCCCCAGGAACTTAGTGATATTCATTTAAGCGCAATCGGTGAAGCAATGAACCAGATGATGGGTTCTTCTTGCACAGCTATCTCTTCGGTTTTGGATAGCCGAATTGATATAGCGTCACCTATAGTCAAACAGGTTAATCTTGCTTCCGAACCTTTGTGTGAAACTGAAGAAGAGCAAGAACAGAAAATTATAAAAATTGGTTTTAAAATGGAAATTGCTGATTTAGTTGTGAGTGAAATTATGCAGGTTTTTCCACTGGAATTTGCCAGGGAAATGGTTAGCAATCTCATTCAACAGGTTAACGACGGTAATATTCCAACGCAAAGTATCTCAACTCAGGACATCCCATTGGATATCCCATTGGATATCCCTTTGGATATCCCCGAGGTTACGCCGGTAATCCCAGAACCCCAAGGGGGAACCGCTTTTGCCAATACTGTTACTCCGACGGCGGGGCAACAACAAGGAGTTGATGCGTTTATGGCTGGGAATCAGAAGGGTAACCAAGGTTCGGTTACCGTACAACCTGTACAATTTACCCAATTGAATAGTCAGACCGGCGCTACTGACCAGGGTAACATCAGTTTGATAATGGATGTTCCATTGCAGGTTACAGTGGAACTGGGCAAGACCCGTAAGACAATTAGGGAAATATTAGCTTTAGCACCCGGGGCAGTGGTGGAGTTGGACAAACTGGCTGGAGAACCTGTTGACCTGCTGGTAAATGGCAAATTGCTGGCTAAAGGTGAAGTGGTAGTTATTGATGAAAACTTTGGAATTAGAATAACGGATATTGTTAGTCCCATGGAAAGAGTAACAAACCTACAGTAATGAATTGAGGAGGAATCAAAATGCCGCGGGTCTTGATTGTTGATGATGCCGCTTTTATGCGAATGATGATTAAGGATATTTTAAGCAAGAATGGATTTACTATTGTTGGGGAAGCAGAAAACGGGGTTCAAGCGGTTGAAAAATTCAAGGAGACGCGTCCGGATTTAACTACCATGGATATTACCATGCCCGAGATGGATGGTATCACTGCAGTAAAAGAGATTAGGAAGATTGATCCCAAGTCCAGAATCATTATGTGTAGCGCAATGGGGCAACAGGCTATGGTTATCGATGCAATTCAAGCAGGGGCGAAGGATTTTATCGTGAAACCCTTTCAGCCTGATAGAGTAATCGAAGCTGTCAGAAAAGCCCTGGAATAGGAGGAACTGTTGGAAAGGAGGACAACCCCATTGAACCATTCTCGGCAACCATTGCTATTAATATGCATAGTGGTTATCCTTCTATTCGCAACCGTAAATGTTTATTGGCAGGGCACGGCTTGGGCCGCCCCCGCCGAAAATATTGAGGCCAAACCCTATCAGGGCACTGAGTTGAATTATGAGGTCCCTACCGGAGGCTACAGTATTGTCAGCTCAATTGTTCAGATTCTCGTTAGTTTGCTGGTCATTGGGGGTCTAGCATATCTTACGGCCAAGTTTATGAAAAACAATCTGCAATTTCGCTCTCAAGGGGAATGGATTAAGATTTACGAACAACAATCCCTTGGTTTAAATAAGGGGTTATTCATCACCGAAGTAGTCGGCAAGGTTTATATACTCGGTGTTACTGAGAACGCCATTACGGTAATCAGCGAAATTACCGACCGGGAGCTTATTGAAGATATGCAGCTTACCTTTATTGAAAAACAACAATTACAGGCTATTAAACCTGGTTTCACCCAATGGCTGGCTAAGCTTATGGGCAACAAATCTGTTACCAACCTAACGGAACAGGAAACTTTTAAAACCCATATTCAAGATCAGGTTAAGAAACTTCAGGAAATAACTAAAATTTCCGGAAATAAAGAAAACCAGGGGGATAAGTAGTATGAATAAACCCTGGACTAGAATATTTTTTCTTCTACCGGCTATCGCATTTTTTTTGTTATTATCATTAACCCCTGCCTCAGCAGAACCGGTAGCATTACCCACAATCAGTATGGGGCTAGAGGGTAGTAATAATCCCCAAGACGTTTCTGTAAGCCTACAAGTTCTTTTTTTGTTAACCATCTTATCTCTGGCGCCGGCCATTCTTATTTTAACCACTAGTTTTACCAGAATTGTGGTGGTTTTATCATTTATGCGCAGCGCCCTTTCCACGCAACAGATGCCGCCTAATCAATTATTGGTTGGTTTAGCATTGTTTTTAACCTTTTTTATCATGATGCCCACCTGGAGTCAGGTAAATCAGGATGCTTTACAGCCTTACCTAAATGGTAAGATAACTCAGGAAGAAGCCTTTCGTAAAGCCCAGGAACCTATCAGGGTATTTATGTTCAAACAAACCAGGGAGAAAGATTTGGCCCTTTTTGTAAAATTAGCCCAGATTGAACGTCCGAAAACCTACCGGGATATTCCTACATATGTTCTTATTCCTGCTTTTGCTATAAGCGAATTAAAAACTGCTTTCCAAATCGGCTTTATGATTTTTATACCTTTTATCGTTATTGATATGATTGTTGCCAGTGCCCTCATGTCCATGGGGATGATGATGCTGCCGCCTATGATGATATCTCTTCCTTTCAAGTTGCTACTTTTTGTAATGGTGGATGGCTGGCACCTGATTGTTCGTTCCCTGGTGATGAGTTTTCAATGATTAGGGGGGAAATTTAGTGACCCAGGATATCATTATTTACTTGGGACGGGAGGCCCTGTTAACCGTACTTCTGGTTTCATCTCCTATCCTGCTGGGTACTTTGGTAATTGGTTTAATTATCAGTATCTTTCAGGCCACCACCCAGATTCAGGAGCAAACCATGACCTTTGCACCCAAGATTGTTGTGGCTTTATTGGCAGTAGTACTTTTCGGACCCTGGATGATGAACATTCTGGTTGGTTTCACTAATAGCATTCTCCTCAACTTACATAAATTTAGCTGGTAGCTATCAGCTAATTGGAGGCATAGCCGTGGAGTTTATGGGACTGGTAGCCAATAAGATTGATTTTTTTCTCTTGGTTCTGGCCCGGGTTACCGGGATTTTTTCCACCGCTCCGATTTTCTCCAGCCGCGGTATTCCGCCGCAAATGAAGATTGGCTTATCTGGTTTAGTGGCCCTGATAATTTTTCCTGTGGTTAAACCGCCGGTCCATCCATTGCCTGAGGATATTTGGAATTTTGGTCTGCTGGTGGCTGGGGAGTTAATGCTAGGGTTAATTATCGGGTTTGCGGCCCAAATGATTTTTGCCGGTATCCAGTTAGCCGGAACAGCCATAGACATGCAAATGGGGTTTGCCATTGTTAATGTAATGGATCCCATGCATGGAACACCTATACCCCTTATAGGTAACTTCAAGTATATTCTGGCCTTATTATTATTTCTGACTACCAATGGTCATCACCTGGTTTTAAGCGCTTTATACCATAGTTATCAGTTGGTTCCTCTTACTGCTTTTGGTTTTACTGGATCCCTAGTGGGCTATATGATGAAAATGGCTGCCGGAGTATTTCTCCTCGCTGTTAAGATTAGTTTGCCGGTGGTAGGAGCCCTCTTTGTTGTCGATATCGCCCTAGGCCTAATCGCCAGGACAGTGCCCCAGATGAATGTATTCATCGTGGGCTTACCTTTGAAAATTGCGGTGGGTCTAGTAGTAATAATGTTATCTTTACCTTTGTATTTGTTTATGATGGAAATACTCTTTAACAAAACCTATAGCGATTTAATCAATTTGTTAAGAACCATCTAGAGTGAGGTAGATTATGCGTCAACTTCTCCGGGACCGGGGTTACATCCCCCTCAATTTGCAGTTTTTCTCCCAAGAGAAGACAGAAGAAGCTACCCCCAAACGTCGGCAGGATGCCAGGGGTAAAGGGCAGGTTGCCAAAAGTCCTGAGGTTAATTCGGCCCTGATTCTTTTAACCGGCTTTCTGGCCATAAAAATATTTTTTCCTTATATGTTTGAAGAGTTACAAAATTTCACTCGGTCTTTTCTGGGGCAACTTCATAATACTCAGGAATTTACTGTTGATTACGTAATGTCTATTGGTATATCTGTAATTGTGCTAAGTGGTAAAATGCTGCTACCTTTAATTTTAACCGTATTAGTTGCAGGGATTGTGGCCAACTATCTTCAGGTTGGATTTTTGTTTAGCACCCAACCCTTGATTCCTAAACTGGAAACCCTTAACCCCATTACAGGTTTTAAACGAATTTTTTCCAGACGTTCTTTAATGGAATTGTTTAAATCGTTAATTAAAATCGGGGCAGTAGGTTATATCGTATATAGGGCCATTAGTCTTGAATTTGATATTTTTCCTAAAATGCTGGATATGGATATTCGGGCCTCTTTGGTTTTCATTGGTCAATTGACTGTTAAAATTGCTCTCCAGGTAGGACTGCTGTTACTGGTTTTAGCGGTAATTGATTTTGCCTTCCAACGATGGGAGTTCAACCGCTCCCTGCGCATGAGTAAGCAAGAGGTAAAAGAAGAATATAAACAGGTGGAGGGCAATCCTCAAATCAAGGGTAAAATTAAGGAAAAACAGCGTCAAATGGCTCTGCGCCGGATGATGCAGGAGGTTCCCAAAGCAGATGTGGTCATCACCAACCCCACCCATTATGCTTTAGCCATCAAGTATGATGGTCAAACCATGAATGCACCCATAGTAGTGGCTAAAGGTCAGGATCTAGTGGCCCAAAAGATTAAAGAAAAAGCCAAGGAACATAATGTTGCGATAGTTGAAAACAAACCCCTGGCCCAAGCCCTTTTCAAGTCCTGTGACATCGGGGAATTAATCCCCCCCGAACTCTTCCAGGCAGTGGCTGAGGTACTGGCTTTTGTGTATAAGCTCAGGGGCAGGGCTTAAAAGGTTTTTCAGCTGATAGCTGCTGATAAGAATATCAGGAGGGTCAAATGTCACGTCAATCGGTTCTGGCCAAAGGAATTAAATATAGTGATATCGCAGTAGCCAGTATCGTTATTTTGTCGATAATGATTATGGTGATTAAGGTTCCTCCGCAGGTATTGGATGTAATGATTACTGTCAATATTAGTATTTCCTTGGTTATCTTACTTGTAGCCATGTATGTGGAAGAACCGCTGGATTTTTCAGTGTTTCCCACATTATTGTTGATAATCACTTTGTTTCGCCTGTCCTTGAATGTAGCCACCACTCGGTTAATCCTTTTGCAGGGAGAAAACTCCGGAGGTGCGGGGGCGGGGCATGTTATCGAGACCTTCGGTAATTTCGTCCTGGGTGGCAATGCCATTGTGGGATTTGTTATCTTTTTAATCCTGGTCGTTATTCAGTTTTTGGTTATTACTAAAGGCTCTGAACGGGTATCTGAAGTGGCCGCCAGATTTACTCTGGATGCCATGCCCGGTAAACAGATGAGTATCGACGCTGATCTCAACAGCGGTCTGATCAACGAACAGGATGCCAAGGCCAGGAGGAACAAAATTCAGCGGGAAGCAGATTTCTACGGGGCCATGGACGGTGCCAGTAAATTTGTTAAAGGAGATGCCATCGCTGCTATTGTCATTATTATTATTAATATTATTGGCGGTTTCATTATTGGGATGTTAATGAAAGGTATGGCCTGGGATGAGGCCTTGAGTCGTTTTACCTTGTTGTCCATTGGTGATGGTCTGGTTGCCCAGATTCCTGCCTTATTAATTTCCACCGCCACCGGTATTGTGGTAACTAGGGCCGGTTCCGAGACCAACCTGGGACAAGAACTGATTGGCCAGATTTTCGCCCGCCCCAAAGCCCTTTATCTGGCGGCTGCCATGCTGGTTTTATTGGCCCTTATGGGCTTACCCAAAGCCCCCTTCCTTATCTTAGCCGGGGTACTAATCTTAACAGCCTATAGCAACCAGAATAGAGTCAAGCAACTCGCCCAACAGGAGGCTGACCTGGCCCTGGAGAAGGAAGTGGAAGAAACCCGTAAACCGGAGAATGTAGTTTCTCTCCTCAACGTGGATACCATGGAACTGGATTTGGGGTATTCCTTGATTCCTCTGGTTGATGTTAATCAAGGAGGAGACTTACTGGACAGGGTCATTATGATTCGCCGCCAGTGTGCCCTGGAAATGGGCATTATCCTACCGCCTATCCGCATGAGGGACAATATGCAGCTTAAACCCAACACCTATTCCATCAAGATTAAAGGTGTGGAAGTGGCCAACGGTATTGTTATGGTGGATCATTACCTGGCCATGAGCTCCGGACTGGAAGAGGATGGCCTGGATGGCATCGAAACGGTGGAACCGGCCTTCGGTCTGCCGGCCAAATGGATCCATTCCAGCCTTAAAGAACAGGCAGAATTATCAGGATATACTGTGGTAGATCCTCCTTCAGTGGTGGCCACTCACCTCACCGAGGTTATCAAAACCCATGCCCACGAGATTTTGGGCCGTCAGGATGTCCAAAGCCTGATTGATAACATCAAACAAACTTACCCGGCGGTGGTGGAAGAACTGATTCCCAACCTGATGACCATCGGGGAAATCCAGAAGGTTTTGGCCAATTTGTTATTGGAACGGGTACCCATCAGGGACTTGGTCACCATTTTAGAAACCCTGGCTGATAACGCCAGGTTGACCAAAGACCCGGAAATGCTCACTGAGTACGTCCGACAGGCCCTAGCCCGGCAAATCACCAAACTTTATGTTTCCGGCTCCGTTCTCCATGTAATCTCCCTGGATCCTGCCCTGGAACAAACCATTAGGGAATCCATCCAACATACCGAGCATGGTTCATATGTGGCTATGGAACCAAACCTAGCGCAAAATCTCTTTAATAATCTGGGCCAGGCGGTAGAACAAGTCAAACAACAAGGGTTTCAACCCGTTGTTCTGTGTTCACCCGTGGTGAGAATTTATTTTAAACGTTTAACGGAAAGGTTCTTGCCCGGTTTAGTGGTTTTATCCTATAACGAACTGGACAGTAACCTTGAAGTGCAATCTGTAGGGATGGTGAGCATCTAGCATGAAAGTAAAAAGATTTGTTGCCCCTACGATGCAGGATGCCATGATTCAGGTCAAACTGGAGATGGGCAAAGATGCGGTGATTATCCATACCCGTAAGTTTAAAGAAGGGGGCTTTTTCGGTCTATTCGGCAAGCCCATGATTGAAATAACTGCGGCTATAGAAGAAACCCAAACTGCTCCGAAACCTGTCAGGGCAAGCAATCCTGCTCCTGCTGCCAACCCGGTCAACAAACCTAAGCCCTTTATTCCTACAGGAATTGACTATAACCTGGAAGGGGCCTTGGACAGGATTGAAGAAAAAAAGCCGGAGATTCAGCATGAACTTTCCGATCTTAAGAACATGATTCACCAGATGATGAATCAGATGGATCTTCAGCGGCCGGTAGGCGACTATCCACCGGCTTTACAGAGATATTACCAACTCCTTTATACCAATGAAGTGGAGGACAAACTTATCAGGAAATTGCTGAAAAAAGTGGAGGACTCTCTGGAACCCCAGGATTTTTTGGATGACAAAAAAATTCAGCATTCTCTTGAAGATGCCATCAAGAAGGCAATGAAAAGCCCTAAACCCATTATCTGCAAGGATTCCACCAGACAAACAGTGGTACTGGTAGGTCCTACCGGAGTTGGAAAAACCACCACCATTGCTAAGCTTGCTGCTACCTTTTCCATTGTGGACAAAAAGAAAGTGGCCTTGATAACTGCCGACACCTATCGGATTGCCGCTGTTGAACAGCTCAAAACCTTCGGTGAAATCATCGGTGTCCCAGTGGATGTGGTTTATACCCCCCAGGAATTAAGTAGTGCTGTGCAAAACCATGGTGACAAAGATTTGGTAATTATAGATACTGCCGGGCGCAGTCACAAAAATGAAGTCCAGATGGCTGAATTAAAAAACTTTATAGAGGTGGTTCATCCAGCAGAAATATTCCTTGTTCTAAGCGCTACTACCAAAGCCCGGGATATGTTGGAGATTATAGATAGTTACGGAGATGTCCAAATAGGCCGTCTGATTTTCACTAAACTGGACGAAACTGCTTCTTGTGGGGTTATCCTAAACGCTATTAACAAGACTAAGAAGAATTTATCATATATCACTACAGGTCAAAGTGTCCCCGATGATATTGAGGTTGCCAACCCGGAAAAAATTACCAGGATGATTCTAAGGGAGCGGTTATAGATGAGGGATCAGGCTGAAAAGCTGCGCCTTTTGGCCCAGACGATAAAACAACAGGTTGAGGATGATTTAAAAAAGCATGTCCTGATACCGCCGGTCAAAAAAAATAAAGGAAATATTTTTAGCAAGGACTCCAATACCAGAGTTATTGCTGTTACCAGCGGCAAAGGCGGTGTAGGTAAGACCAATTTTACTGTCAATATGGGGTTGGCTCTGGCTGCCCGGGGACAGCGGGTAATGATTATGGATGCCGACCTTGGTTTGGCTAATGCCGATGTCCTCCTAGGGGTAACTCCTCAATTTAATCTTTACCATGTTCTTAAAGGAGAAAAATCCATCAAGGAGATTATCACCTACGGGCCCCAAGGGTTAATGCTCATTGCCGGGGGCTCCGGTATCCAGGAAATGGCCAACCTACCCCGCAAAGAAATTGAAAACTTTGTTACCGGGCTGGGTGATCTGGAAGGAATGACAGATATCCTGATTATTGATACAGGAGCCGGTTTGAACCGTAATGTCCTGACCTTCCTGCTGGCCTCTGATGAAGTTGTGGTCATTTGTACCCCAGAGCCTACAGCCATTACCGATGCTTATGGTTTGGTCAAAAGTCTTTACCAGCGGCAGCCCGAAAGCAATGTCCACCTGGTGGTCAACCGGGTGGAAAATGCCGAAGAAGCGGATATTACTGCTACCAAACTAATCATGGTAGCGGAAAGATTTCTCCAGTTCCCCATCGGTCGTCTGGGCTATATCCTGGATGACCCATCAGTAACCAAAGCGGTCAAGAGCCAAGAACCCTTCCTCCTCAAATACCCCAAGAGCCTAGCCGCCAACTGCGTCCACCGCCTCGCCGGCCAGCTCCTTGAACCACGCGAAGAACAGCAACCCCCCAGCGGAGTGAAGTCATTTTTTGCCAAAATTAGTAAACTTTTTAGCTTATAGCTTGTAGCTTGTAGCTTGTAGCTTGTAGCTTGTAAGTAATTTTTGCAGGTTTTTTAAAACTGTTAAGCATATCATTCAAGCTATAAGCTATCAGCTACAAGCTATAAGCTCCCCTCAAGAATACTCATAAGCATGGAGGTACCTATGAATCAGATATCTGGTTTAGATATCAGACAACTGGTGGAGGTAGAACTTATCGAGGATGAGAATCCGGTAGTCTACCGTAGCAGGGTTGAAAACATAACGAATAGCTGTATTGTTCTAGGAGCGCCCATGGAAGGCGGTAGGCCTGTTCCTATGCCGCCGGGAACAAAAATCAGGGTTAACTATTACGACGATAATGCTACATATACTTTTGACTCTAGCGTTATTGAACGGAATATGGGCACACTTCTGCAAATCTCTATTGACAGGCCAACATCCATAAAACGTACCCAGCGAAGGAATTTTGTCCGGATTAATACCAAACTTCCTGTTTCTTATAATATTATCAATGATGAAATGTCCGAGGCGGCTATCTTCCAACAGGGTATTACCTTAGATATCAGCGGCGGCGGTATACGTTTCCAGACATCTGTTTTTTTGCCTGAAGGAACCGTCGTAGAACTTAAAGTTGATATTCAGGGCCACGGTCAGATTTCCGCCCTCGGAAAAGTTATCAGGACCATAAGTTCCGGTGAGAAGGAGAAAAAATCCTATTTAATCGGTGTTCAGTTTATGATTATAGAAGAAAAAGACCGAGATAAAATTATCCGTCACATTTTTGACAAGCAACGTGAACTTAGACAACGGGGATTATTGTAAGGGGTGAAATCAGTGGCATACAAAGTACTGATTGTTGAAGATTCGGCATTTATGCGTAAAAAAATTACCAATATCCTTACTGCTGATAACCAGTTAGAGGTGGTGGCTACTGCTAGGAACGGCCAAGAAGGAGTAGAATTGTGTAGGGAATTGAAGCCGGATGTAGTCACCATGGATATAGAAATGCCTGTCATGGACGGATTGACCGCCTTGGAACAGATTATGGAAAAAGATCCTGTTCCGGTGGTCATGTTGAGCAGTTTAACCTCTGAAGGGGCCGATGCTACCATGAAGGCCCTTGATATTGGTGCAGTAGATTTTATCTGTAAACCCTCCGGGGCCATTTCCCTGGATCTGGGAAAAATTGAAGAAGAAATTGTACTCAAAGTAAAAACAGCGGCCCAGGCCAAGGTTCGAGCAGGACGCCCTGTCAGGTTGCAACCCAATTTACCTAAATTGACTTCCCCTGTGACCCAGGAGGTTAAGAAACTTAATAAAATCCTGGCCATCGGTACATCCACCGGAGGCCCCAAAGCCCTCCAAGAAATAATCCCCCTGTTACCCAGAAGTATTCCAGCCGGGATTGTCATTGTTCAACACATGCCCAAAGGTTTTACTAAATCTTTGGCTGACCGGTTGGATTCTCTTTCCCAAATAGCCGTCAGAGAGGCCCAAGATGGAGATGAAGTGGTACCGGGCTTGGCCTTAATTGCCCCGGGAGACTATCACATGGAACTACAACAGATGGGTGCTAAGACGGTGGTGAGGTTAAACCAGGAACCACCGGTGGGTGGTCACCGACCTTGTGTTGATGTAATGATGAAATCTGTAGTTAAAATAGGTTTAACAACCATTGGTGTAATTCTTACCGGAATGGGACAAGACGGGGTAGAAGGCATGGAGCTAATTAAAAAGAGTGGCGGTCAGACCATAGCCCAGGATCAAGAAACTTGCATTGTTTTCGGAATGCCTAAAGTTGCTATCGAACGCAATTGTATCAATAAGATTGTACCTTTACCCAAAATTGCTTTAGAAATTATGAAAATGCTGTAACCGGATGAGGTGATGGTAATGAATATGTCTCAATACCTGGAAATGTTTTTGGTGGAAGCCAAAGAACATTTACAAAACCTTAATGATAAGGTTTTGGCTTTAGAGAACAACCCTGATGATAAAGCCATTATTGATGAAATTTTTCGGTCGGCCCATACTTTAAAAGGCATGTCTGCTACTATGGGTTTTGACAAAGTAGCAGAGCTAACCCACCAAATGGAAAATGTACTACATAAAGTTAGGGCAGGAGAACGCCAGGTTTCATCTCCCTTAGTGGACATCTTTTTCAAATGTCTGGATACTTTGGATATCCTCATTAGTAATATCGGTGATGGTGGCGAAGGAAATCTTGAAACATCCTCCCTGGTTACAGCTTTACAAGCCGCTCAGGAAGGCCATGACCGACCCCTTGAAGCGACCGGGATATCCGAGGGTTCTAAAATCGATACCGGTATCCCACCGGAGCCGGTTATGTCCATAGAATTTAATGAATATGAGAAAAACATTATTCGTCAGAGTTCGGAACAAGGTTTTTTCCCCTGGCATCTGACCGTTGAAATCCGCCCTACATGTGTGATGAAATCTGCCCGCGCCTTCATGGTTTTTAAAAATTTGGAGGCTTTGGGGGAAGTTATCAAGACTAATCCCAGCATTGAAGATATTGAAGATGAAAGATTCGACCCCGGATTTGAAATAGTTTTAATAACCAAATCGCTACGGGAAGAGATCATCAAAGCTGTGAACAGTATAGCCGAGGTTGATCTTCCCGGAATATTTTCCATCAATATTGATAACCCACCGATACCCCAAGAAGTAAAGGAAAAGGCTAAACCGGCTAACCCACAACCCGCCAAGACCTCACCCAAGGAGGGTGTCGGTGGGGTGGCAAAGCATGTGCCTACCATCAGGGTTGATATTGAACGACTGGATTTGCTGATTAACCTGGTGGGGGAGTTAGTGATTAATAAAACCAGGTTAGCCCGCATCGGGCATAACAAGAGGTTACCTGATTTAAACGAAACCATCGAGCAAATGGACAGGATTTCTTTGGACCTGCAGAACCTGGTGATGAAAGTCCGCATGGTACCCATTGAACAGGTTTTTAACCGGTTTCCCCGGATGGTCAGGGATTTGGCCAGGGATATGGGTAAAGAGGTTGAATTAATTATCGAGGGTAAGGAAACTGAATTAGACCGCACGGTTATAGATGAAATAGGGGATCCCTTAGTCCACTTATTACGCAATTGTTTGGATCATGGGGTAGAAACCAAGGAGCAGCGGGAGGTTCAGGGCAAACCGGCCCAAGCCAAGGTTAGGCTGGCCGCCAAGCATGAGGGAAACAGTGTGGTCATTGAGGTTGAGGATGACGGAAAGGGCATCAATACCGAAGTTCTAATGCAAAAGGCCCTTGAAAAGGGAGTAATCACATCAGCTCAAGCCGAAGCCATGGAACAAGAAGAAGTGGTTAATCTGATTTTTGCTCCAGGTTTAAGTACCGCTGAAAAGGTAACCGATATTTCAGGTAGGGGCGTAGGGTTGGATGCGGTACGCAGTAAGATTGAGTCCTTAAGTGGTAGCATCTTTATTGAAACTGAGAAAGACCGGGGAACCAAGTTCAAGATTAACTTACCCCTAACCTTGGCTATCATTCGTGCCCTGCTGGTACAGGTTAATCAGGAAGCCTATGCCATACCTCTTGGTTTTATAGATGAAACCACCATTATTACCCCCCAGGATATTCGCAATGTCCATGAACAGGAAGTTATTCTCTTACGAGGGAACGTCTTGCCCTTGGTTCGGCTCCATAAGCCTGTAGGGTTATCTGTACCCGATTACCAACCAGGTCAGGAACTTTTTGTGGTTGTTGTGCGGAAAAACAACCGTCAGGTTGGGCTGGTAGTGGATGAATTAATCGGTCAGCAAGAAATAGTAATCAAGAATCTAGGCCACTTACTAGGCGGAATACCAGGTCTGGCTGGGGCCACCATCCTGGGGGACGGCAGGGTCTCCCTGATTCTGGACATTACCACACTTTTCTAGGGAGGGCAAGAACATGGAAAAAAGCACCGGTAACTCTGCAGAACTGCAAATTGTGGCTTTTCATCTGGGGCTAACTGAATATGCCTTACCTATAGACAATGTCCAAGAGATCATTCGGTTACAGACCATCACCCGCGTTCCACGGGCTCCTTTATGGGTAGAAGGAGTAATAAACCTAAGGGGAACAGTGGTTACTGTGGGCAACCTGCATAAACGTTTTAGTCTGCCTCTAATTCAAGTTACAGAAGACAGCCGGATTATTATTGTGAAATTAGCAGAAACCAACGCCGGAATATTGGTGGATGACGCCTCAGATGTGATTAGAATTTCCCAGGGAGCTGTAGAAAGTTCACCAGATATTACCGGCAATATCGATAAAGAATACATTACCGGGGTAGTTAAAATTGATAATCGTATATTAATTTTACTGGAACCCCAAAAGTTATTGGCAACAGGAGGTTAGAAGGTGGAAGGAGAACTGCATAATCTCACAAATGCCCAGAAAGATATCCTCAAGGAAATATGTAATATCGGAGCCGGCAGTAGTGCAACTGCTTTGGCACACTTGCTTAATCGCAAGATTTCTATGAACGTGCCTTCGGTCAGAATCTTGCCTTTTCAACAGGTACCCGAAGTGGTCGGAGGAGCGGAACGCCAACTGGTAGGGGTTTTCCTCCATGTAGACGGTGAAGCTCCATGCAATATCTTGTTTTTTTTATCAGTTACCAGTGCCAAAAAATTTGTTGATTTAGTCTTAAACAGAGCCTTAGGGACTACCCATGAATTGGACAAGCTTAACAGATCGGCCTTGGAGGAGATAGGTAATATCATCTCCGGTTCTTTTCTTACAGCCCTGAGCAAGGTCACAGGGTTAAATTTTGTACCTTCAGTGCCTTCTTTATCCATTGATATGGCTGGCGCCCTCCTTAATATTGCAGTTTTAGCATTTGGTCATTTCGGTGATGAAGCACTAGTCATTGATACTAACTTTATAGATCATGAGCGGCGATTGGAAGGCTATTATTTCCTGGTACCTGAACCTGGAAGCTTAACAAAAATTCTTAATAGCCTTGGAGTGACTCATGATAGAAGTAGTTAAGGTAGGCATGGCCGATTTAAAGGGAGCTAAGGCCCCAGCCACAGTAATTACCTGCGGTTTAGGTTCATGTGTAGGAATCGCCCTATATGATTCCGTAGCTAAGGTTGGTGGTATTGCCCATATCATGCTCCCGGATAGTAATCAATCCCGTAACAAAGAAAATCCAGCGAAATTTGCCGATACTGCTATACCTATGTTAATTCAAAAATTAGTAGCCTTAGGGGCTTTAAAACGCAGGCTGGTGGCCAAGATTGCCGGGGGTGCCCAGATGTTTTCTATTCAAGGGGCAAGTGATATTATGCGCATCGGGGATCGCAACGTTGAGGCGACGATGGTGGCCCTGAAGCTAGAGGGAATTCCCATCCTCTATCAAGATACCGGAGGTAACTATGGCCGCACCATTGAGCTGGACACCTGTGATGGTAAAATGTGTATTAAAACCATAGATAAGGGCCAAACAATTATTTAACCTAATTTAAGCCCAGTGATATGGGAAGGAGGCAACTTTCTTGCAGGTCAAATGGCGAGCCGTTTATTTTATCAGTGGCCTTATTATGTTCTTTACCATGAGCCTTTTAGGACTCGCGGCGCAAGTCTCCTGGAACATCGTCCTCCTGCGGGCTTTTGGGGCCACTTTGGCCCTGGAAGGAATTATCTTGGCTCTTGATATCTATATCAATAATTTCTTATTACCATATTCAGAAGATTTGGGTGAAGATAGCCTATCTGAGCTTTGGCAAATAAATGACGGTTTACCGCAGGGCAGTTTATTGAATATTACCTTACCCGAAGAAACCTTTCAGTTAGAAGAAAGCGGAGAGGAAGCAGCAGCAGACTTTAAACCCTTTGCACCACAACAAATTAACCCGGATGTAGAGAAAATTATCAAGGATGATCCCCAGCGGGCGGCTGAAATTATCCGTAAAATGGGGCTGGAATAAGTGGGGAGGTGAGTCCCTGTGTTAGCGGAAAAACTTCAAGCTAATGTAAATGACCTTTGGCAACGATATAAAGAACAAGAGGACATCCAGGCCCGTGAAGAATTGATTGTCCAGTATGCATCTTTGGTGAAGTATGTAGCCGGACGCCTTGCCATTAGTTTGCCGGCTAATGTTCAACGGGATGATTTAATCAGCTACGGTATCTTTGGGTTAATAGATGCTCTAGAGAAATTTGATCATACCCGGGGCATCAAATTTGAAACCTACGCTATTTCCAGAATTAAAGGGTCTATCTGGGACGGTTTACGGGCTATGGACTGGGTGCCCTATTCCATTCGCCAGAAAGCGAAAGAACTGGAAAAGACCTATATAATTTTGGAAAATCAACTGGGTAGGGCCGCCACGGATGAAGAAGTTTGTACTGCTATGAAAATTACTTTAGCCCAATTCCACCAAATGTTGGCTGAAACCAGCGCTACATCTGTATTATCCCTAGACGAAATCTGGCGTCTGGATAATGACCATTCCGATCCTGTAAGGTTGCTGGATACCATTGAAGATACCAATGCCTCGGATCCCACCATCATGGCAGAATATGAGGAAATGAAGGGTATTCTGGCTGATGCCATCGGCAAACTGCCTGAACGGGAACGAATGGTGATAGCTTTGTATTATTATGAAGGTCTTACTCTTAAAGAAATCGGTGAAGTTCTGGGAGTGACGGAATCAAGAATCTCCCAGATGCACACCAAAGCCATTCTAAGACTAAGGGGAAGGTTAAGTAGGATAAAGAAAAAACTTTTTTAGCTGGTAGCTCGTAGCTTATTACCGGAGGTGATCTTAATGAACGAACTGAAGGATTTAAACAGACTGGAAGGGCTAGTTGATCAGGTTCTGGATAAGGTGGAAGACCTCTCAGGGGTTAGGCTTTGGGAGTATAAGGAAGATGGTGTTTACCTGATTATTTATCCACCTAAAGGTAAGGGTAAACCAGTCAGTCTGGAGACCATTAAGCGGGAAGCTGTTGAAAGAAGTATTGATAACGTTAATTGGTCTGCAGTGGAAGAAGCAGTAGAAAACCCAAAGGCTATTCCCGTCAAGATTGCTGGAATACAACCGGATTTTATCCAGGACGGTTCGTTAAATATTACCGTCAATTCAGATAAGATGACGGCTGAGATGGTTGTTTATCCGCCTAAAGGCGGCAAAGCGGTTACTTTTGAAAAGGCCATGGCAGCCCTGGCAGAAGCCGGAGTGGTTTATGGAATTGAAGAAGAAAAAGTTTGTAAAGCTCTGGAAATGAGTCATGTCAGTGAAAAATTAGTTGTCGCCAACGGCCTACCATTGATCAATGGGATAGATGCTAAAATAGACTATAAGTTTAATATTACGGGTATTGAAGTTAAACCTAAAGAACTTGCCGATGGGCGGGCTGACTTCTATAACTTGAACTTAATTCAAAACGTGGTTAAAGGACAGATTCTGGTCGTTAAAAGTCCTCCCACTCAGGGCACCGACGGGATGACGGTAACTGGCCAACCCCTTATTGCTAAGCCTGGCAAGGATAAGCTTATCAAAGCAGGTAAAAACACAGAATTAATGGATGATGATACTACATTGATTGCCACCGCTGCCGGTCACGTCCTATATACCGGTGGTAAAGTAGGGGTATACCCGGTTTTTGAAGTCAATGGGGACGTGGATTTTACTTCAGGGAATATAGATTTTGTGGGTAGTGTAATCATCAAGGGTTCTGTACGCCAAGGATTTTCCGTCAAAGCTGCTGGGGATGTGGAAGTAAATGGCAGTATTGGCGGAGGTTCGGTTATTGCAGGGGGGCATTTAAAGGTCAAAGACGGCATTTTTAGCAACAAAGACAAGACCCCTGTGACCGCTCAAGGAAATATTTTTGCTAAGTTCATTGAAAATGCCGAAGTGGAATCCAATGGCGACATCACTGTAGGTGAAGCTATTATGCACAGTAGGATCATCGCTAAAGGTTCGGTCAGGGTTGGGGGTCGCAAAGGTCTTATTGTGGGAGGCCTAGTTCGAGCCGGGGATGAAATCAGTGCCAAAATAATCGGGTCCAATTATGCTACCGCCACTGAACTGGAAGCAGGGGTTAACCCTGAACTCCGTAAACAGTATGAAGAGACCACGGCTCAGCTAAAGGGTACAGAAATTAGCTTGGATAAAGCTCAAAAGGCCCTGACTCTTCTAAAGCATTTAGAGCAAGCCCAAGGTTTAGCTGAGGATAAAAAGGTAATGTTGGTTAAGGTAACCCGCTCCTATCATCAACTAACGGCCAATGCCCAAGAGCTTCGCGAAAAGGTTCAAGAATTAGAAAATCAATTACAAGAAAGTGAAAGAGGCCGGGTTATGGTGGAAGGTATTATCCATCCGGGGGTAAAAGTAACAATTGGCACCTCCATTCTCCATGTTCGCGATAATATTCAATATGCCTGTTTAACCAGAGAAGACCAAGAGGTTAAGGTTGGGTCTTTTCGCTAAATAAAGGTGGTGAAGGATTGTGACCATTCGCCCTGTAGACTTGCAGGTCTTAATGCCTAAGGTTCAGGAAGTCAGTAAAATACAACAGGCCAAAAACCAGGGAGAGCATAATCAACAGCAACAGTTCGCCACCCAACTGCAAAAAGAATCCCAGCAAATACAGCAACAGGTTCAGAACAGTCCCAAATCTGTAGGTACCCGGATTACCAAAGACCAATCCAAACAACCCAACGACCAAGGTGACCGAACTCCCGAACAACGGCAATCCAAAGACCAGGAAAATGAACAGGCTAAGGAATTAAAAGACCCCAAGCTGGGGAAGATTTTGGATATTAAGGTGTGAAGCTTGTAGCTGATAGCTGATAGCTTGTAGCTTGAAAGAAATTCTTAAGAGAAATTAACCTTATAGAAATACTATTAAGCTATAAGCTACTAGCTACAAGCTACAAGCTACGAAAGGGATGACCTGCATGGAGTACTTTCTCTTCTTCGCCGGGGTGATTTTGGTTGCCCTGGGTTTTCTTATGGAACATCCGAGGTTTAAAGAAAAAGTAACCAACCCCATGGTTGAGCGGGGGTGGGCCATAGAAGAACAGCGCATCACTGAGTTGAAGCGATCTGTTATAACCGCCAGAGAAGATGTAGCTTCTTTATTGGTGGAGTTGGAACGGGCATCGGAAACGGTGGTTCAGTCTATGGAGGCAAAGATTAAAGAACTACAAGCCCTCAATTTAACAAGTAATGTTAGTTCAGGAAGCAGTGTTTCTAAACAAGAGTCTTATCAAGGGCTGTCCAACATTAAACCAGAAAAGGTTAAAGAAGAACTTTCTATTATCAAACAAAGCTCCAGGGCCAAGAAACCCAACGGTTCGAAGAACATTAACCGGCCAAGAAAAGTCCAGTCAACTGCCACGGATGAGGGGTTTAGCCTTGAAGAAAAAGAGTCCACAGGGCGTCAGGCAACAATTCACAGCTTGGCCCGAGAGGGCCGTTCCGTCAATGAGATTGCCCGTCTCCTGCAAATGGGCCAGGGCGAGGTAGAATTAATCTTGGGCTTACGGAGTAGAGGTGATTAAAAGTGGAATGGCGATTTATTCTCAATACTAGCTTTTTAAGGGGATTGGGCGTAGGATTAATTATTGCCAGCTTGCTTATTATCGGTTGGCCTCCGGGCCGCCCCGGATTAACCCAACAAGAAATCCTAACCCAAGCCGCACAATTGGGTATGATAACCAAGGAAGAAGCTGCCCAACAGGTTGAGAAAGCCGTTTATCAAGCTCTGGTCAAAGAAAAAAAAGAAAATCAAGATCCTCAACCTAACCTTCAATCACCTCAACCGCCAAAGACACTGGCAACCGGAGAAACCAAACCTGTAACTCCACCCCAAGCTGCACCGGTTACCATCACCATCCCCTCCGGCTCAGCATCCATCGAGATAGCCGAAATTTTACTAAAAGCCGGGGTTATCACCAACAAAGAAGAATTCTTGGCCCTTGTGGACAAGAAAAAAGCCGCCTCCAAGTTCCGCATAGGAACATACCAATTACAAAAAGAAATGCCCTTAGAGGAGTTGATCAGGGTATTGACCCGAAGGGGCAATGGTTCATAGTTCATAGTTCATGTTTTAGTTCATAGTTCATAGTTCGTAGTTCATAGTTTTTTAGGTATGCTAACTTTTTAGCTAAATGACTTAGCTAATACAGACCCTCAAGACGGACATAAATTAACAACTATGAACTATGAACTACGAACTAAGAACTACCAGCTACCAGCTAATTCCCCCTTGCATATCCTTTCCTCTTATGCTATAATGTCACTTGGTGTGAAAAATACACACGCCGTGGATTTCTGTGAGAGTGCCTGGCAACAGGTCTTACCGAAAAATGACACGTGCGGAGGCACAAAACTAAAGGAGGTATAGTTCGAATGGCAGTCATTTCCATGAAACAACTGTTAGAAGCAGGGGTTCACTTCGGTCACCAAACCAGAAGATGGAATCCCAAGATGGCTCGGTACATTTTTACCGACCGTAATGGTATCTACATTATTGACCTACAGAAAACCGTTAAAAAGGTAGAGGAAGCGTACAACTTTGTACGGGATTTATCTGAATCCGGTCAAACTATCCTTTTTGTAGGTACCAAAAAGCAGGCCCAGGATGCCGTTAAAGAAGAGGCAATCCGTTGTGGTCAGTTTTTTGTAAACCAGCGTTGGTTGGGTGGGATGTTAACCAACTTCAATACCATCCGCAGACGTATTGACCGTCTCCATGAGTTGGAGAAAATGGAAGCTCAAGGTACCATGGATGTTCTACCCAAAAAGGAAGTAGCACAGCTTTTGGGTGAAAAAGAGAAACTGCAGAAATTCCTGGGCGGTATTAAAGATATGAAAAAGCTTCCTGGAGCCGTTTTTGTCATTGATCCCCGTAAAGAGCGGATTGCTGTTGCTGAAGCTAGACGTTTGGGGATTCCTGTGGTGGCTATTGTTGATACCAACTGTGACCCTGATGAAATTGATTATGTAATTCCCGGCAATGACGACGCTATCAGAGCCGTTAAATTGCTGACCAACAAAATGGCTGATGCCGTGATTGAAGGCAATCAAGGTCAACAGACGACTGAGTAATTACTTGGGGTGACCGTAGGGGTATCAGGTACCCTTACGGCACCCCATACTATTAAGATTCCATAAGAATACATATACTTAGGAGGGAAAGAATCGTGGTATCAGCTGCAATGGTAAAAGAATTGCGGGAAAGAACCGGGGCCGGGATGATGGACTGTAAGAAAGCCCTAAATGAAACCAATGGTGATTTGGAGAAAGCTGTTGAATACTTGAGGGAAAAAGGTTTGGCTGCTGCTGCCAAGAAAGCAGGGCGGATTGCTGCTGAAGGTATCGTTACTGCCTATATTCATGGAACCGGGCGGGTTGGCGTACTTTTGGAAGTTAACTGCGAAACCGATTTTGTGGCCAAGACTGAAGAATTCCTGGCTTTTACCAAAGATATAGCCATGCATATCGCTGCCGCCCGTCCTGAATACGTTAAACGCGAGGATGTGTCTGAAGAAATTATTGCTAAAGAGAGAGAGATTCTCAAGGCCCAGGCCATCAACGAAGGGAAACCCGCCAATATCGCCGAAAAGATGGTAGAGGGACGGATTGAAAAATTCTATAAAGAAAACTGTTTATTAGAGCAGCCATATGTTAAAAACCCTGATCAAACCATTCAAGAATATTTAAACGAGAAAATTGCTAAAATTGGTGAGAATATTTCTATTCGGCGATTTGTCCGTTATGAAATGGGTGAAGGTCTCCAGAAGCGTCAGGATGACTTTGCCAGCGAGGTTATGGCGGAAGCGAAAAAATAAAAAAGAGAACACTTAGGTGTTCTCTTTTTTTAAAAAAACCGCTATTTTCAAAAGGATTTCCTATTAATGTGTAGAACAATTATGAAGACGGGGGGTTACTCTAATTTCATGGATCAGCCCAAGTATAAAAGAATCATTCTTAAGTTAAGTGGAGAAGCTTTAGCGGGTTCCCTAAGTTATGGTATTAATCAGGAGATAGTTAATATCATCTCCAGCCAAGTCAGGGAAATTGTCCGTAAAGGCGTCGAAGTAGCCATTGTCGTAGGCGGAGGCAATATTTGGCGCGGCGTAGCAGGAAGTGCTAAGGGGATGGACCGGGCTACCGCCGACTACATGGGTATGTTGGCTACAGTGATGAACTCCTTGGCCCTCCAAGACGGTTTGGAAAAGCATGGGGTGGATACCCGAGTGCAAAGCGCCATCGAGATGAGGCAGGTAGCTGAACCTTACATAAGAAGGCGGGCCATTAGACACCTGGAAAAAGGTAGAGTAGTTATTTTTGCAGCCGGAACGGGTAATCCTTATTTCTCCACTGATACTACCGCTGCCTTACGGGCTGCTGAAATTGAAGCTGAGGTTATTCTGATGGCAAAGCAAGTGGACGGTGTTTATGACTCGGATCCCCTAAAAAACCCTGGTGCTAAGAAGTTTACGGAACTAAACTACATCCAGGTTTTAAACCAGGGGTTAAAGGTCATGGATTCCACGGCTGCATCCTTATGTATGGATAATAAAATCCCGTTAATAGTGTTTAATCTAAATGAAGAAGGTAATATTAAAAAAGTGGTTATGGGAGAAAGAATCGGAACATATGTTGGAGGTGTTCAATAGTGATCAAGGAAGTTCTGCAAGAAGCTGATGATCGTATGCAGAAGGCCTTGGCTGCTTTAAGTAAGGAGTACGGTACCCTTCGGGCAGGACGGGCAACCCCGGCCCTGCTGGACAAGGTTCAAGTGGAATACTACGGTGTACCAACCCCCGTAAACCAAGTTGCCAATATTTCCGCACCGGAACCTCGCTTGCTGGTAATACAGCCCTGGGATAAGAGCGTAATTGCCGATGTGGAGAGAGCCATTATGAAGTCTGATTTGGGCTTAACCCCTTCCAGTGATGGTACTGTAATTAGGATTGCTATTCCGCAGCTTACCCAGGAACGCAGGAATGAATTAGTAAAAGTTGTTAGGAAAAAGGCGGAAGAATCCAGAGTGGTAGTGCGTAACATCCGCCGGGATGCCAATGATCAGTTAAAAGACTTCGAGAAAAGTGGCGATATTTCAGAAGATGATAATCGCCGCGGACAAGAAGAGGTTCAAAAGCTTACCGACAAAATGATCAAGGAAATTGATCATGTGGCTGAGAATAAAGAAAAAGAGATTATGGAAGTTTAATGCCAATATAACCTTCCTTTGAAAGGAGGTGTAACTAAATGTACAAAATAAGCGAAGAATGTGTAGCATGTGGCACTTGTCTTGATGCTTGCCCTGTTGAAGCTATCAAAGAGGGTGACGTTTATGTAATCAGCGATGCATGTAGCGATTGCGGTTCATGTGCAGAGGCTTGTCCTGTAGGTGCAATTTCTCAAGGGTAATTAATAAACCCCCTCGTGCCAGAGGGGGTTTGTTAACTTTCGCAAGGAGGCTTTGAGGCCATGCTGAAGAATTTGGTGCAGTTCTTGAGAGGAGCGGCGGGCGATAAAGAACCCACTCTCCAGGAACAAGAATTAATGAAACAGGTAGACATGAATAAGATTCCTGTGCATATTGCCATTATTATGGACGGTAACGGGCGGTGGGCTACCAAACGGGGCCTTCCCAGGGGTGTCGGCCACCGAGCCGGGGTGGAATCCTTACGGGAAGCTGTTAATACTTATTCCCGGTTGGGAGTGAATTATCTTACCGTTTATGCTTTTTCCACCGAAAACTGGAAACGCCCCCAGGAAGAAGTCAATATTCTAATGGATCTTTTGGTGGAATATTTGCACAAGGAAATTGATGAACTGCATCGTAAAAATGTTTTTGTAAACGCCTTGGGGCGACTTGAGGACTTACCTGTCAAAGCCCAGGAGGCTTTAAATATGGCCCGGAGAATAACCGCCGGCAATAACGGACTTACTCTGAACATATGCCTTAATTATGGAGGGCGTACTGAGATCACGGAAGCCTTCAGAGCGATTAGTGTAAAATTATTGGAAGGCCAAATAAAGATTAATGATATCAATGAAAACCTTATCAGTGAACACCTTTACACATCAAGTATCCCAGATCCCGACCTGTTAATCAGACCGGCAGGAGAACTAAGGGTCAGCAATTTTTTGTTATGGCAATTGGCATATACCGAATTCTGGTTAACTACCATGATGTGGCCGGATTTCAGGCGACAGCACCTGTTAAAGGCTGTTATTGATTGGCAACGGCGCAATCGTCGTTTTGGCGGGATATGATTGAAAATTTACTAGTGACGGTGATTAAATGCTGCGTTATCGCATCTTAAGTGCTATAGTGGGGATTCCCCTTGTATTAGCTTTTTTATGGTATGGTCAATGGCCACTCTTGTTTATGATGGCAGTTTTAGCTATTGTGGGACAACTGGAGTTAGG
The DNA here is from genome assembly GCA_021849745.1 of Bacillota bacterium. Taxonomy (GTDB): domain Bacteria; phylum Bacillota; order Carboxydocellales; family JAJZSN01; genus JAJZSN01. Next base: position 31,919 of record JAJZSN010000001.1, on the reverse strand, counting down.
CAATATTTTTCGTGTCCTTGAAATCCATATTTCAAAGGGGATAAGTATCCTTGGTTCGGTTTTACTTTTATTGGCTCTTTATTTTCAATGGGATGTGGGCCAAATAGTGGCCTTATTAGTTGTTTTAATCTTATTACGGATGGTAGTCAGATACCCGGAATTTACTCCGGCCGGAGCAGCCGGAACTTTATTCGGGGTATTTTATGTGGGTTGGATGCTGGCCCACCTATATTTAATTCGACAATTACCTCAGGAGGGGTTTCATTTTTTACTTTTAGTATTTGTGGCCAATTGGTCCAGTGATACCCTAGCTTATGTTACCGGCCGATCCCTGGGTAAACATAAACTGGCCCCCCTTGTCAGCCCTAAGAAAACGGTGGAAGGAGGGGTGGGGGGCATCTTAGGCAGTATCATTGGTACAGTAGCATTTTACCTGGTTTCACCCCAAGCTGAATTGGTTCACTATATAATCCTCGGAATCGGTATCGCTATTTTCGGTCAATTGGGAGACCTGGCCGAATCAGCCCTTAAAAGACAGGCCGGGGTTAAGGATTCCGGGAACATCATTCCTGGTCATGGTGGTGTTCTGGACAGGTTTGACAGTATTCTTTTAACAGCTCCTCTGGCATACTACTATATTAAGGTGTTTATACTATAAATATTGCCTTTGAATGAGGTGACCCGGATGCGTCCAATCTACCTGAAAGTTGTAACGGGAATTGCAGTAATAACCGTTTTGTATTTTCTGGCTAAGTATGTACTACCCTTTTTCCTGCCCTTAATAGGAACAGTTCTTTCTTTTTTTACACCCTTTATTTTGGCGATTATCTTAAGTTTATTCCTGGAACCTATCATCCGGTTTCTTCATCTGCGCCTTGGCTTCAGTCGTACCTTATCGGTGGTGGCCGCTATGTTGGCGGTTTTCAGCGGTGTTGGGGCGGTGTTGGGTTTTCTGGTGGTAAGGTTGATCTATGAATTGAGTCATTTAATCAATGCTATTCCAGCCTATCAGCAGGACCTAGGGGTCTTAGCCAATCAATTGGTGGAACAGGGTAAAAGGTACTGGCAGCAAGGTACCGACTTGGAGGCCAGATACGTACCCGAAGAGCTTACTGAAGCCATTAGGGGAAACCTGGATACCTTGTACCGGGCCATCGGAGAGTTGGCCAGTAGTACCGTCAACAGTTTGATAAATTTTGCTTCCTTGATTCCCGGTGGGATAACAACTTTTATTACTATATTATTAGTGAGTTTATTGGCTACCTTTTTTATCAGCAAAGATCGGCCGGGGCTGGTCAAAATATGGTTAAGATGGGTTCCTGCCCCTTATAATCACCAGTTGCTTGATGTGCTCACCCAGGTCTTTCGGGCCTTCGCCGGTTACCTTAAGGCTCAGTTGATTCTAATTAGTATCAGCACCGGTATCAGTATTTTGGGGCTATACCTTATCGGGGCCAAATATGCTCTGGTGATGGGTTTGGTTATCGGTATTTTTGATTTAATTCCCGTTTTGGGTCCAAGTAGCGTTTTCGTACCCTGGATTATTTGGGCGGTGCTTTTCGGTGAGGGCGCTTTTGCCCTTAAATTAACGGTGTTATGGTTGGTTATCATGGGGGTTCGTCAGCTTCTGGAAAGCAAGGTAGTGGCCGACACCTTAGGGTTACATCCTTTGGCTACCTTAATGGCCATGTATATCGGCCTCAAATCCTTAGGGGTTCTTGGTATGATTATGGGACCAATTGTGGTTATAGCCTTCCAGGCTGTTGTCAAGGCAGGGGTAATTAAGTTAAAATATTAATTAAATACGATATTTTTATACCACATAGGAGATTTCACCGATGCAGAAAAAAATAAGCATATTAGGCAGCACCGGTTCCATTGGCCGTCAAACCTTGGAAGTGGTTGAACAGTTTCCCCATCAATTGGAAGTGGTGGGGTTGGCGGCCGGCAATAATCTGGATTTATTAATTCAGCAAGTTAAACGGTTTCGTCCCCTGGCCATCTCCGTTATGGAGGAATCTTTGCTTCCTCAGTTGCGGGAAGCGCTGGCGGTAGAGGTACCCGGTTACCGGACAGAAATCTATTGTGGTCTGGATGGTTTGGTGCAAATCGCCACCATGGCGGAAATAGAGATGGTAGTTACCGCTGTAAGCGGTGCGGTAGGCCTAATTCCTACCATTAAAGCTATTGAAGCAGGGAAAAATATTGCCCTGGCCAATAAAGAGACTTTGGTAGTAGCGGGTTCCCTGGTTTCCCAGCTGGCCCGGAAAAAGCAGATCAGCATTTATCCGGTGGACAGTGAACACTCAGCTATCTTTCAGGCCTTGGAAGGAAACCGGAGGGAAGAAGTACGTAAGCTTATCCTAACCGCTTCCGGAGGGCCTTTCCGGGGTAAATCCTGGGCCCAGCTGCAGGAGGTTACCCTGGAGATGGCCTTACGCCATCCCCGTTGGGAAATGGGGCAGAAGATTACCATTGATTCCGCTACTTTGATGAATAAAGGTTTAGAGGTTATTGAAGCCCACTGGCTTTTTGATATACCCTTTGAACAGATTGAAGTGATAATTCATCCCCAAAGTATCATTCACTCCATGGTGGAATACCGGGATGGTTCCATCATCGCTCAGATGGGTATTACTGATATGCGTATACCTATCCAGTATGCCCTGTCCTACCCCCAGCGCTGGCCCAATAACATACCTTCTTTGGACTTTGCCGTCTGGCGGGAGCTTACCTTTGACCGGCCTGACCTGGAGGCTTTTCCTTGTTTGGCCTATGCCTTTGCTGCAGGCCGAACAGGAGGTACCATGCCGGCGGTGATGAACGGCGCCAATGAGGCTGCCGTAGGACTTTTCCTTAAAGGGGCAATTAGTTTTACCGGTATCACCAGGTTGGTAGAACAGGTGATGAATACCCACCAAGTTGTACATAACCCGTCCCTGGAGGAGATACTGTCAGCAGACAAATGGTCCAGGGCCGAGGTCAACAGGCTTTGCCAATTTCAAGGATGGTAGGTGATTAATGTGTTAACTGCGATTTCGGTTATAGTCGTCCTGGGTCTTTTGATATTTTTCCATGAATTGGGCCATTTTGCAGTGGCTAAAATGGTGAATATCAAAGTCTATGAATTCAGCCTGGGCTTTGGCCCTAAGGTTTTTGGCATCAAACGGGGGGAAACCGCATATAACCTGCGGCTGTTCCCTTTAGGCGGTTTTGTGAAAATGGCCGGCATGGATGATGTTGAGGATGAGGAAATGGCCAAAAAAGAAGCCCTTGAAGCCTTAGGGGAAGATGGGGCCAAGGTTCATGCCGAGGAAGGTATTGAAAGCAACCCCTATTTTGACAGCGATCGGGGCTTTAACAAGAAAACAGTGTGGCAGAGAATGGCGGTTATTTTCGCCGGTCCTTTGATGAATTTCGTCCTGGCTGCCGTGCTTTTCGCCGGTGTAGCCATGTCCATGGGTGATCCCGAAGCCACTACCAGGATTGGCAATGTTCTTCCCCATAAACCGGCGGCCCAGGTAGGTTTACAGCCCGGTGATTTAGTGGTGGCCATTAATGGCGAGAAAATAGACCGTTGGGGTGAATTGGTTAAATTAATTGAGGCCCATGGTAAAAAGGAATTAACCTTGACTGTGAAGCGGGATGAAGAGGTTAAAAATATTAAAGTAACTCCTGTGACGGAGCCTGAAACCAAGCGGAGTATCATTGGCATCGAACCCACCAAGCCTGGGTTCTTCAGGGGAGCGGTACTCGGTGTGTTATACACCGCTAAGGTGACCGGTTTCATCGTTGACCAGGTGGGTCAGATTATTACCGCCAAGGCCCCCAGTGAAGGAATCGGTGGTCCGGTCAGGATTACCATGGAGATAGGCAAGGCCGCCCAGCACGGTATCCTCATGTTGGCCCAGATGACCGCTGTTTTGAGTATCAACCTGGGGCTGTTCAATCTTTTCCCCATCCCTGCCTTGGATGGCAGCAGACTGCTTTTCCTCTTATGGGAAGTCCTCCGCGGCCGCCCGGTGGACCCCACCAGGGAAAACATGATCCATTTGGTGGGTTTCGGGTTGCTGCTGCTGCTGATGGTGGTTATTACTTATAACGATATACGGACCCAGATTTTTTAAATAGGAGGATCATCTTGTACCAGCGGAGAAAAAGTCGTCAGATTAAGGTTGGCCCGGTGGCAGTAGGGGGAGAGGCCCCTATATCTGTCCAGTCCATGACCAATACAGATACCAGGGATGTGGCCGCTACCGTTGAACAGATCAGCCAACTGGCTGCCGCCGGTTGTGAAATCGTCCGGGTAGCCGTGCTGGATGCCGAAGCAGCCGCAGCCATTAAAGCGATTAAAAGCCGCATCACCATTCCTTTAATCGCCGATATCCATTTTGATTACAAGCTGGCCCTGGAGGCCATGGCCAATGGGGTGGACGGCTTAAGAATCAATCCCGGCAATATTGGCGCCGAGGAAAAAGTACGGGCAGTGGTGGATGCCGCCAGGGATAAGGGCATCCCCATCAGAATCGGCGTCAACGCCGGTTCCCTGGAAAAAACACTGTTGGAGCGCTATGGACATGCCACTCCCGAGGCCATGGTAGAAAGCGCTTTAGGCCATGTGAAGATCCTGGAAAAACTGAATTTCCAAGATATCAAGATATCCCTCAAGGCCTCTCATGTCCCCTTGATGTTGGAAGCTTACCGTTTGCTTGCAGAAAAAGTAGATTATCCCCTCCATATCGGGGTAACCGAAGCCGGCACCGTCCAGTCAGGCACCATCAAATCGGCGGTAGGCATCGGCGCCTTGCTTGCCCAAGGCATTGGCGACACCATCAGGGTGTCCCTCACCGGCCACCCCGTCCATGAAATCAGGGTAGGCTATGAGATTCTAAAGTCCTTGGGTCTCCGAGAACGAGGCCCCGTCTTAATCTCCTGCCCCACCTGCGGCCGCTGCCAAATCAACCTCATCCAGGTGGCCGAAGAAGTGGAGCAACGCATCCAACACCTGGACAAACCCCTCAAAGTAGCCATCATGGGCTGCGTGGTCAACGGCCCCGGCGAGGCCCGGGAAGCCGATATCGGCATCGCCGGCGGCAAAGGCGTAGGCTTGCTGTTTAAGAAAGGCGAGGTCGTCCGCAAGGTTCCGGAGGAGCAGTTGGTGGAAACCTTGCTGGAGGAGATAGAGAAGCTGGCCGGTGGCGTATAGGTGGAGGTAGTGTTATGGTAATACGGCATCTGGAAGAAGCCGATTATGAAAAGATTATTGGTGTTCTTAACGACTGGTGGGGTGGCCGCCAAATGGCGGACATGTTACCCAGACTGTTTTTTAAGCACTTTAAGGAAACCAGCTTTGTGTATGAAGACCAGGGAAGGATTATTGCCTTTCTAAGTGGTTTTGTTTCTCAGACCTATCCTACAGAAGCTTATATTCATTTTGTCGGTGTGAACCCCGATTACAGAGGAAAAAGCTTGGGAAGGGACATGTATGAGAGGTTTTTTGAAGCGGTTAAGGTCAGAAATTGCCTTACTGTTCATTGTGTTACCTCACCTGTTTATAAGGGATCAATTGCCTTTCATAAGAAGATGGAGTTTGTCACGGTTCCAGGTAATTTAATTGTTAACGGGGAACATGTTTTTAAGGATTATGATGGCCCAGATCAGGATCGGGTTGTGTTTATAAAACATATAACTTAATTCAATTAGGAGGATATGCGGTTCCGCTTCGCCCAACTAACCGGCTGGAATGTAAAAGAGAAAAGACCCCGTAATTAACGAGGTCTTTCAAATAAGGTTGGATTGTTGGCTGGGCGGTGTATCCAGCATACCTGTTAACTATCTTTCGATAGCGTGTCGGGAACCATTTCCGATCCTCAACAATCCTTTTCTAAACTATGTTATCTTCAATTTAATTATACTTTTCTATTGGAATTAAGTCAAACATAACCTTGCATTATTCAACTCAATACTATTTTCAATCGTTGGATGCTTTCCTATGTAATCTGGTTTAGAAATGATTTCAGGAATTCTTTCGACATATGGCAAGTAATCTGCATGCTTCTTTTTTATATGTTTTTCTAAACCAGGATAAACATGAATATCTGCTATTGGTAATGATAATTCCAACAGAGAATTGAACTTATCGTTATATACTCCAACAATAATAATTTTGTTTATAGTCAAGAAGTTTCCTCCATCCTCGCTCTGTATTTTTCAATTTCGTCACAAAGGAGGAAATTCCTGCAAATTAATTAAAAAGATACCAGTAATATTCATAACATTTATTGGGGTCGACACTTCGGTTAACAAGCCGATAAGTGGCTTCGGCTACGCCTACGACCCGACTTGACGGTTGGCACAACTTTTGCTGGGAGGGCAGGAGTCATGAGTGGCAAAAGTTGTGCCAACCGTCAAGTTCGCTTATCGCCGGGACGTAGTATGAAAATTTATAAACTTATGAAAAAAGCATAAAATGCTAAAAAAGACAATAAAAAATAAGCCCAATATAAAGCAAGGTTAGGCTTTGGGTTTATCCCCAGAATTGGATTAGGTTCACCAATCGTATGTTGTGCTCTAATTGCTGCTTATATTGCCATAATAACAGAAGAACAATATTATTTAAATATTATTGTTGATTTTAAATACCATAGCTAGTATTTTGTCAACTCTAAAACTATAATATAAATTACTGTTATGGTATACTATCCTTAAGAATGGGGGGTGTATACCATGCCAAAGATTAAATATCATGTTCATCTTTCGAAGAAAGAACGAACCGCTTTGCTAGACATTGTATCAAAAGGTTCTGCATCTGCTAGATCCATCATGCGAGCCAATGTATTGTTAGCTGCCGACGAAAATAATCCGAATGGTAAAAAGAGCGAACTCGAAATTGCAGAGCTTTTTAATGTCCACCAACAGACCGTTCACACTATTCGAAAAGAGTATTCAGAAAAAGGACTTGACGCTGCTCTCTCAAGGAAAAAGCGTGAAACGCCACCAGTGGAACCTAAGATTACAGGAGAAGTCGAAGCAAAAATCATTGCTCTTAGTTGTAGTCCCCCTCCCGCAGGACGATCCAGATGGTCTCTTAGGCTATTGGCAGATAAGTCAGTTGAACTGCAGTATGTTGACAGTATATCCCACGAGGCGGTAGGACGCCTTTTAAAAAAACGAACTCAAGCCCCATCTTCGTAGTATCCCCTAAACACGGAAGTTGGTTCAACATTGCTGAAATAGAGTTAAGTGCTATGACCAGACAATGCTTAGGCCGGAGAATCCCTTCCATCAGCGAGCTTCGACTGGAACTATCGGAATGGAAGTGATGCCGAATATCGAATCAAAGGTATCATTGATGAGATTTACACTTTACACAGCTCCTCCAGAGTACGGATATCGCCGGATGACAGTCATTCTGAACAATGATTATGATATTTTAATAAACCGCAAGAGAACTCGTCGCTATATGCGAGAAATGGGGATACATGGCTTCTGCCCAGGCCCCAACCTTAGTAAGCGACTACATCAGAAACACTTGTATCCTTACCTACTTAGAGGCTTGAAAATTGACCACCCAAATCAGGTCTGTTCAATCGATATGACCTATTGCAGGATGCCACATGGTTTATGTATATGGTAGCAATAACCGGCTATAACCAGGTATAGGTCATTTTGATTTCATATTGGTATACATTCAAATGCAAAAACATAACTTGTCTCAGGTGTATTATTAATAATTTCTGATTCATATACTTCCAAAGGATTAAATTGTTTAGACAAAAAAGTGTTCGGCATATTTAATATTCCCGTTTTTTGGGTTACTCTGAATCCACATTTTACGAGTATTTCTTCCAGTTCTTCAGGTGTATATTCGTATTTATGATCTCTGTCAATAAATTCGTTAGAAGATTGAATCTTAGTAATATTTCTATTTGGAGTATCGAATATAAATTTTCCTCCTGATTTTAAATGCTTTTTTATCCAATTCAACACTATATCAATTTTGTTTCTTTGTATATGCTCAATAACTTGTCCCATAAAAATCAAGTCAAACGTTTTTTCACTTAAGGAATTATATTCGTTAATATCTTCAATAAATCCGTGTTCGAATTTTACAAATCCCCATGTGTAAGAATAATCTCTATCTTGTGGATATTTTGGTTTACCCCAATACTGTTTTTCCTCGGGTAAATCAAATATAATTAATTCTTTGGGTCTATATGGGTAACCCATTTCTATAAGAGCCCCTTCTGCAATATTTGGGCTGCTCCCGCCAATATCAAATATATTTTCAAACCTTTCTAGCGAACTAACCCATTGTTGCCTTCCCTTATGGAGTACTGTGCTAAAAGGAATCCTATAGTGCATTATAAACTCAGGACTGCTAGATAAATTATCAATTAATTCTTTATGGTTATAATGTCCATCTTTTATTTTTTGGTTCCAAAACTCAAAACCTACTTTATCTATTTTTCTCTGGAGCAATGTAATATAAGTTAATTTCAGATAATCTTCCTGTGATAACTCCGAAGGTTCAATTAAATCAATATTAAATTCATTTTTATAGTTTCTTTCTAATTCACTCATTACATTTCACCTCGCAAAATTTTTATAGCTGTAATACAAAGCCCTAGCATACTTTTCTGCAGCTTCAGCAAGACTAAGTTCTCGTTTTGCATAGCTATGAGCATATTGTCCCATCACTTCACGTAAAGCTTGGTTACTAGCCATATGAAAAAGATATGCTAGCAGAATATCTTCTTCATATTCATCCGGATCGACTTTCCAACAAAAGTCATCCGGATATTCTTTATATGAACCGACATTTGATACAATTGAGGGAATTCCGAAAGATATTGCACGTAGAAGAGTGGCAGATGTTTCACCCATAGTTGGCCACCTCAGATTTATACAAATATCAGATATTTTAATGTAATCATTAAACGTATCAAAATCAATTCCACCCGTTACCCTAACATTATTATCAACTTTATTTTGTTTAATTAGAATATTTAACTCCGTATGCATATCTTTCGAACAATTACCAATAATAATTAATTTTGAATTTGGATGCGTTTGTAATAACCTACAAAAGCTATTAATTATAGCATGTAGCCTTTTGTTCCAGGTTACATTTCCAAACACGCCTATAATAAAATCTACTTCAGAAAGATTTAAACTGGATTTAATTCTTTTCTTATCTGATATTGTAGGAAGTTTTTGTAAAGGAACAGCCTGCGGTATTTTTATAATAGGCATTTTACAATTAATGTTTTTCAATAATTCTTTTTTTGACCATTCACTGTGAACTATTACGCCTTTACTGCAATCAACCATTCTCTTATTTATTGGAAACGACATAACATCTGGAAAAATACCTTCATGTATAATTTTTTCAGCTGCTATCCTCCCTTCTTTATCGTGAGCATATTCCATTTCTTCGATAAATTCACTTGATTTATTACGTAGATGGGTTAAATGAAGAAAAAAACCGAACAAATTGTAATCATGTAATACAATTATTCCTGGATATTGCTTTAATGCTTCATAGATAGGATAATGTAATTCATTATTCCCTATTTGATATAAACGTAAAGGGAAATCATCTAAGATTTTCAAAGTTGTCTTATCGGAAAAATCATGAATTGGATAGTTGTTTTTAATAAAGGTGTTCGAAGGTACAAAACCACTTACAAATAAATGAATTTCAAAATACTTTGATAAGTAAGGCAGGAGTTCTTCACTGTAATCAGAAATCCCCGATTGTTGAGGGTTTAATGGACTGAAAAAAGCAAGTTTGGGCTTTTCACATATTTCTAACAAACAATTTTTATTTTTTATAAAATCAAAGGCGATTAATGTCTCCTTTTTCACATTTCTCCACGAAAAATTATTACTTCGTTTAAAACCTCTTTCAATTAAACTATTTCTTAAAGAGTCATCGGTCAAGATTTTTTGGATGGCTTCTGCAATTTGTTCAGTTTTGCTGGGGTCCACCAGCAATGCCGCCCCATCAGCTGCAATTTCAGGCATAGACGATACATTTGAGGTTATAACTGGTGCACCGGTCTTAAATGCTTCTAAAATAGGAATACCAAATCCTTCATATTCCGAAGGAAAAACGAAAATATCACATGCATTATAGATAGTTACGAGCATTTCATCTGACACATAGTCTAAAAAGACTATTTTGTCATTTACATTAAGGCTCCTTGCATATTGCATAAACTCTTCATCGTTTGGCTTCTTTATTCCCAAAATGACCAGTTTTAAATCTTGAAATTCTTTTGATAGCAAACTTAAGGCTTTAATTAGACCTTTGTTATTTTTTCTAGGGTCATAACCTGTTATGGAAAAAATAAAGGGTGATGTTAGCCCTCTGCTTTTTTCTAACTCTCCTTTTGCTTTCTTTTTATCAATAGGTCTGAAAAAATCTTTTATTGATAAATATATAACAAAAATCTTCTCACTAGGTATTGATAAATGATTCATTAAGTCGTTTTTGGTTGCATTGGATATTGTTAATATTAAATCGCCCTTATTTATAATATTTAATTTGGTATAGTAATCTTCTTTAATTTGAATCGGCCAATTATTAACATATTTATCCGGTAATACAAGGGGTATTAAATCGTAAACAATATAACCCTTTTTACACGGTAATTCCTCTAAGGGCAATTGTATATTTGGCATAAGAGGGCTAGTAAAAATCATAAGATCTATGTCATTATCAAAGCAGAATTGTGTAATGGTGTCAACAATTTTCCATTTGCCTAGGCTGCCGTATAAAATATTTTGCAATGATTCAGCACTATCATTTGCAATAAATTCCCATTTATTATTATTAATCCTCATGAAATGAATGTTGTAATCATTATTATCCCTAATGCCGTTCAGCCAATTTGCGGTAAATATTCCAATTCCTCTTGCTTTTTCGTCAGTATAAAGGGTTTGCACATCTATTATAATATTCATGATTTCCTCCTAAATATTGAACCCTCTACTACGGATTAGTTTCAATATTTTACTAGTCACAGTTTGCCAGTTATAGTTTTGTGTTACATATTGGTGCCCTTTTTCAGCCATTTTTGTTCTGCTTTCGGGGCTATTAATAAATTGTGTAATTGCATCTACAAAGGTTTGGTAACAGTTAAAAGTCAGCCCACCCTGACTTTTTTTAACATGACTCACTGTTATATTGCTTTCACTATTTACTAACACGGGAACGCCTGACAACCACGCTTCCATTATCACTAAAGAAAAACTCTCCATCACAGATGGTTGACATAAAACTAAAGCTCCCGCAATTCCATCCAACTTTTCCTTTTCGTCGAGTTCGCCCAAGTCAATAACATCAGGATGTTTTAAATTGTCTGAAATTTCTCCTTTTCCTATTAAAACCAGTTTAATAGAATTATCTGGATCATTATGTTTCAAAGTCTTAAACAAACTAATTAACATTGGGACATTCTTACCATCCACCTTGCGTCCTACATAAAGTATATACGTATCTTTAATCCCATATTTTCTCCTAAACGCTTCGGCTTCGCCTACATAATCAAGCTCGACCCCTACTCCAGTAACTACTCCAAACTCCTCATCCAAATCATAAATTTTTTTCGCTAGTTCCCTTTCTTCTTCGGTATTAAAAATGCATCCACAAGATTGTGTAAAAACATCCCGCATCAATTTAAAATAAGCGATTTCTTCATCATGCAGGCATGGAATTAAGAAACTTCTTTTAGGTACAATTTGAGCACCCCAAACAAAGGTACCGTAATAATAAGGAATAAACAAAAAGACATAGTCCGAGCAATTTTCTTGAATAAACTTATACATGGAATCACTGTTTATTGTTTCATGTTGCAATTGCAACTCTTCGACATAAGATATATTTTTATGTTGAATTAAACTACCGAAACATTTATCATATACAGCCCTATTCCTTTTTCTTAATCCAAAACGCCTTACAATAATACCGCTTTCTTCGCAAACACCTTCTTTATAGTAATTATGATCCCATCCACTAAAAGAATCTTCACCGCAAGTGGTAATAACTTCTACTTGCAAATTTAAATTACTAAAGGCCCTTGCTAAACCACCGGCATATCTTTCCGCACCACCTGCAACCTTTTCACCAAACCATGGAGTTACGATACCTATTTTCATCTGATCACCTTAAAAATTTATTTTTTTACTATCAATGTAAAGTTGTAAAAAGAGGCTTGGTCTATCTCTTGCCCCTCAGGTTCGATATAACCTGGATTCCAAATTTTCAATAAATCATCCGTTATCTTTTCACTTAGATAGGAATCAATCACCGTGAAACCGGCATTTTCAGCCAATAATTTATATGTTTCCGGATGTAGCGGTGCTTGATGTGTGGGGTCAAGATAATATAAATTGTGAAGAACATAAGGAGATATAGTATTAGGCGTTTGAATAATTAAATGCCCTCCGCTCGCCAGTTTCTCATAACAAAGTTCAAGGAGTAACTGTTTTAAACCTAACGGTAAATGTTCTATAATATGTCCAGCATAAATCCCATCGATTTCTCCTATATTTAAACTTTTCAAATGGTTTATCGCATCATCTTGAATAACCTGTAGTTCTTTTCCCTTACACCATTCTACCAATTTCTTATCAGAATCAATTCCGTAACCATTTATACCACTCTCTTTCAAATGCTCTAAAAACACGCCCCTCCCGCACCCAATATCTAAAACATTGCTACATCCTCTAAGATACTGAAAATATGAATTATATATTTCTTTATGTTTTTCTGCGAGACCACCAAATTTCTCGTTAAATTTTTGATAGGGAAATACAGGGAAGTTGACTAACTCTATAGTGTATTTAGTTTCGTTAAGTTCACTTTGAATGTTATTTTTTAAACATTGAAGCTCCGTTTGATAATTGTTTTTTGTCATAACGAGTGCCGAATTGATTTTCATTTGGTCTTCCAAAACAGAATTTATCATTTCAATGCTTTTAATCAGGGAAATATTTAACCTTGATTGCTGGTCAAAAACAGGACCTGTATACCACTTTGCAAACAATCGAGCTCCAAACTTTCTTAAAGTAACTATAAAACGGCCCAAAATTTTAAACCTAGAACTAAGTGGTGGTTCAGTTAAATACGCACTTGCAGTAATTGGTATAATTGATTTGAGCTGAGAATATTTGTCCCATTGATTTGCCAATAAATCCGGATTGTCTTCTTCGGAAACGGGTAAATTGCTGGACACATTATTCAAACCTTTTACATTGTTTATGATGTTAAGCATCAATTTACTGGGATCAATACCGTATCTGTTATCTTCTCTCATGTCCTGCAACTTCCCCTCTATTAGCTAATTATCCATTGATGAGGTAACTTACAAATTCCCACTTCACTTAGCTTGGAGTTTACAACAAAAGAATACCTGGAAGATTGGTAATCATACATGTACCCGTCCTCATCATGCACTGCTACGTTTAGTAAAAAATGTCCCTCTGTTAAATTTAAGTCAACTTTGAACAAGACAGCACCTTGGTCTTTTAAATCTTTTATCAATAAATTATCAATTTCTGTATTCGTGCCATAACAACAAATACCGTCATCTCGGAAAATTCCAATACCAAATACGGGATTACCAAAACCCTTATTAACTTTATATCTAATTTGTATAGTAACATGTTCGCCTGAGTCAAAAACATGACGTTCTATGCTTTTCCCGTCAAGAAGTTTAACGTCTGTTATTTCTATTTCGCGAGTGCCCCACCGATTCGGTGATTGTCCTTGAGATTCTTGTTCGGAGTTTACTTCTTCCTTTGTACGGGCAACTCGCTCGTTATCTACAACTTCACCTATAACATCATTCTCTTCTCTTTGCTTATGTTCACCAGCTAGTCGTATTTCTTCCTGTTCAGCCATGTGCGCTAAATACGAATCTATAACACCTTTTGAACCCCCAGAGGCTTTTATTTCACCTTGGTCCAACCATACTGCATAATTACATAGTTTTGCTACAACATTATGATCATGGGAGACAAAAACAATAGTTTTACCCTGTTTTCTGAATTCATTGATTTTCCTTAAACATTTTTTTTGAAAGTTTGCATCCCCCACCGCCAATACTTCGTCGATTAGAAGAATATCCGGATCAACATTAATGGCCGTAGCAAAAGCCAATCTCATATACATCCCTGAAGAATAACTGCGTACTGGATTGTCAATAAACTCTTCTAACTCAGAAAACTCTATTATTTCATCAACCCTTTTATCAATCTCTTTTTTCGTAAGGCCAAAAACTGAAGAATTATAATAAATATTCTCCCTGCCGGTAAAATCTGGGTGAAATCCGGCCCCGAGTTCTAAGAGGCTTGATACTCGTCCTTTAATATTCAATTGTCCTTTATCAGGGTAAATAATGTTGGTTAGAAGCTTAAGCAGAGTGCTTTTCCCTGATCCGTTCTGGCCAATCAAACCTACAGTAGTCCCTTTTTCTATTTTTAGGTTAATATCTTTTAAGACCCAAAAATCTTCCCACTTGCCTCTTCCTTTGAAAAGAATTATTTCTTTCAAAGACGGCCTCTTTTCATGATATAAACGGAACTTTTTCCATACATTTTTCACTTCTATAACAGTCATAAGGCCTCCACTGTTCCGATTAAAGTTCTTCGGCAAAATTTCGCTTTAAGTATCCAAAAGTTAACATGCCTATCATTAACGAAGCAACGGAAAATATAAAGACATTTCCTAGAGACTCCCACTTTGGAACTACGCCGTAATAAAAAATATCTTGATAAGCAAACATTAAAGGCGCGACGGGGTTTAGCTTTACCAGCCACAGGAATTTTGTGGGTACCATTTGCAAGGGAAAAATTATCGGAGTAACATAGAACCATGCCGTCATCAAAACCCCTAAAATATGCTCCAAATCCCTGAAATAAACATTCAGGCTGGAAACAAATAAGGTGAAACCCAATACCATAATCAACTGTAAAACTATGATAACCGGAAGCGTAAAAATAGCGACAGTGATCTCCATTTTAAAAAAAAGTAACGCAGGCACTAAAATTATTAAACTCAGAAGAAAATTAACCAATCCGGTTATAGCAACTGATATCGGTAGAATTTCCCTGGGGAAGTATATTTTTTTAATTAGGTTTCCATTATTCACAATAGAGCCGGTGCTGATTAAAACAGATGTAGAAAAAAACATCCATGGTAATAGACCAACAAACAAAAACATGGAATAATTCTCGATGTCAATCCTCATTATTGTGGAAAACACAATACTATATATAACCAACATCAAAAGAGGATTCAGGAAAGTCCAAAGAAAACCCAAAACCGAACCTTTATACCTCTGACGCAATTCCTTTGTCACCATATTTTTAAGCATTTCCCTGTATTTATATAGTTCGCATAATGTTTTTAACATAGTTATTCCTTCTTAACTAATAAGACTTAGTAACATTCCACCAATAGAAGCCCTGAATACTATCCACCTGCAATCATCCCAAAATAAACTTAATCCATCTATTCTCGTCCATGTTATATTAAACCTATCCTGCCCAAGCGTTGCTTAACCAACTCGCCTACAGTTTTTGGAGAAAAATACTTGTACATTGTTTCTTGTCCTTTTGCGGCAATTTTTCTGTACCATTCATGGTCATCGACAAGTTTGCGCATAAAATACGCTGCTTGCTCAACATCTGGATCAGCCCAAACTTGATAAGCTTTATATGGGCCATAGTCGGCTCCAACTTGAATCAACTCATAGTCAACCACACAAGAGTTCCTGTTGTTCATAAAGTCCGTATTGCCCGACCAGTTAGTTCCTATTACAGGTTTGCCCAAATACATCGCTTCTGCTAAGCCAAGTCCAAAGCCTTCTGACCTGTGCAGGGACACAAAACAATCTGTGATATTTATCAAAGAGTTAACTTGTTGCCGGTTAAAAAATTCTTCCAATAGATAAATGTTTTTATTGTTTTGAATAGTATTCTTTAGATTATCTATCTCTAAAGGGTTACTCTTACCATTGAGTACTTTTAATACAAGGCCAACTGAGGTATCATCTTTATTGAATGCAAGCTTAAATGCTTCAACTACTGCTTGAGGATTTTTACGCTGTTGTACACTATGAGTATCATACATAGCCATGAACAAAAATGACTTATTTGGAAGATTAAAAAAAGTACGATTAACTTCCTGAGAAGGCTTTATTTCAATCGCATGGGGAATTCGAACAACTGGTATTCTTGATTTTCTAGAAATTGATTCCAAGACAAAGTTAGATGGAACCCATATCTCATGAAGCAAATTAAAACTATCAATCCATTCGTCAGGAAAGTCCGGCAACTCCCAATGCCAATAACCTATATTATAATGCCCTGTAAAAAAACCTTCACCCAGATGTATATGTACTAATGGCATTTGCTCTGCATTAATATGAAATATATTAGTACTATAAAAAGCTTTATTTATTTCTTTATGTTTCCAAGAAAAATCATTCATTCTAGCCGGATTACCAACGGAAACGTTTATAATGCCAAAAGGTATCTTAGTAGTTTGGATTGCATTTGCTGCTAATCGGCAGGATTCACCAATACCCATTTCGGCATGTGCATAACCTATTAAATTAATTCCCGCTTCGAAGTTGTTGCTTAAACACCTAGAAATGTTTTGCGTTGAGGTGCTTACTTTAATTATCTTATACTCAAACCTTTTAAGGATTTCTTTCACTGAGTTAGGCATAATTTTGGCTAACAAAGGTCTGAGTGTTTGACCAGTATTATATAATATCCTAAAAAAAGAACGCCTTAAAAAATTGTACATTTTAGGTTCAGTATTCTCCCCTCACATCAGTCCTTGTAAATGGAGTTCGAGACCCTTACATATAGTTTCCCAGGAACGGCTTCTGGCAATCTCCCAGCGTTTATTTCGGTATTCCTCGCAATCCTCATCCAAGGCTTTTTCTAAAGCAGTTGGGAAATCATCAGCCGTTTCAGCCAGGTAAATAATCCCGGGTCCATTTTCGTTAGCAAAACGTTCTATTTCAGGCAATTTTGTCGCAACTATCGGCAATCCCATCACTAAATATTCGTTAATCTTAGCCGGACGCATTTCAGCAACATAAGGATTTGGAGTATACGGAATTAACCCTGCACTGCATTTGTCCAAAAATAACCCTAACTGACAATACTCCTTAAAAGACGGAGACCAAAAAACATTTTTTCCAACCCCCTCACAAGGTAGGTCGCTTACATCCTTAGGACCCACATACAAAAAAGTAATCTCTGGTAGTTTTCGAGCCATGGTAGAAACGGCATCCCACCAAATTTTATCATTAACTCCTCCTATATAAGCAACCAAAGGGCCGCCTGTATCTTTTCGGGGGAAATTAATTTCTTCACACTCATGACTTGCCATATTGTATAACCTAGTTGAAAAACCGTCTTCAAACAATTGCACCTTGTGATATTGAGCCTCTAATATATATTTTTTTGCTGAATTTACCACTGGAACTGATGCGCAATAGATAATGTCCGCCGATTCCAGCATCTTTTTATGCGAAACAACAATGTCCGCTGCTCCCTTCACCTTACAAGGGTCGCTGACCAGATCCACAACAACGCCGGCCCATGGTAACATATCGGCAAGCTTCACCGCTAATGGCGTTGTCATATAAGACCATAACAAAATGCGGTTAACAGGTATCTTCTTTTCACTACTAAATCTTAATATTTTTTTGCGTAACATTGCCGCATTTAATTGGACCGCTATCGGCGAATATGGAAAAGGCAACGCAAATGGGCTTAACATTTCTATATTAACATATTGCTCTTGCTTCTTATAGTCTTTTTTTTGAAACAACTTCTTTATTCGGTGCCGTATCCGAGGTATATCCCTTAATCCCGGCACCCGCACCCCGGTGTTCTCAATAAACAAAACCGGGTAACCCATGGCCGCAAACTGACTCATTACTTCCTGGGTCCGCTGCCAGAGAAAATCCCAGTCGATGGCAGAGAGGCAAACAATGGCATCAAATTTTTTATGCTCTTTATGTAATACACTCATCGGTGCTCCGCCTCGTAATTCTTTCGGAAACCAAAATGTTCAACATGCTGGTCAACCATTCTCTCAACAGTAAATTCTCTTTGATAATGCTCAAGTGCTGCACCACCCATTTTTTTCTCTAATGGCTTGTCCATTAACAGTTTAATAATGTATTGGGCAGCATCCTCTTCATGATTCAGTGAGTACAAATATCCTGTAACTCCGTGTTTCACCACATTTCCTGTTCCCCCAACATTACTAGCAACCACGGGAGTTCCTGTGGCCATAGCTTCGATAACCACTAACGGACAAGCTTCGTATTTTGATGTAAGCACAGCTATATCGGCATCCCATAAATACTGACTTGCATCTTCCTTGTTTCCCAGTAGATGAACTACTCTATGTGTATCTTCCTCGACAAGAGTGGCCTGACACTCCACAAACATTGGCCCGTCCCCAATAAGGACAAAATGAGGAGCCGGTAAGTCTGACGGAAACTGCTGAATCACCATTTTTGCAACCCTCAAAAAAGACAAGGGATTTTTCACTTCACTAAGCCTGGCCACCATACAGACAATCGGCGAATCCTCAGGTATAGGCAAGATATCGCGTAACCGAACTGCCGGGCGAGGAGGTATCGGTCTGCCGTTAGGAATAAGTTTGCACTTGGCAGGATCCAATCCCATGGCTTCCATCTCTGCCATATCCTTCGATGATACAAATATATATTCTGAAGCCAACGGCATGGCGATTTTTTCAATATTCTTATATAACAGCCTGACCAGCAGGGAATTCCCAGAGTGGAAAGACAACCCGTGTACAGTCATGCAAATCCTGGGAACCCCAGCCCAAGTGGCCGCTAACCTGGCCAACCAGGACGCCTTTGAGCTGTGACAGTGAACAATGTCGTATTTTCTAGTCTTACATAAATCCCTGAGTTTCAACAGTGCTTTAATATCCTTATACGGATTAATACTGCGGCTAAGCCAGGGAATCTGAATAACTGGTCCCTGAAACCATGGAGAAAGCGCTTGCGGTATGTACTCTCCGGGACCAAAAACCACATCAACTTCGGCATCATAACCCCCGTCTGAAAAACCCTTTATCAGATCAACCAAAACAGTCTGCGCTCCGCCTGTTTCACCTAATGTAATTACCTCAAGGATTCGCACCATTTACACCGCCAGTGAAAAGTCATTTCGTTCCAGGCTCAAATGAGGATGATAATAAGGATCGCCCTTTGAAATATACTCATGATAAAGGCTCTTAAATAACTCTATTTCTTTTTCTACTACGTACTCACCCCTTGTGAATGATTCATAGTGAACCAGCTTGGCGTGAGGTGTATAAATATTATTTAAGCCCATTTTGAGTAATCTTAGACATAAGTCCACATCATTTAATCCCAACCGAAAATCAGGGTTAAATCCTTCTGTTTTCGCAAAGGATTCAGCTTTAATCATGAGGCAAGCTGCAGTAACCGCAGATACATTCCTGATACACCGGACCAAGTTTAAATAACTCGGGGCCTCGGGATCAGATTTGTAAAACGCATGAGAAGCACTTCCCCGCATTCCAATAACAATACCGGCATGCTGAATCATTCCATTTGGAAATTGCAGCAATGCTCCAACTGCCCCCACATCAGGCATCTGGCTATACTCAAGTAATGCTTCCAACCAACCATGAGTAATAATCTCTGTATCGTCATTTAAAAATACAAGGTGTTGTCCGCTGGCATTGGCAGCGCCAAAATTATTTATAAGGGGGTAGTTAAACTCCCATGGGTAGCTCAAGATTTTAACATTTTTATAGTCTTTTAATGAACCCAGATACTCAATTGTAGGTTCATCGGTACTGCCGTTATCTATGACAAGAATTTCGTAATTGTTGTAACTAGACTTGTGTTGAATACTATCAAGGCACCTTTTAAGAATTACTTCATTGTTTTTTGTGGGAATAATGATTGAGATCTTAGGTTGTTCTTTTATCCCGATTCGAAAGTTATAAATACCTGTATCAGAACAAAAGGAGACCTTAGTAGTATACCCTTTTCTTTGGATTGACTCATCTATCGCCAAACAACCGGCTTCAATAGCCCTAGCAGTCTCATCTTGGCCACCGGCAGAAAAATCTTTAATAACCCTGCAACTATAAAGAACATCTGGAATCCGTTTAACCTTTAACAAAAAATCGCTTAACCTTAACAATAAGTCATGTTCTTGACTACCATCAAAGTGCTTCCTTAACCCTCCAAGTTGTTTCACAAGTTTACTTCGGACAACCAGTGGGTGGCCGACATAGTTATAAGAATGAAGAAGGTGCGGAGACCATTCCGGTTTAAAATTCGGACCAATCCTTGTCCCTGAATAATCATCAAGCTTATCCTCATCAGCATATATTAAATCCAATGTATTGTCCACATTTAAAAACCTCTGAAAGGATGAGATTGCATGGGGCCGGAGGATGCCGTCCTGATCAATTAATAGTACATATTCTGATTGGGCTATTGTTAAAGCTGAATTAATGGCATCACTAATCCCCCGGGTGGTATCATGGCAAATAAGCGAAATACGTTTGTCCTGCTCTGCCAGCTTTTTTAAGTATTCCAACACCTGTGGTTCTGTGGATGCGTCATCCACCAGACACAGTTCCCAGTTCGGGGAATTCTGTGACAGGATTGAGTTAACAGCCTCATTAAGATACTTAATATCAGGATTGCAAACCGGCATTATAATACTTATTTTGATTACGTCCCCAAAGTTTTGTACTAAAGACTGGTTCTCAACTAATCTTTTTCCCAACCATTTTTGGTATTGGACATTTAAGTCGCCGACTGCCACAATATTGCGCCAGCCTTGTCTTTTCAGGTATTTCCGTAATCGCCGGATAAAATAAATTAATCCATAGGATTTTAAAATCCTCATGCTTCTGAACCATAATTCTGCTGTAGATTGATAGAATTTTTTCACGACGCTTTATCCCTCAGAAATAGAACTTTAATCGTATGTAATAAAATCTGCAAATCCACCAAAATATCATTTTTCTTCGCATACAGCAAATCAAACACCAACTTCTCCCTGGGACCCGTATTGTACTTGCCGGCAATCTGGGCTATCCCAGTGATCCCCGGCTTCAAGCGATGCCGATTATCATATCCATCAATTTCCTTAGAAAACTGTTCCACGAAAATCGGCCTTTCAGGCCTAGGCCCCACCAAGCTCATATCCCCTTTGAGTACATTGAATAGTTGGGGTATCTCATCCAATCTGGACAACCTAAGCATTCGACCTACCCTGGTTGCCCTTTGATCATCTTCAACGGCGAACACGGGCCCAGTTTCCTGTTCCGCATCCTGAACCATGGTGCGAAACTTATATAGAACAAAAACACGCCCCCCCTTGGTCACCCTTTCCTGTTTATAAATAACCGGTCCAGGAGAATCCAGCTTTATGATGATTGCAACAATAACCAAGGCCGGAAGAGTAAGCACAAGGGCTATGGTTCCTATTATTAGATCAAGCATTCTTTTGGCTTGATTGTTATCCCCATTACTATCTTTTATGTTGAAGACCGGAATATCATCAATCAAGTTAAGATTGGCTTTAATCAGCAGTACCTCATACAAATCAGGGATAAGAAAAACTTCTTTTCCTGCTGAATAACACCTACTAATAATCCTCTTTTTGATCTCAGCATCTAGGGAAGGGGTGATGACAATCACATCATACTCGGTTTGCTCAACTATCTTGTCCACATCCGGCAAAAGGCCTAAAACTTTATAACCACCCTCGCTTTCTGTGGGCTGGAGCTGATTAGAGATAATACCTATCACATTAATATGACTCTCAGAAAACTCTTTAAAACGATGAGCTATCTCCACAGCTTCCACCGGCTCACCAATGATAATGGCGTTTTGTTCCCCAAGGGCAGTTTTGGTGAACTTCCATAGCAAGTAACGCCAGGAAACCAGAAGAACCACCTGCAGGAAGCCGCCTATTATAAAAACAGACCGCGGAAAGGAGTAGTTGGCACTTATATAAGTTATAGTTATAGTTAGCATAAGGTTTAAGGTAACTGCGAAGATAATGGAATAAAACTGGTCATCCCATCTGGTCCGGGCTGAAACCGAATAGAGATGGTAAACATTAAAAAAGAAAACACCACCTAATGAAATCCACAATGACATTTCCATATAGGGCTGAAAGTTAAAAACCGGTAAGGTAAATTGAAACCGAAGCAAAAAAGCTATAATTATGCTGATGTTTATTATCAGGATATCAAATAGCATTATGATGAATGAGTGTTTTGATTTATTGCTTAAAAGCCACATGCTGTTTTCCTCCCCTAAAGGGGATTTTCTATTTTTCTCATTACCGTGATAGTATTAGTAGTTCTGCACTCTTCATAAGATTCTACTAAAATTCGAAAAATCCTCCCTCATTTCTGTATATTTTGACTTGGTAGTTTAAGTAAGGGATGAATTAATAAACTCAAATTAAAAGACCAAAACTATTTACTTATCTTTAATAGAGCGACTGCCTCTGCTGCGTCATTCTTAATTCGAGGTGATATAACCAACATTTCTGTTGCATTCCAAAGAGTTTTGTCTTCCGCAGTAAGTTTAGATAACCGTTTCTCTATCCTTGGCGGAATCTTGGTGGTTTCGTGGAAGTACTTATTAGCCTCTTCTTTTTTCCCCTTAGCTAAATAAAACTTCCCTATTTTTAAATAGGTCTCGCTAAGGTTTTCATAAGCTTGATTATCATACGGAAACATGGCAACAGCTTCTTCCAATTCAGCCATGGTCTCAGGAAACTCACTTAAAGATAAATGAATCTTGGATTTAATAATCATAACATCTACGTTAGTAGAAGCTAGTCTTTTGGCTACTTCAGCATAATTCTTGGCTTTCCGAACCATTTCGAAATCGTCAACCGGATCCCCGGTATAATGCAATATTTGAGCTAAATCTGCTACATAGAAAGCATTTATTGGGTCAAATAATCGTGCTCTCTCCATGTTCTGTCGTGCTTCTTTCAGTTTCCATTGCCTAATATTCTTTGCACCGGCTTGACCATAAACCAAACCCATTAAAAGACTTGCCGAAAAGACTAAAATTATTAGACCTGTTGCTAATGAAGTAATTCTAAATATTTTCGCGTTTATTTGAAAACTATATCTTGAGCTAGAAGCCGAGGATGCTATCTCGCTACTACTTCCAAGCATTGCCAACAGAGCCCAGAAGACAATAGCTGATGCACCCAAAGAAAGATTAAAGTCTATCAAACTATGAATTAAAATTGCTATTATTGCTGTAAACAATGTTACTATAAGTATCCGCTGTTCCTTCTCTATTCCTAGCCTCAAGATTTTTACTAACATGATTATAGGCGTTAACCATAGAAGCAGATAAGATAGCAACCCTAATATCCCAGCCTCAACCCATACCTGAAAGAAATGACTATGGGTCTTTGTCGTAAAGTATGCGTAACTCTGGTACTTATTATATACTGCTGCCCAACCACCACCTCCTGTGCCTAGGAAAGGATGGTCTTTTATAATCTTCAAGGAATCTTTATAAAAAACTATGCGTTCTCGCACATTTCGATCTTCTAAGCCCAAAGATTCCATCCTTTGGGCAACATTTGACGGAATGAGTTTAACGTTATTCTTTTTTACGTCAGTTTGTGACCCTTGGAAATAAGTCACAGTTCCCGCAATCCCTATAAATAATAAAATCCCAGCAAAGATCATTATTCTTTTTTCTAGCCTAAACCTTGTTAGAATTACTTCCATTAGATATCCTAATCCAATAGAGATTAATATTCCTACCAGCAAAATAGACCATTTTACAACTTGTCCATATTCAGAACTAGAAGGTAATATTGTAGACCCTACTATAATTGCACATATTAGAGGGAATATTGTTGATACGGCATATTGAATCTTAAATCCTTTAGGCGTTAGCAAAAAGTATAACACCAAGGCTATAGGCATCACCAAAAGAGCTCCCCTGGAAACAGAGCCCAATATAGTGACTAAAACCAAATAATTCCCTGCAACATAGATTAACTTTAGATTTTTGACCTTTTCATTAATGTATAGATACGTACCAATTAACAATATCGGTATCAGATAACCACCTAATGCATTTGAATAACCCAGTGTGGAACTAATCCGATTGTCAATGTATGCTCCGGTTATATTTATTGTGCCAAAAGCCGCTATCAGCCCTATTAGGGATTCAATAATTCCGCCAAAGTACAAGGTAAATAAAAATGTCTTTATTTTACGTTGATCATGGCTAAATTCACGAATTAAGAAATATATCATAAAGTAATTAAAATATTTAAATATCTCACCGACGGCATTGCGAAAATTTAAGGCACCAAATAAAGCAAGACAATAGGCAACAAATAATAAGACTATAGGCAAATCTAATAGACTTACATTTTGGTTGTTCTTTTTATATGTATATACAAAAACGATAAAAATTATGGCCGTAAAAATATGATAAATTAAAAACTCTACATCAAAATATAGCCCTCGCAAAAATGGAGGTGCAAACAATAATAATAGAAGTATGAAGTAGCAAAATTTTTCTTCAAAGCGGTTTAAGTTTTTCATTTGTTAAAATAATTTCCCTCCAATTAGATTATTAAGTTAAGTTACTAATTCGCTCATTTATATTGATATTCCTTCTTGTATTTATCATTGTCTTCTAAAAACATCATTAATTAACCCCCACCGAAAAAACAAGGCTGTGAGTATAAAACTCACAGCCTTGTTTTAATAACCCTAGAAGGGCATTGGAATTAAATGATGGTTACTTCTTGAGAATAGTGATGAAGTCATAAACTTGATCACTGGTGTCTCCACCTTCAGTCAAATCCTTACCGTCTTTGTCATAAGCGTTGTAAATCTTAACGACATTACCAGTAATGGAGTTAACATCAGATACATAAACAACACTGTTAGTGCCACTTACATCGAAGACCTTAACCTTAGTGGGGTCATAGAACTTGTAAACGGTTGCACCATTAGTCAGCTCATTACCGTTTTCATCACTGAGAACCAGTTCGAGCTGCTTGTTAGAGCTGTTAACCTTCTTAACCTTGTAAACATTGTAAGTAGAATTACCAGTTCCTTCCCAAGTAAGCGGAGTTACTTCGGCGAACTTGTCATCAGCAGAAATTTTGAATCTTACAATGTCTTCAACCGCAGCATTGGTAGAGCCTTCCTTCTTAACGGTTTCGGAAGCACTGCCTTCGTTAACTCTTAGGTAACTCTTACCGTCATAACCAGTTTCGGACAGAGCACCGTATCTGAAGTCAGAAGCCAGTTTGAGGTTACTGTCAATATTGTAGATAACCAGAGCCTTAGCGACACCGCCATCTGTAACGCCTAAAGCCCATACAGAACCAACCTTGTCGGATTTGATTGCTTCGATAGCGGACCAGTTAACTACTTCGGCATCATCAATGAAAGGACCGTTTAAACCAACGGCTTCGTTTGCAGTTGTTACCTTAAAGATTTTAGTATCACTATTTACCGCAAAGGAGCTGTAAGCAGCAATCTTAACAGAATCTGCGTTCTTGTCAACACTGATAGCTTGAGTAATACCACCGTTGAAAGGATATGCTCCAAACTGAACTAAGTCAGGTCCAGCGGCATAGGCACCCTTAACAGGCGCACCATTGATAACATCTTTATCATTAAACTTCCTAATGTTATCAACTGCTTTGCCATCAGAGGTCAAGCTAATTCTTACGATTTCATCACCAACTACAGCAACACCGTCTTTAGTTGTGGCAGTGAAATAGGGGTTAGTAGTAGTAGTAGCATCATTAGCCTTCAAGGTTGGCTCATGAACTGCAACATTGTTAATTTTGGTATTCTTGGTAATTTCAAAATAAGTGTTAGTTCCATCAGCTTTGGTTACATAAATGTAGCGCTTCTTCTCACCGAGATCTACTACTTTGGTGTATTTAACTAAAGCAATAAACTCTCCGGAAGCACCGGCAGAACCGGCAACAATATAAGCTACGCTACCACTTCTGTTCAGAAGGGCTTTTACATCTACGTTAAGAACGCTACCGGCATCGGTAGTAGTATTGATTGCTTCATACTTCTTACCATCATCAATAGAGAAGTATGCTGAACCAGCAGAACCAATCAGTTTGTACTCCTTGCCACCAATGGTAACCTTAAATTTCTTATTGTTACTAGCATTGGTTCCATCTTCAGCAATAGCAGTTAATTTGCCAGCTACACTGGAGTCAGTTACAACAACATAGAACTTATCGCCGTTGCTGTAGTAATCTACAACGTTACCAACCTTGATATCTGCTAACTTAATAGTTTTACCGTCTTTGAGAATGCTATAGGTTTTGTTTTTGAGCTCGATGGATCCACCCTGAGCGCCGTCACCCTTGAAGGTGATCTTCTCATTAGTAGCATCAACAGACTCAACTAATCTTGCGGTATAAGAAGTAGCAATAATGGTTTTAGCCTTACCGTTAGCATCCAAAATAACCTTCACGGAATTGCCAACACCAATTTTAGTGGCAGCATCCCCATAATTAAAATAAACATTTGGGCTATCAGCAACGATATATTCTTTATCGAGCTTGCTAACAGTAAACTTCCTGCCAGCACTTAAAGTTTGTTTAGTAGCAGTTTCAGGAGCGGGAGAGGCGGCGTTCTTTTCCACGCCATCAATCGCCTTGATGGAATCTGTAATGATGTCAGAAGAGCTAGTTTTGATATCCAGGAAGAATACTTTCTTGTCCTTAACCCAAGGAACAACTTTCAAACCTAAGTAAGGATTGGGATCAAAAGTGGAAATTGTGTCGTAAGGTGTATCCACATTTGAATCTAAGCTATTTTTGTGTCTAATAGTTAACTTATCTTTAGTGCCATTTGTTAAGTTAGGTACAGTAATGACTTCACCTTCAGTACCCTTGGTAACACTGAGACGTTTCTTCAACAGAATGTCGTCCTTAACGGTACCATAGGTAATCTTACCAGCACTGTCATAACCTGTCTCAACAAGAATTTCAACATCGAGAGCATTGTCAGAAGCCAGGAATACATTACCCCGAGTAGCAGGCTCGTTGTAGTCAGCGAAAGAAACGCCATCCAGAAGACTTAACTGGGAAGCTTTACCGATGTAGTTAGTAGGCCAAACACCCTGAGTTACAGGCTCATAACCCAGTACGCGAACCAACATGGCAAAAGCTTCAGCATTGGTTACGTTCTTCTCAGGCTTAAAGGTACCATCTGGGTAACCTTTAATGATACCGTTACCAACAGCCAGGTTAACATAACCGGAATGCCAGTCTGCAGATTTAACATCCTTGAACTTGGTAGCACCTTTAGCAGCATTTTCAGCAGCTTCCAGACCTAATAACCGAACTGCTACAGCAGCAAATTCTGCACGGGTAATGTTCTGCTCAGGTTTGAAGTCAGAAGCATCCGCACTGTAGCCTTTAACAACACCCAATGAATTCAGACGGCCGATGGAATCGACGATGCTGGATGCAAATGCGGGAGTTGCCAAGCTAAGCAGGAAGGTTGCAGCTACAACCAAAGAAATCAGCTTTTTCAACTTTTTCATTTTCTTGTAAATCCCCCTTTTGTAAATAATTTTTTTGTTGCATTTGGTAACTAGCGACACCTATGTAAGGCATCAATTATATACACTACCTTCCGGTCATCGCCCCCCTTCAAGGTTGTTTATGCAATTAACCTAAGCCTAAAGGCAATTCACCTTTAGAAACTTTAAATAACAAATCCTTTTAGAGACAAACTCCATATCTTGAGTCATATTCGCTATGATGGCATTAAATTCCTGCTTAATATTAGAATTTGCGGAAAACTTATCGTAAACAGGAGGGTATTATCTTAACTAGCAGATGCATTCCAAAGATGGGACTTATTAATTATCTAATATTCCGACCTGCCAGTCAATACTTTTTCGTCATTTTTTGTCCGCTAAATTATGGGACGGTTCCATATATGTATTAATTCTGGTTTCTTAGCACCATTTTTACAGACAATATTTCGACATCATTAGCAGTTCTCCTGTATTTATGGCAAGAACTGCCGGAATTTTATGGTCGTCTACCTTTGCAGCCGCCTGGAAGAATCTATGGTTCTTGCTAAAATCGCCGAAATCTCTGCCCTTGTAGCCGTTCTAGTCGGCCGAAAGGTATCGTCCTCATAACCACCAATAATTCCAACTCCAGCTAATTTAGCTATGTCATCTTTGGCCCAGGAGTTTTTAGTATCTCCAAAGAAAACACCACCTGTACCGTCTAACGGGAAAGCCCTGGCAATCATGGTGACAATTTCTTGCCTGGTCACCTGATTTGCAGGTTTGAAGGTTCCATCGGGGTAGCCACTGATTATACCTGCTTTCTTGGCCGCAGCGATTTCTTTGCTGGCCCAGAAGTTAGCTGTGACATCTTTGAAGTCGTTGACCGTTTCCTCTAGGGGTAACCCCTTGGCCCGAACTAACATCACAGCCAGTTGAACCCTGGTAACCCTGCCCGAAGGACGGAAGGTATCGTCTTCGAAACCGGTAACAATTTTCTTACTAGCTAGGAAGGTGATATCCCTTTGGGCCCAGTGGCCTTTGATGTCCGGGTAGGGAATCTGTCTGTCGGCAACCGTCGTGACTTTTCCCTCAATTTCCCTCAACCGCTTTTCTGTGTCTGCTAGTTGTTGTTGGAGGGGTACTAGAGAGGTCATAAGGTACGTATCTATATATCCTTTGGAAACCAAAGGATCGGTACCGGAACCGGGCAAACCTTGGTTGGCCAGAACCTGACCAGCCCCAATGCTTTGGTAAATGAGGATAATACTGATGACTGCAACTAGAGTAATGACACTCCAAATCTTTTTGCTCATATTCGGCTCCTTGGCACTTTGTTTAAGTTACCTAAAGCTCCCCTGTTAATATAGACGATTAAGCAACCCTTTTGGTTCCATCTTTTTTGAGAACTTTTCAAAGGTCAAGCTATATTCCATACAACATACTAATACGGAAGCCAAAGTAAGTTTTTGTCGGTAGGTAACAAGTTTTTTTAAAAATTTAACAAGTCTACGCCCGTAGTGGCCATCGCCCTATGGATTAGAGCCGCTGTTTCGGCTCTGGTGGTATTATTCTTAGGCCTAAAAGTGCCATCTTCGTATCCCGAAGTGATTCCGTTTGATTTGAGAGTTAGGATGAATTGATAAGCCCAATAGTTTTCTTTAATATCTTTAAAACCAACTGGGGAGCCTTTTACTTCTAACTTAAAGGCTGTAGCTATCATCTTGGCTATTTCCCCGCGGGAAGCAGGACTTTCCGGTTTAAAGCTTTCACCGGGGTAACCGCTGATAATACCCGCCTTCTTGGCAGCGGCAATTTCTTGATTGGCCCAATGGTGACGTGGTACATCTTTGAATTCTGCTGTGGCCTCGGTTAAGGGTAATTCTACTGCCCGCACCAGCATGGCCGCCAATTGAGCCCTGGTTACTTTGAGTTGGGGACCGAAGGTGTTGTTCCCCATTCCGTTAATAATACCCTTTTGCACCAAAGCAGTTACTTCCTTCGCGGCCCAATGCCTTTCCATATCGACAAATTTGATAGAAATAACAGGTTCGGGTTCAGGTTTGGTTTCAACTGGAGCAGGCAAGGTGGATTTAGGTGGAAATGATATGCCTGGGTCGGTTATCAGGGCAGTCCCTGCCAGCTTAGCATTAATTAAATTCCACCAATGACCAGGCTCAAAACCCAACCGCCAAACAGCAGTGCCCCCCAAATCATATTTGTTCATTAGATCCAGCTTGAGACCTAGGCTCTGTTCATTTTCAAACCAAATTTCCTGTTCCCCTTGGGTATCGGTAAGCTTTAGATACGGAGAACCCTTTTCTGCATCCCATCCGGTGGTTAAATAAGCTTTGCCGGCTACATCAAGGACTTTAGAGTGGAATATCGAAGTGCCTTTAGCGAATTTGTCACTGCCGGGTGGCTTGACCCAATGGTAGCCGTAAAAAGGCACCCCTAGTAAGATTTTTTCTTTGGGGACGGTGCTTACTGCGTAATTTAAGGTTTTATCCACCCAGGTTAGTGACGCTACCGGGCCAGGTTTACCTCCCGTCCAGTGTTCATCATAAGCCATGATTACCAGCCAATCTACGGCAGCCCCCATGGCTTTATAATCATATTCCGAATGCCAGGACGGGGAGTTGTCCCCCTGCTTGGCGAATACGGCGATGGAAGATATTTTGTTAATCTTCTTCAGTTCAGCAGAAAGCTCCTCAGTGAAAAGGGTTAAATCCCTGTCGTTATTCCACTTGGTGACCCCTTCAATATCAATATTCAAACCATCCAGTTTATATGTCTGTACCAGGGCCACGAAATCCGCTACCAGTTTGCTGCGTTTCTGCGGGTCTGATAATAGCAGGGTGAGATAGTCGGTGGGTGAGCCGTGCTTAATCATGGGGACAACTTTAATTCCCTGCAGTTGTGCCCATTGGACAAACTCTGGGTCCACCAAATCTTTAATCTTTCCATCGGCATTTTCAATGTAGAAGTAATTCGGCGAGACTACGTTGACATTCCCAGCGGCGGAAACCTGGGCCTTGAAGTTATTGGTCATGATTGCCTTCCCATGACCTTCCCACGCATAGAGATAGGCAAACATCACTTTGTTCCCAGCCAGAACCGCTGACGGCACCGCCATAATTATAGAGGCAATCACAAAGAACGTTGATAAAAGTAGAAATCCCTTTTTTATCGAATAACCCATCGTTTCTCCCCCTTGGCAAACATAATTGAGTATATATTCGACTAATAAACTGGGATATCCTTTTATTTTTTATTTTTGTTATATATTGCCATAATAAAAGGGACTCAAGATATTACTCTTGAATCCCTTAATTATGTTCATTTATCTATTGAGTGATAGTTACCTTTTTGGTGGCACTATCATAATTAACCTTGGCTCCAAAGGCTTCGGCAACAAAACGGGCAGGGACATAAGCCCGTTGGTCAATGGTTTTGGCAGGTACGTCTAACTTAACTGCCTGGCCATTTACTTCTGCTTGAGCTTTGCCGATGGTTATTTTCACTTCGGTAGAACCCTTTTTGGCTGTAACAGTTTCAGTGGGGGCATCCCAGAAGATGTCAGCCCCTAAAGCCTGAAAAATTGCTCTTAAGGGAACCAGAGTCCGGCCGTTTTCCGCTACAGGTAAGGTTTCCATTACCAATTCTTTACCGTTGATTACCACAGTTATAGGGCTATCAACAGTTAAGGTAGCAGTATAGGTATATTTCATAAGCTTAATCTTTTTAGCTTGTGGAAAGGTAAAAGTCATGGGTACTGGCTGACCAGGGCTAATAAGTTTATGTGCATACTGAGTGGAAGGAACATTGGTTTTAATCAATCGGACATAAGCACTTGTCGGACTGTCTTGTCCGTTTATCACCAACAAAAGGGATTTGGCTACAACAGGTGTGTCGCCGCTATTTGAGAATGCACCCTGTACCTCTAACTCTCCCTTATTGTTGTAAAGAACTTCTTTTACATCAAATTTTATTTCGGCTTCTACAGCCTGGGCAGGCAGGGCCAATACAGTAATAAAAAGACCCAACATTAAAAGAATTGCGGTAAACTTTTTCAATTTATTATACCTCCTCAAAATTTGGTTTAAGTTTTTATTCGTGATTTCTCTAGTTATTCCTCCCTAATAATGAATATTTTACATATTTATTTTAAAAATTATGTTTTTCCACGTTTCTTCGGGCACTTGGCGGTAACGTTTGCCCTTGTCAATTATTATTATTCCTGGAATAGAAGTCTTCCGTAATTTCTGAGTT
>JAJZSN010000053.1 GCA_021849745.1 Bacillota bacterium | reverse complement strand
GCCTCAAGTCGATCCAGTCTTTAGCTAAACAAGACATTGAACTGGCTAATAAGGTAGTTGAGGGAGATCAGGTGATTGATGATCTGGATCTTGAGATTGAGGATAAGTGTATGAAACTTATTGCCACTCAACAGCCTATGGCTAAGGATTTAAGAAGGATTGGTACTGGTTTTCGGATTATTATCGACCTTGAGAGAATGGGCGATCATGCTACTGATATTGCTAAGGTGACCAGAAGATTTGGCAATCAGCCATTGATTAAGCCTTTGATAGATATCCCCAAGATGGCCGGTCTAGCCCAGAATATGGTCAGGGGTGTACTTGATGCTTATGTCCGGGGTGATATCAATCTGGCTCAGGAAACCTGTAAAGTTGATGATGAGATAGATCATCTTTATAGGTTGGTTTTAGAAGAATTAGTGGAGATTATGCAAAAGGATAATACGACGATTTTTCAGGCCACTCACTTGCTTTTTGTAGCTAAATATTTAGAACGAATTGCTGATCACGCCACCAATATCGGTGAAAGCGTTATATATCTCGAAACTGGTCTGAGAAAAGATTTGAATTTGTAGGAAAAGAAAAGTTAGAAGATAGGCTTCGGCCTATTTTTTTTGCGAAAAAATAGCAGTGGAAATATATAAAGTTTACATTGGAGGAAAAATAAAACTTATGTCGAAATACATATAATAAATTCATTTATTGTGTGAGGGGGGATTCAAAATGATTTTTAAAAATCTGCAAGCCAAACTAAGTGCTATTATTACTATCCTTATTGTCATTCCGGTGGCTCTTGTTAGCTTTGTGGCTGTTGGTAACATTGACAGCCTGATTCAACAGGAGTCTGTTTACCGCATGGAGGCAACAGCTAAAACTGCGGAAAAGATGCATGAGCAGTTTGAAAAAGAAGCTTTGGCGTTCTCCATCTTGATTGCCAAAAGGGTGGATTTGTCCCAGGCGGTAAAAGATAATGATCGCGTTATGATGGAAGCATTAATGACCAAAGAATATGCTGACCTTAAGGATAAAGCTCCTCTTTTAAAGACTCTTGAATTGACTGATAAAAACGGAGTAGTGATAATGCGGGGGCACAACCCCAAAAAATGGGGCGATGACAAAAAAAGCCACCCCATGGTGAGCAAAGCCCTGAAAGGGCAAGCTAATTCAGGGATTACGGTTTCCCCGTCCACTGGAAAAACGGCTATGGACGGTATCGTTCCTATTTATCTCAATGGAGAAGTGGTGGGTACCATTAAGGCTGGTTTTTATACTGATAACGATATTGCCAAGTATCTGAAAGAATCTACCGATACAGAGGCCTTTATGTTCTCCCTCAAAGAAGATAAAGAGAAAAAGGAAAGTAACCTGTTGTTGGTTGGTCGGACTATGGAAAAGCTTGCCGGGGAGGAATTCATTGACCTGGAAGGTATCGGAAAAGACGATAAAACCCATGAGGAAAAGAAAGTAATTGAGACTTATTTGAGCAATAAATCCTTAGTGGAGAAAGTTACCGGTGAAAATAAGCGGGTAGTTCAGCATGTGGATATTAATGAAGAACAATTTATGGCCAGTTTTTCCCCTGTTTTGGATCTAGAGGGAAAAGTATCAGGCGTGATTATGTTAGCCCTAAACCAAAAGGAAATGCTAAATGCTAAGAATTCATCAATGACGTTATTTGCTATTTTGGGTGTGTTAAGTATTATTGTAGGAGTGGGACTAGGAGTGATTTTTGCCCGGAAAATCTCCAAGCCTGTTATTGAGCTAACCACTCTTTCTGAATTGATGGCTTCAGGGGATCTTACAGTCCGGAAAGTGAATGTGGAATCTAAAGATGAGATTGGAAGACTAAGCGATGCTTTTAATAAAATGCTCGATAATATGCGTCAGTTAATTCAACAGGCTTTGGTATCGGCTAGGCAGGTGGCTGAAACCAGTCAGCAGTTATCTGCAAGTGTAGAGGAAGCTGCAGCCTCTAACCAACAGGTGGCTAGGGCGGTAGATGAACTGGCCAAGGGTAATGTTAAACAGAATGAAAGTGTTAATGAGTCGGTTAATATTGTATCACAGCTTGCTAACTCCATTGATCAAATTGCCAGAGGGGCCCAGGAACAGGCGTCAAATGTGGCTCAGACCACTGAGGTGGTGGGGCAGATGGTCAAAGGTATTGATGAAGTTACAGTAAATGCCCAGAAAGTAGCGGAAGCCGCCCAGCAAACCTCTGATGTGGCTAATAAGGGGGGAGTGGCAGTAGATAAGACTATTACTGGGATGAAGAAAATTAAGCAGACTGTCTTCGAATCAGCGGGTAAGATTAAGGAATTAGGGGATCATTCCAAACAGATTGGGGAGATTGTTGAAGTTATAGATGATATTGCTGAGCAAACCAACCTTCTTGCCCTTAATGCGGCCATTGAGGCGGCCCGGGCCGGCGAGCACGGGAAAGGTTTTGCGGTGGTAGCTGATGAGGTGCGAAAGTTGGCCGAGCGTTCAGGTAAGGCCACTAAAGAGATTGCCAACCTGATTGGTAGCATCCAAAGAGGAACCACTAACGCTGTAGATGCCATGGAGGCGGGAACTCGGGAGGTTGAGCAGGGGGCGGCCCTGGCAGATGATGCCGGAGTTGCTTTAAAGGAAATTGTCAAGACCATTCAGGTGGCCAATGAACAGATGGAATCCATCTCGGCAGCTGTAGAACAAATTTCTGCCAGCAGTGCCGAAGTCGCCCAGGCTATTGACAATGTAGCGGCCATTACCCAAGAGAACACTGCGGCAACGGAAGAGATGGCAGCCGGAAGTTCTCAAGTGAATACCTCAATTAACAGTATCGCTAAGGTGGCCCAGGAAAGTGCTCGGGCGGCCAAAGAGGTTTCTTCCGCAACGGAAAACATAAACGCGTCCACAGAAGAGATTGCCGCTTCAGCCCAGGCCTTGGCTGAAATGGCCCAGGAACTTCAGGGATTAATTTATAAGTTTAAAATATAAAAAAGCGGAACAATTTCATAAAATATTAAAATCAGACCACGGAGGACACAGAGACACAGAGGCTTATTATTTTTCTCTGTGTACTCGACTGTCCTCCGTGGTCTGATTTTTCAATATAAATAAAGGTAATTTACATAAAATGTCGAAATATATACAAAGAAGGAGGGGAGGATTTGGTACAAAAAAAGCAACATATTTTATCTTTCATCGCCTTATTGTTAATATTGTTATTAGCCGGATGTTCAAGTAATACATCTGGTAATTCCAAAATCGATTTGTCATCTATTGAAGATTCAAGGAAAAGTGTCCATGAATCTAAAATCCCCCCTTTAAGGGTGGCCATATCCTCAATTACTTCAACCAAAGAGAGTATAAAATACTATAGTGAATTGCTTAATTACCTAGGGGAAAAATTCAACCGTCCGATTGTTATAGTTCAACGCAAAACTTATGCTGAAGTAAATAACCTGATGAGGGCCGGTAATGTGGATTTGGCCTTTGTTTGTACCTATTCTTATATAATTGGCCGGGATGAATTTGGCATGGAATTACTAGTTGCCCCCAAAATGGTTGGTTCAGCAAAGTACCAATCATATATTATCGTTTCTAAGGAAAGTGGTATTA
Source organism: Bacillota bacterium (assembly GCA_021849745.1). GTDB lineage: Bacteria > Bacillota > Carboxydocellales > JAJZSN01 > JAJZSN01. Next base: position 18,559 of record JAJZSN010000053.1, on the reverse strand, counting down.
ATAGCTTCGGTGATTTAGCAGGAAAAACCTTTGCTTTTACTGATCCATTATCAACTACCGGTAAGATGTATCCGGTCTATTTGTTGCGTAAGATGATGGAGTCACCAGATAGCTTCTTCAATAAGTATATTTATACGTACAGTCACGATAATGCTATTAAAGCAGTCAGTGACCAACTGGTTGACGGGGCCGCTGTGGATAGCCTAATATATTACTATATGGCGGCCAATGACCCCCAATATACCGGGAAACTTAAAGTGATTGCCCAATCACAACCATATGGAGTGCCGCCGGTAGTAGTGAGACCGGACTTAGAACCTGAAACAAAGCAAAGACTAGAGGAGTTTTTTCTAGGATTGGATCGGGATCCAATGGGAAAGAAGATTTTGAATAAATTAAAAATAGAGAGTTTTTTCGTGCCCTCTGATAAAGAGTACGATTCAATACGTTTGTTAGTTAAGTCTGCGATGGTGAAATGAATATGAAAGCTAAGTTAATAGCATTTTACAAGGTATTAGCCGACGGAGTGAGTCTGCGGACTAAGGTTATTGCGGTTATTCTGGCCTTGATATTACTACTGGGTGTGGTAGTAACTATTCAGGCGAGAATGAGCTTAAGAGCCTCTCTTGGTCAACGGTTAGATCGACAGGGGATATCCATTGCTCGTGATGTGGCTGCCAGGGGTGCTGATTATGTTTTAACCAATAACCTGTACACTCTCTATGAGTTGGTCAAAGATACCTTGAATAACAATGAGGATGTGCGATATGTGTTTATCGTAGATCCTAAGGGAGAGGTTTTGGTTCATACTTTTAACCGAGGGTTGCCTAAAGGGATACGCCAGGCAAATACTGTTGCCGGGAGCGAACGCTTTAGTAAAAAAATATTGGAAACCAACGAAGGATTAGTTCATGATATAGCTGTACCCATATTTGAAGGCAGAGGCGGAACTGTAAGGGTAGGTATTAATGAGGGTAGTTTGCAAAAGGCTCTTAAAGATACGACAGAGCGGCTATTATCTATAATAATTTTGGTTTCTGTGATTGGCGCCGGGGTTGCCGTTGTTCTGACGGCTGTATTGATTTCTCCGTTAAAACAAATGGTTAGGGTTACTGAGGAAGTTGCTGCAGGCAATCTCCAGCAGACGGTTAACATTTGGTGGGCTAGGGATGAACTGGCTCAATTAGGTTTAGCCCTTAATCATATGATCGAGAGTCTAGGGAAGTCAAGGGATGATGTGGACAATTTCAGTCAACAAATTATTAAACGGAACAAGGAACTGGCAGCTTATAATGCTATTGCTGTTACCATAGGCCAATCTCTTGACTTAAAGGTGATATTAGATGCCATTTTAGAGCACATTACCGAGATAATGCAAATCTGCTATGGGGAAATTTATATATTGGATAGAGAGGGAGAGAAATTTACCTTAATAGTTGGGGGCACTGCCCAACAAGGAACCGTTTTGAAAACAAAAAATGACTTTAGCCAAGAGTTTATTGGAGAAGTTATGAAAAAAGGGGAACCGGTGATTGTTAGGGATGTGCAAAGTGACCAGCGCTTGGTGGGAATTGCTACTTGTGAAGGAAAGGCATCAACAATGGTTGCATTACCCTTAAAAGCCAAGACCTCAGTGGTTGGAGTAATGAATCTTTACTGGAGTAACAATTCATCCAAAATTACAGAAAATATTCAACTATTAACTACCTTGAGTACTCAAATAGGAGTAGCAATAGAAAATGCCCTTCTTTGGCAGGAGTTGAAAACAAAAGAAGCACTGCGAACCTTGCTTCTAGAAAAGGTAATCACTGCTCAGGAAGAAGAAAGAAAAAGAATTGCTAGGGAACTTCATGACCAGACTAGTCAGTCGGTAGCATATCTGATGATGGGACTGGAGTTATTGGAAAAAGTAGAAAACCTCGGCGAGATTAAGGAACGGGTAGAGGATTTGAGGTTCATTACCAATTCGGTGCTGGGAGATTTACACGACTTGGCCCTAGAGTTGAGACCCAGCGTCCTCGATGACCTGGGCTTGGAGGCGGCTCTTCAGCGGTGTACCAAAGAATGGTCAGGTAAATTCAGGATAAATATTGATTTGCATTGTTATGGCTTGTTGAACTCCCGACTTCCGGCACAGGTAGAATTGACGGTATATCGGGTGGTTCAAGAGGCTTTAACTAATATCGCCAAATATGCCCAGGCTAATTCGGTGAGCATCATTGTGGAGCGCAAAAAGTCGGTGCTTACTGCCATTGTGGAGGATAACGGAGCAGGTTTCGAGGTTGACCGGGTCTTAGCTTCTCCTCTGAAGGATAAGAAACTGGGTATATTTGGTATGGCTGAACGGGTTTCGGTAATTGGTGGAGATTTTACCATTGAATCGGAACCTGGTACGGGTACTACTGTTTATGTCAAAATTCCCATGGAAGAGGTGATTAGCCATGGATAAAATCAAGATTGTGTTGGTTGATGATCATGCGGTTTTTAGAAGTGGTCTTGCTTTTCTGATGAATTCCCAACCCGATATGGAAGTGATAGGGGAGGCGGCCAGTGGTGAGGAGGCCGTTCGGGTCTGTGAGGAACTAAGGCCTCATGTTATTCTCCTAGACTTGACCATGCCTGGAATGGGGGGGTTGGCAGCTATGCAGCATGTCAAGGCACTTAACCCCGATATCAAAATCCTGGTTTTGACTATGCATGATGATGAAGGCTACCTTCGCAATGTCCTCCAACTAGGGGGTGCGGGCTATATTGTAAAAAAAGCGGCCCATACCGAAGTGCTAGCGGCTGTCAGACAGGTATATAACGGTGAAATATACATAGACCCTTCCCTCACTAAGGTTTTGGTTCAAGGGTTAATAAATCCTCTTAAAGAAAACAGAGATTATAAAAAAGCAAATGATTTATTAACAGAACGTGATGAGGAAATTTTGCGGTTTATTGCACTGGGTTATACCAATAAACAGATTGCTGATACCTTGTATATAAGTATTAAAACGGTTGAAAACAATAAAGCTCGACTAAAGGAGAAATTAAACCTACAAGGCCGATCAGAGTTGGTACGGTTTGCTATTAGTAAAGGATTGGTAGGGGCAGAAAATGAATAAATTTTAGGCTAGTGGAGATAGGGGGAAACCCTTTAAAAGAGTGTCAAAAATATAGGGTAAAACCCTAATTTGCTAGGAAGTTTATAGGGGTTTAGCCAATGCCCAAGGCTGTGTTTTTATGAGATAATTAACGTATGTTAATAATCTCCGAGCTGTATTTTCCTTTTGGGAAGATTCAGCCGATAGGGTATAGAAAGCAATTTCTGTGCCTGCCCGTATTTGGCGAAGGAGACCTTGCACTACCCGTAAGGTCTTCTTTTGTTTGTTTTCGGGAAGGCAAGATGGATATCCAAAACATAAAGGGGGTGGAACCTGCATTATTGTACATTTTGGCACAATCATAGAAGAAAAAGGAGGTTATAGACTGTGGCAGAAAATCAAATCAAAGATCAGCTACTCCTCATGAAGGAAGATTTGACAAAAGCAATCCAGAATCCTGTCAATAAACGGCAATGGGGCATGGTTATTGATCTGCAGAAATGTACCGGGTGTCATTCTTGCACTATTGCTTGTATTGCAGAAAATGTCCTGCCGCCCGGTGTAATCTATCGACGGGTAATAAGTCAGGAAACTGGTACTTATCCCAAGGTAAAGAAACAATATGTAGCGAGACCATGTATGCAGTGTGACAAACCACCTTGTGTACCTGTTTGTCCAGTGCAAGCCACCAAAAAACGGGATGATAAGGTGGTAGACATCGATTACACCAAGTGTATCGGCTGCGGACGATGTGTTAAGGCATGTCCTTATGGTGCCCGTTCTTTAGACAAGGGTAAGTTCCATACAGATGGTACTCCACAGGTGATGGCTTATGAAAAACGGGCCAATCATGAGTACCAGAAAAAGTGGACTAGACAGGGAGGCGAGAATCCACCTATTGGTAGGGCACGCAAATGCCATTTCTGTTTGCATCGGTGTGCTGAAGGATTATTACCCAGTTGTGTGGCAACTTGTATAGGTCGAGCGACGTATTTCGGAGACTTCTCCGATCCTGATAGTTTAGTATCTAAGCTACTAAAATCCCGGAAGTACATGAAGTTACTGGAACAAAAAGGAACAAATCCGCGGGTTTATTATCTGCTTTAGAAGGAGGGTTGACGAGTGAGTGACAAAAAAGAAAATTTATTAGATCAACCGATGGCGAGGCGTACGTTTCTGAAAACCACTGCTGCCGTAGGCGGTGCTGCTGTGGTAGCAGGGGAAGCCGCTGCATTATTAGGGAATAAGGCTGAAGCCGCTACTACAGATGCTTATGAATTGGACAATCCGGCAAACACCCTCTATTCAGTGTGTTTGCAGTGTAACACCGGATGCGGGATTAAAGTTAAGTTGCAAAATGGCCTAGCGGCCAAAATCGAGGGTAATCCTTATAGCCCCTGGACCATGTTTCCCCACTTGGCTTATAACAATTCCATCAGCGAAGCAGCCAAGATTGACGGAGCGATTTGTCCTAAAGGTCAATCGGGTATCCAAACGGTATACGATCCATACCGTATTCGCAAGGTTTTGAAACGAGTCGGTAAAAGAGGCGAGAATAAGTGGATTTCCATTCCTTTTGCTCAGGCAATTGATGAAATAACCAATGGGGGTAAACTTTTTGATTCGGTTCCAGGAGAAGAAAACCGTGTGGTTGAAGGACTGAAGGATATCTGGGCTCTCCGGGACGCTAAAGCCGCTAAAGAGATGGCTGCCGATGTGGATAAGATTTGGAATAAGAAGATGACGGTCAAGGAATTTCAGGAAAAACATAAAGCTCATTTGGATAAGCTCATCGATCCGGAACACCCTGATCTTGGCCCTAAGAACAATCAGTTTACCTTTGCCTGGGGTCGGTTGAAAGGTGGCCGAAGCTCATTTGTCAGACGTTTTACCACTGAAGCCATTGGGTCATTAAATGCTCATGGTCATACCACTGTTTGTCAGGGTTCGCTTTATTTCTCAGGAAAGGCCATGAGTGAGCAATATGCTTATGATGCAAAAAAAGAAAAGGTTGATTGGGGCGGAGGAGATAAGTTCTATTGGCAGGCAGATACCGCCAATTCTAAGTTCATTATCTTCGTAGGAGCGTCTCCTTTTGAAGCTAATTACGGTCCGTCTCACCGCACTCCTAAGATTACCAATGGTTTGGCAGAAGGTCGCTTGAAGATTGCGGTAATCGACCCTCGCTTCAGTAAGACTGCGGCTAAGGCCTGGAAATGGCTGCCGAATAAACCTGGTTCTGAAGCGGCCATAGCTCTGGCGATGATTCAATGGATTGTAGCTAATAAGAAATACGATGAAAAGTTCTTAAGCTGTGCCAATAAGGGAGCAGCAGCCAAGGCTGGGGAACTGTCCTGGTCTAATGCCTCATGGTTAGTTAAGATTGAAGAAGGTAAGCCTAAGGATTTTCTCCGTGGTTCAGAAATTGGTTTACCTAAAATTAAAAAAACAGAAAAAGTTGCTGATAAAGAATATTCTTATGAACTGGACCCCATGGTGGTGCTGGTTAATGGTCAACCCAAGGCTGTAGATCCCAACGATAGTACTAACCCTGTGGTAGGAGATTTGGAGGTAGATACTACTCTTAATGAGAAGTTTAAGGTCAAGTCTTCATTTACTCTCCTAAAAGAAAGTGCTAATGAAAAAAGTATTACGGAATGGGCCGATATTAGTGGGGTGGATTATAAGGATATCGAAGAGCTAGCCAAGGAATTTACCAGCCACGGCAAAATGGCGGCTGCGGATTTGCACAGGGGGGTATCTCAACATACCAATGGTTTCTTTAATGTTGGAGCATGGCTAAGCCTTAACCTGTTAATTGGCAACTACGACTGGCAGGGTGGTATGATTAAGGGCGGCACTTATAACTTTGTTGGGGATAGAGCCGGAAAACCTTTTAACACCGCCGATAACTCTGGTAAATCAACTGCTTTTGGAGTAAGTACCATTCGTGAAAATGTCGCATATGAAAAGACCACCATTTTCAAGGGATATCCTGCTACAAGACCTTGGTTTACTTTAGCCAGTGATGTGTACCAGGAAATAGTACCCTCCATGTCTGACGCCTATCCTTACCAGGGCAAAATTCTCTTTATGTATATGGGCTCACCGGTTTATGCACTACCCGGCGGACACAAAAATATCGAAATGTTGGCAGATCCTAATAAAATACCGCTGCTGGTTAGTATTGATATCCTCATCGGAGAGTCATCCATGTATTCTGACTATATCATTCCTGACCTTACCTATCTCGAGCGTTGGGAATTCCATGGTACTCATTTCAGCATACCACAGAAGGTTCAACCGGTAAGGCAACCTGTAATCGAACCGATACCCGAGATGGTCAAGGTGTTCGGGCAAGAGATGCCAATCTCGTTAGAAACAACTATTCTGGCCCTGGCCGAAAACCTGAAGTTGCCAGGATTCGGCGACGATGCCTTCGGTAAAGGACGGCATCTTAAACATCAGGATGAAATGTATCTTCCTATGGTAGCTAATTTGGCTTTTGGTGATGATGAAAAAGGTGCAGACACTATACCTGATGCCACTGAAGAAGAAGTTAAAATCTTTTTAGAGGCAAGGAAGCATCTGCCAAAAGCAGTCTTTGATCCCGAAAGATGGAAAAAGATAGTTGGCGAACAATGGTGGAAAAAGGTTATTTATGTCCTTAACCGGGGAGGGCGTTTCCAGGATTATGGAAAGGCTTACGATAAAGGACAGGTCAAGAATAAATACGGTAAGCAGATTAATCTCTATCAGGAAAAGACCAGCCGAACCAAAAACTCAATGACCGGCAAAGCTTTTTTCGGCATTTCAAAATATATTCCACCTTATCAGGATTCTCTAGGCCAAGCTATTGATGATGGTAAAGATGGTTATAACTTTACCTTGATAACCTATAAGGATATTCTGCATACCAAAAGTCGGACTATATCCAACTATTGGAATCTGTCTTTGCAAGGTGAGAACTACATCTGGGTAAATTCTAAAGATGCGGCTAAACATAAACTGAAAACCGATGCTAAGGTCAGGATAGTTTCCGCTTCCAATCAGCAGGGTATCTGGGATTTGAAGAATGGCCAAAAGGTGGATATGATTGGTAAAGTGATAGTTACCGAAGGTATCAGGGAAGGGGTTGTAGCCTTTAGTCTTGGTTTCGGTCATTGGTCGTACGGAGCCACAGATGTGGTAATTGACGGTAAAGTAATTAAGGGAGACAGCCGTAGACGTAGGGGCGTCCATGCTAATGCTGCGATGCGGTTAGACCCCGTTATCAAAAATACAACTCTAAGCGATTTAGCTGGCGGAAGTGCTGTGTTCTATGATACTAGGGTGAAACTGGTGAAGGTATAAGGGGGGAATAGCAATGAAGATGAATCGATTTAGGCGATGTTTACCTTTGGTGCTTGGTACTGCCCTTTCTTTGGGTGTAGTGATATCCTTGGATTCTCCTTCAGCTTTGGCCAAGCCTGAGTATGGTAAAGATTGTGTTACATGTCATCAAAAACTTAACATTAAAGTAGATTTGAATCAAGCAAAACCTACGACTCCAAAGAAACCTTCAACACCAACACCAACAAAAACTACTAAAACAACTAAAACAACTAAAACAACTAAGACCCCTAGTTCATCAAAATCTACTTCTAAACCTACTAATAAGACCACTAAACCTAAAGAAGCGGTGGTTAAAGGGCCACATACGGCAAGTTTTCTGGCCACTCATGGTTCGCTGGTAGTTAAAAATGGTGCTACAACCTGTTTAAATTGTCACAAAACAACAAATTTCTGTAGTGCTTGTCATAGAAAGGCGAATTAAAACAAAGGAAAGCCCGTCCCTACCGGGATGGGCTTTCTACCTAAAAAATGAGGGTGGAAGCAGTGTTTAATTTCCAAAAAATTATTAGTAATTTACTAGAGGTTCCTGGGGTTTGTTATATACCCGGTAATTGTCTTCATGCCCGTCATCAAGGTCATGACTGCCGGGTTTGTGTGGAAAACTGTCCGGATAAAGCCATCATTATGGATGGGCAGCTCCGGTTTGATGAAGAACGGTGTCTTGGTTGCGGGGTATGTACCTCAGTTTGTGTGACTGGGGCTTTTATTCCCAGAAGTCCAACTCGCCGGGAAATTCTGGAGGGATTGGGCGGACGAAAGGTTGTTACCATGACTTGCCGCAGAGGTGATAAAACTCCGGGGATGGTGGAAGTTCCCTGTCTTGGTTATCTGGATAGCCAGTTGTTGCTGGCAGTGGCTTTGCAAGGAACCAAAGTATACCTTGATCTTTCCTGGGAACGCTGTATCACCTGTGGAGGGAAGGGTGCCGATTTGGTTTCCAGTGCTGTGGACAAGACTAATAATATTCTCGGGGCTCTTGATACGGCAGAAAACGCCGTCACAGTGGGACGAAGTATAGAAGCAGAAGTTGAAATATTATCCAGGGATGAATTTCTGGATTTATGCCGGAAAAAAGTTGGTACAGGGCTTAAGAAAGGCTTTACATCTTTTTGGGACAGGGAAGATGAGCCCGAAAAATCGGGTCTGGGGGCTAACCGCGGAGTGCCACGGGAAATAGCTCTGCCCGAGCAAAGGAGACTACTGTTGGAGGCTTTTCACAAAAGGGTCTGGCAAAGGGGAGAAAGGTTCATGGAGGTTGATGAACTGCCTTTTGGGGCTTTGGCAATTGAGGATAGTTGCACTGGATGCGGAGACTGTACGGTATTCTGCCCCACGGGGGCATTGAAGAAATGGGTACAGGGTGGGAATACCGTTATTACTCACCAACCCGCCCATTGCTTAAAGTGTGGGTTATGCGCCCTTGGTTGTCAGGCCAAAGCTATTAGGTATTTAAAAACCTTAAACTTAGATCAGGTTTTATCCGCCGAGGAGATAAGGATTTATGAGTTGGCGGTCAAACGTTGTTTTGATTGTGATGCAGAGATAAATGAGCAGTCTGATAACGGGCTGTGTCATTCCTGTCAAACCAAGAGGGAACTGGAGTCAGAACTGGGCAAGGTTTTGGGATAGTTAAAAAAGCATTGAGTTGGATTTAACAGGCAGAGGGGGATAATATGCAAAAGGTTCATGTACATCAAGCGGTGGGGATGGTACTCTGTCACGACATTACCCAGATTATACCGGGGGAGTTTAAAGGCCGGGCTTTCAAAAAGGGGTATGTGATTAAAGAGCAGGATATACCCAAACTTTTGGAACTGGGTAAAGAACATATCTATGTGTGGAGCCCGGATTCAGACATGGTCCATGAGAATGAAGCTGCCGAACGCATCGCCAGGGCCGCGGCCCGGGAAGGAATTGTCCTCACTGAACCGAACCAGGGCAGGGTCAGCCTGATTGCTGAATATGACGGTTTATTGCAGGTTAGTGTCCGGGTCCTGGAGCAGGTTAATGTCATTGAACAGGTAGTTTTGGCTACCTTGCATAACCATTACCTGGTGAAAAAGGGCCAAACAGTGGCCGGAACCAGGGTTATCCCTTTAGTAATTGAAGAAAACAAGATTTCACAAGTAGAGAATATTTGTTCAAGCCAGGATGGTATCATCAGAGTTAGACCCTTCCGTAAGGTGGAGGTGGGCATGGTTACAACCGGTAATGAAGTTTATTACGGGCGGATTAAGGACGGTTTCGGCCCAGCGGTTAAGAAAAAAATTCAGGAGTATAACAGCCAGGTAATGGACCAGATTATAGTTCCCGACAGCCCGGAGGCAATAGTTGCTGCAATTAAAGAACTGGTGGCCCGGGGCGTGGATATCATTGTTGTTACCGGCGGTATGTCGGTTGACCCGGATGATGTTACCCCCTTGGGTATTCGTCTGGCAGGTGCTGAGGTTATTAGTTACGGGGCCCCGGTGTTACCAGGTTCCATGACACTTCTGGCCTATCTCGGGGAAATACCAATACTTGGATTGCCGGGCTGTGTCATGTATTGCAAGAATACGGTTTTTGATTTGCTATTGCCTAGAATTCTGGCCGGAGAAAAAATCACCAGGGAAGAGATGATTCGTATGGGTCATGGCGGCCTGTGTCTAGAATGCCAGACCTGTAGTTTTCCGGCTTGCCCCTTCGGTAAAGGATGTTAGAGAGAAAATATGTGGGAGGTAGAAAAAATGCAGGAGATGATATCCTTAGAAGAAGCTCAAGAAGTGGTATTAAGTAAGGTTCATCAGTTACCTGCTGAGAAGGCCGATTTGTTGGACGCATGGCAAAGGGTGCTGGCCGAGGATGTATGTTCGAAGGTGAACCTACCCCCCTTTAACCGTTCTCCTCTAGATGGTTATGCCTTGAGGGCCGCTGATACCCAAAATGCTACTCAATCCACTCCGGCGGAATTAATAGTCACTGAAGAAGTTCCGGCCGGTTATGTAGCCATGGGGGAACTTATCTCCGGTACAGCTGTCAAAATCATGACGGGAGCTCCTATTCCCCGAGGGGCGGATGCGGTAATCAGGTTTGAGGATACAAAGGAAGAGATGTTTAAAGTAAAGATATTTAATCCTTTAAAATCGGGCGACAATATTTCCAGAGCCGGCGAAGACGTCACTAAAGGGGAATTGATTCTTACCAGAGGTGAAGTCTTGACTCCGGCGGCTATTGGTATGCTGGCGGCTATTGGACAAGGGCAGGTTCAGGTGGTGCGGCGGCCCAGAGTGGCTATCTTAAGCACCGGTGATGAACTGGTGGATATTGGGGAACCATTACCTGAGGGGAAAATTCGCAACAGTAATCTCTACCTAATCGCTGCTGCCGTAAAGGCGGCAGGTGGTGAACCTGTATTATTGGGGATTGTGCCTGACAGGTTGGCGGAAACCAGTGTTAAGTTTCATGAAGCTTTGGCTGCCGCCGACCTGGTAATTAGCACAGGCGGGGTTTCGGTTGGTGATTACGATATGGTTCATGATGCTTTGAAGCAGGTGGGAGCCAAAATTCTTTTCTGGAAGGTGGCGGTGAAGCCCGGCACTCCCGTTGTTGCCGCTGAAAGCAAAGGCAAGCTTATCTTCGGCTTATCCGGAAATCCGGCTGGAGCCAGTATTATCTTTGAGGTGCTGGTAAAGCCGGTGATTAGAAAACTGGTTGGGGAACGGCGGGTGTTACCCGGGAAAGCCTTGGCACATTTGGACGATGAATTCTCTAAAAGGAGTGGGATGAGACGTCTTTTGCGGGGGCGGGTCTACAGGCAGGGAGAGGTGCTAAGGGTGACTCTTACAGGAAAACAAAACCCCGGAGTTCTCAAATCTTTACTTAATTGTAATGCTCTCATTGATGTACCTGCCGGTTCTGATGCATTAGGGCCGGGCAAACAGGTGGCTGTATTATTAATGGACTGATATTAGACTATGATGGGTGGGGGGTAAATGGCTGGACAAATAAGCGGAATTATTCTGTCCGGTGGTCAGAACTCCCGGATGAAAACCAATAAGGCGTTTTTGAAGATAGATAACCAATATATTATTGAAAATACCATCTCGGAGTTAAAAAAGTTCTGTTCGGAAATTATTATTGTCACTAATGAACCGGAATTGTACAATAATCTTGGGGTTAAAGTTATAACCGATATAATTCCCCGCCGGGGACCTTTAAGTGGTATTCATGCTGGTTTATTGGCGGCAGGCAATTTTCATAGCTTTGTGGTGGCCTGTGATATGCCATTTATTAATGGAGAGTTAGCCCGATATATGGTTGAACATGCGACGGATTGTGATGTTCTTGTTCCTCAGGTAGGGGATTATTTACAACCTTTATTTGCTGTGTATTCTAAGAATTCTATAATGTCAACACACCGGAAGAATTGGCTAGGGCACAACGGTGGGATAGCCGACAGGTCGGTGTGGAAAAAGAGAAGGAAACGGGTGGAGTAAAATGATTCCGATAATATCAGTGGTAGGAAAATCAGACGTGGGTAAAACAACTTTGCTGGAAAAGCTGCTGGTTGAGTTAAAGAAAAGGGGTTACCGGGTAGCTACTATCAAGCATGATGTCCACGGGTTTAATATTGATCAGCCCGGTAAGGATACCTGGCGGCATGCTCAGATGCCGTAGGGATGGTAACTCTGATTGAAAAGCTTTACTTGAAAACAGGTTATTGTAAAAATAACTTTCAGGGACGGAATTTCAACGTGAAAAAATGTTATAAAACCGCTCTTTTAATATTGTTGTGTATTTCTCTAATGTTATTTGCCGGCTGCGGGTTCGAGAAAGGGCAGAAACAGGCTTTGACGGTAGCGGCGGCAGCAGATTTGCAGCCGGCCTTTCAGGAAATCGGTGGGCTCTTTACAAAAAAAACGGGTTACCAGGTGCTTTTTAATTTTGGATCTTCAGGCATGCTGGCCCGGCAGATCGCCAACGGCGCACCTGTTGATGTTTTTGCTTCCGCCAACGCTGGTTATGTGGATGAATTGATTAAGCAGGGACAGGCGCTGGAGGAATCGCGGATGATTTATGCCAGGGGGCGCATTGTGCTGGTTCAAAGGGATGATTCCCTTAGAGTCGACCGTCTGGAGGATTTGCGGAAACCCAATATTAAAAGCATAGCCATAGCCAATCCAGGGCATGCCCCTTATGGTGCAGCAGCCAAGGAGGCCATGATGAAGGCTGGAGTGTGGCGGGAATTGCAGCCCAAGTTAATCTATGGCGAAAACGTCAGGGACAGTTTCCGTTATGTTGAATCCGGTAATGTGGACGTTGCTATTATTGCTTTATCCCTTGCTAGGCAGTCGGGGATTAAGTATGTGGAGGTTGACGAAAGCCTCTACCCGCCACTGGAACAGGTCATGGCGGTGGTGGCGGCTACCAAGGAGCAAGAGGCGGCCCGCAGGTTTGTGGATTATGTTAATGGCACCGAGGGTCGGCAGGTAATGAAAAAATATGGTTTTTACTTACCGGGAGAGTATTAAATGACAGCAATGGATTGGTTTCCGTTATATTTATCCATCAAAGTAGCGGTATCAGCTACTCTTGTCACTTTGGTGCTGGGGCTGCCCTTGGCTTGGCTGCTGGCCAGAGGGGATTTCCCCGGTAGAGAATTACTGGACGCTGTTGCTACCATGCCTCTGGTGTTGCCCCCGTCGGTATTGGGTTATTACCTGTTGGTGGTTTTGGGTCGTGAGGGTTTGATTGGCCGTTTTCTTGAGGAGACCATGGGAATCTCTCTGGTTTTTACCTGGCAGGGGGCGGTGATTGCCGCCAGCATTGTGGCCTTGCCACTGCTGGTTAAAACGGCAGTGGAGTCCTTGGAAAGTGTAGATCCTGAGTTGGAAAGTGCAGCCAGAACTTTGGGACGCAGTGATATTGCGGTTCTGTTCACCATCACCATTCCCTTAGCCTGGAGGGGTATTGTGGCCGGTGTTGTGCTGGCCTTTGCTCGGGCCTTGGGGGACTTTGGGGCGACTTTGCTGGTGGCCGGTAACATTCCCGGAAAAACCCAAACCATGGCAGTGGCTATCTATGACGCCATCCAGGCGGGAAATTCCGAGTTGGCTAATTTTCTGGTTTTGGTGATGACAGTCTTTGCCTTTGGAACCTTGCTGATTCTAAACCGTCTTAACCGGGTTGTGAGGAGAAGGTAGCTGATGCTGGAAGTAAGGATAACGAAAAGTCTGAAACAATTCACCTTGCAGACGGAATTCCGGGTCGGCAAAGAAACTGTTGCCCTGTTAGGGCCTTCCGGCGCTGGGAAAAGCCTCACCCTGCGCTGTCTGGCCGGGTTACTGGAGCCAGATGAAGGAACCATCCGGTTAAATGACCGGGTGCTTTTTGATTCTTCCGGCAGGGTGAATTTACCCGCCAGGGAAAGAAAAATTGGCTATGTTTTCCAGAATTACGCCCTTTTTCCTCACCTGACAGTACAACAGAATATTGAGTACGGGATTTTCTACCTTAAATCCGGGGAACGACGGGATAAAACTATGGGAATGTTACGGAGGATGCGGTTGGAGGACCAGGGTGACCGGTATCCCGGTCAACTCTCCGGCGGTCAGCAGCAGAGGGTGGCCATGGCCCGGGCTTTGGTGACGGAACCCGAACTTCTTCTGTTTGATGAGCCTTTTTCTGCCTTGGACACTGCGGTAAGGGGCAAGTTACAGAAAGAGCTGGCTGGTTTATGGGAGGAATTTGGGATTCCCATTTTGCTGGTAACCCATAGCCTGGACGAAGCTTATGTTTTATGCAGTAAAATAGCAATTATTGAGGCTGGGATGGTTATACAGCTGGACGAAAAGGAAAAAGTTTTGCGGCGACCAGCCAACCGGGCAGTAGCCAGGTTTACCGGAACCAAGAATATTTTTGACGGTACGGTGGTAGCCGTTAATGATGAGGAAATTCTCATCCGTTCTAATCAATGCCTGGTGAAAGCGCCTCCGGCAGCTTTTCAGCCAGGGGAGAGCATATCTTTTTTCAACAGGCCTGAGGATGTTAGCATAGTACGTGACGTGCACTTTTGTGAGAACCAATTTTCCGGCCAAATTGTTGAGGAAATGGCTCATACACACAGTTATACGTTGTTTATAAAGCTGCAAGAATCTCTCAAAGGTTACCGGGATTATGATTTGCAGTTGGAGATTCCAAGAACCGTGTATTCTGGCTTAAACATTGGGGATAGAAAAAGTTGTATCGTTGTTTTTAGCAGAGAATCTGTGGGGTTTATAGGGTAGATTCTGCTGTTGTCGCTCATAGGTTGGGGTTTGCCACTCCGGCTTTGTTGACAAAGGAAATTCTTCAGGGTAAAATCATATCAGTGCTTCGTAATTTTAACCGGAGAGAAGGGGATAAGATTGCAAGTGGATCCAATAGCTTTTTCTATAGGTCCTGTGGAGGTGCGGTGGTACGGCCTTTTGATGGCGGTATCCCTGCTGGTGGGTGTTTTTCTAGCTCAGCGGGAGGCCAAAAGGCGGGGTATAGACCCGGATAAGATCCTGGATTTGGTTTTAATCGGAGCGCCCCTGTCCTGGATTGGAGCCAGAATCTATTACGTCGTCTTTAATTGGGAACAGTATAGTCAAAAACCTATTGAGATTTTCATGATCTGGCATGGCGGGCTGGCCATCCATGGGGGGATAATAACCGCTATAATTTTCGGAATCTGGTTTACCAGGAAACACAAGCTGAACTTTTGGCTCCTTGGGGATGTGGTGGCCCCTAGTTTTATCTTGGGCCAGGCCATTGGCCGTTGGGGTAACTTCTTTAACCAGGAAGCTTATGGCTACGAGACTAACCTACCTTGGGCCATGTATATCGATGGGGCTTACCGGCATCCCACTTTTCTCTATGAGTCCTTATGGAACCTGGGGGTGTTTTTCTTTCTGTTGTGGCTTAGGACGAAAAATATCGGTCAGAAGGGGATTATTTTTCTTAGCTGGCTGAGCCTTTATTCGGTAGGGCGATTTTTTGTAGAAGGTTTGCGGACGGACAGTCTGATGCTTGGGCCTTTCCGGGCGGCCCAGGTTATGAGTATCCTAATATTTGCGGTTTCTCTAGGGTTATTGATATACAGAATGCGGGGCAAAGGATCTAAAAATTAAGATTGTAAGTGGGTAATTTATATGGTACTATAAACATATAAAAGAAGTTAAATATGAATTACCCGCATTTTTTTTGGTCTACATATTTACATAGTTAAATATGTATGTTTATAACTTAAAAAAAGGAGGCTAATCCAAATGAGTAAAACCAAAATTCAAATCTTTGATCCACCTATGTGTTGTAGTACGGGGATTTGCGGCCCTACTATCGACCCAGTTCTGATCCAGGTTAATGAGATGGTTCAGAAGCTCAAAAAAGAATATGCTGATCAAGTTGAAATGGAAAGGCATATGTTTGGCCAGAGTATTGCGGCCTTTCAGAGTAGCCCCCCGGTTACGGAATTAATCAAAAACCAGGGCGCAAAGGTATTGCCGATTACCACTGTAGACGGCAGAATTATTAAGAGCGGCGGATACCCAAGTATGGCTGAGTTATTGGTGTACCTTAAGAAAGATTCTTAGTTCTTGCAGGAAAGGGGTAGGACCTTACAGAAGGGACGATGACTAATGAGAAAGTTGGCTGGTTTTTTTAAAGCCCTTGGTGATGAGACCAGGTTGAAGATAATTCGCATGTTATCTGAAAAAGAGATGTGTGTCTGCGAAATCATTGACCAGTTGGAGCTTTCCCAACCGGCGGTGTCTCATCATCTTAAGATATTGCGTCAGGCAGGTTTGGTTAAGGATAGCAAAGAGGGCAAATGGGTTTTCTACACTTTGGAAGAAGGAGCCTTGATTGAATATAGTGAAGAATTCAACAAGATTTTTGCCCAACCTATCCGGGAGAGTCTCAGCTTAGGTACCCGCCCTTCCAAAATTCGCACTGATTGCAGCGTCTGTGAAAAGTTGATGGCCAAACACGAGGCGTTTGAGGAGGTAAAGTGATGTCCGAGACCAAATTCTTCTTTTTCTCCGGCAAGGGCGGGGTAGGTAAGACCTCTATGGCTTCAGCTACCGCTGTGGAGCATGCGGGAAAAGGTCTTAAGACTTTAATCGTGACCACCGACCCAGCCTCCAACCTGGCGGATGTTTTCCAACAGCCCATCGGTCATAAGGTAACCCCCATTGAAGGGGTGGAAAAACTTTGGGCCATGGAGATAGATTCCCAGAAGGCGACCCAGGAGTATAAGGACAGGGCCTTAGCTCCATACAGAGAACTCTTTGATGGGAGTATTGTGGCGATAATGGAGGAGCAGATCAATTCTCCCTGTACCGAAGAAATGGCTTCTTTTGACAAATTTGTAGACTTCATCGATAATCCTGAGTTCGATGTAGTGATTTTCGATACCGCACCCACCGGCCATACCATCAGGCTACTGGAACTGCCCGTGGACTGGAGTCGCCACATTACCGAAAGCGAGCTGGGCAGCGGTCAGACCTGCTTGGGGCCGGTTCAGGTGCTGCAGGATTCCCGGGCCAAGTACGACCGGGCCATCGCTATCCTACAAGACCCTGACCGGACCACCTTTGCCTTCGTGGTACAGCCGGAAGCGACACCTATTAAAGAAACGGAAAGATCGGTGGGGGAACTGGCCCGCATCGGGATTAATTCCAATCTGCTTATTATCAATGGTATCCTACCTCCCGAATATTGTCAGATTCCTTTTTTTCAGCAGCGCAGTCAAATGCAGCAGGAGTACTTAAAAATAATTAAGGAAAGGTTCCAATTACCCACCAAAAAGGTTTATCTACTGGAAGAAGAGATTAAGGGGTTGGATTTCCTTCGCCAGACCGGTCGGCGGTTATGGAGCGAGAACATGAAAGAGCCGGGGAACATATCAGTAGCAGAGTTGGAAGCTCTTGAAGACATGGTTATCGATAATCCCAATGTACAAAGTCTGCTCATGCCCCAAAAGGGCCAGACAAGGGCCATGTTCTTCGCAGGTAAAGGGGGGGTGGGCAAGACCACAGTCTCTTGTATTACCGCTCTCTGGCTGGCTAAACAAGGGGTTAAGACATTGTTGATTACCACCGATCCTGCGGCTCATATCGGTGAAGTGCTAGAGGCTGAAGTAAGGAGCGAACCCACTCTTATTCCCGGAGTGGTCAATCTCTGGGCCGCCAAAATCGACCCTAAGGAAACAGCGGAAGAATATAAAAACAATATCCTGGATGATGCCAGAACCCGTTACTCTGAGGAAGTCATCACCATCATGGAGGAACAACTGGATTCTCCCTGCACCGAAGAGATGGCGGTGTTCAATAAGTTCATGGATTATGTGCTGCGGGATGATTATGAGGCCATGGTTTTTGATACCGCACCTACAGGTCATACCCTAAGGTTGTTAGAACTGCCCATGGACTGGAGCAAGCAGATTGAGTTAAAGTCCAGTACCTCCCTTGAAGGGGATTTGTTGGACCGACAGGCCAAGGAGCGCTTTGAGAAGGTTATCGAGATCATGAGAAACCCGGACCGGGCCAACTTCGGCTTCGTGGTGTACCCGGAGACTACCCCCATCATGGAGGCCCACCGGGCGGTGGAAGAATTGAAAACAGTAGGGATTACCACTCCGTTGGTGGTGGCTAATCTAGTCCTGCCCGGCCAATATTGCGTCAACTCCTTCTTCCACAACCGCCGCCGGATGCAGGAAAGGCACCTTCAAGGAATTGCGGAGAAGTTCCCGGATGCCGCCGTCCTGCAGTTGCCCATGCTGGAGAAGGAGATTAAGGGAATAGAAGAACTGGAAAAGGCAGGAGATTTGCTTTTCGGTTAATAAATTAACTTTTCCAAGCTAACCCCAGAGATGTTAATACCGCTGTGCGTGTCCACTGTACTACTACTTCGTGAAAGTTTGTAGAAAAAACTAAATTTTAAGTTGTAGTGAACAGTAAAAAATGATAAAAATGCTTAACCACGGAGGGCACAGAGGTTTATAGGCCGTTATTATGGGTTGCTTCATCCCAGGACTTTTGGTGTTTAAAGCTATATATAAATCTTTTTCTCCGTGT
>JAJZSN010000052.1 GCA_021849745.1 Bacillota bacterium | reverse complement strand
GGGTGATTGCCGCATGGCATTAATGAGTAAGTTCTCCATGGTAGCAGGACTGGAATCATCGTCATCAGGAACCGATTCATACTGCAATACATCATTGATTACCGGCCCGTGCTCACTATTTCCCTCACGCCTTATGAGGCGCATTTCGGAAGGATTCTCAATGGTAATTATCCTGGACAGGGGATTAATTTCTCTGACCAGAATTTCATTAAGGGTTGTCTTGCCACTACCGGTGGGTCCTACAGTCATCCAAGATAAATCGGCCTTAGGTATGAGGGATAGCAATTTAAACATATTAGCGGAAAAGGATTCATTTTTCATCATTAATTCGGGAGTGATGGATTTCTTGCTAAACTTTCTAATTACAAAGGCAGGATTGTCATAAGGGGAAATCTCGGCGTGGGTGGCATTTACCCGGTAACCTTCTATGGTTCTGGCGTTAACCATGGGTATTCTTGGCGTTAACCTGACTTTAGAAACCCCAACCAGTTTGGAAATTATCCTTTCCATGTGCTCTCTGTCGGAAAATTGTTGATCCCAGGGAATTGTTTTCCCTTCGGTTTCAACAAATATCTGGTCGGGCCCATTAGCTCTTATTTCATCTATCCGGGGGTCTTCCATAGCTTTTGTAATGGGTCCGTAATGGGTAATTTCGTCTGCGAGAGCCTGTTTTAAATCATAAAGGTTATCAAAGCCTTCAACAGAAGGACGTTGGGCATCTACGAATTCGTTTATGTAGGATTTAGTTATCTGCCTCTTTTTGGCGGGATCACTTTCGCGCCTAAAAGCGTGGGTGGCCACTTTAGTAATATGTTTTTGACACAACTCCAAAGCTTCTTTGAAGCTTATTGTAGTGTATTTATTTTTCAGCTCCTCCATCTCATTCTTACGATGAGATGAGAAGGAGGCTTTTTGTTGCATATCGCTAATCTTGCCACGAGAGAGCATAACCTTACCCCCATTGTTGTTTTAATAAAATTTCAACTACCCTATTCATATGGCTTTTGATGTGTTTGTTCAATAAAGGGTCATCTTTAATGTACAATTTACCCTCGAAAGAACTTGATACAAGGGATTTGACCAAAGGCAATGCTGCCACAATATTGAAATTAAACTTTTTAAAAACCTCATAATCAAATTCCATGCCCTGGAGATTCATGAAAATTACATTGGTAAACTTAGCAGTACTGATGCCAATAGAATCTAGAAAGTCTAACAACTTTATCATATTGATATAAGCATCCATTCTCTCCGAGGCGGTGAAAAACCCCACATGACAATACTTCATGGCCGCCCCACAAAACTCCAAGGGCGGGTTGTTGGGGATATCTATAAGGACAATATCAAAAATGCTCTTTAGGGTATCAATTACCCGCTCGATGGCCTCAAAGGTAAAGTCAAAATACTCTTCCATCAAATCCTGAGGACTAGGAGATAATAAATACAGTCTCTCGTGTTTTGTGGGGGTAATCTCATCTCTAATATCAATTTTGTCGCTTTTTAAGACCTTGATTAACCCGCTTCCTTTTTTCACCGGCTGGGCATCTAGGGCCTGGTAAAGGTTGGGGTAGAACACCTTAAAATCCACAACACATGTATTCAATCCTTTTTGGGCAAGCAGATACCCCAGATTGCTGATTAGTATCGAGTTATCTGCAAAATCCGAAGCGGATATGAAACCAATGACGCTGTAAATCAGTTTACTTTCCTGCATTTCAATACCAATGCGTTCCCGGGGTGATATTTTATCCAAAATCTTATCTATTTTTGTTCCTTCTCTATCCACGATTCAACCTCTTTTTCTAATGTTGGTAACTGATCTAATACAATATTGCCTTCCTGCCTTTGCAGGATAGTTATGAGAAAACTTTTTCCTTCCAGGCTCTTGTACTTGGCGTAATTGTTAATCTGATCCCGGGTACCTTCCAATACCAAGGATTTAGGCTTAATATTTTCCAAGAAATCTTCACTCTTCATAACTTCTTGTTTCTGGTTTTCCGGCAGCTTCATTACTTCTTTGTAAACCTCATAGATGGAATGACTGTTAGCATTGAGCATGTCTTTAACCACTATACTGTCAAATAAAACTTCAGTACGCATGGTCTTATTGGACGTTGCATAGGTCATGACATTGGGGTTTCCAGATACCCCTCCACCGCCTTCAACTTCGTAAGATACCCGTATCCTGACCCTATCCCCCGGTGTCAGAATATCTCCCCCGGCTTCCAGATAGTTATAGGGAATGGTGACAACTTCGTGTTCTGTGTCTAATTCATATAACCATTCATTCTTTAAGGGTTTTTCATCAAGCAACTGATCTTTGAACAAAACACTACTATTTCGCAGATAATATTTTGTAAATTTGTTTATGATTTTTTCCTTATTTTCGACTCTTACCATATCCTCAGAAAATTCTTTTCGGATAAGATTATATTCTTCTATGTCATCTTCGGTAATTACAGAACGTGCCGGGATACCATCTTCAGTTTTTACTCTTAAAACTGAAACGGTGTCTTTTGCGGCTTGGTTAGCATTGTTAATAACCATAAACGATACCACAAATACCAAAATGCTAAAGGTAACAGCCGCTATCTTCTTAAAGAGATTCTTATTTGGAATTACATTTTTTACTGTTTCTAAGTTTATTGCCATTCTACATAACCCCTTCCATCAACCGTAATAAAATATTTGCATACGCCCGTTCATATTCCATATTGGCATTCACTATTGGCACATCTGTTTCTACCTGTGCATCAAAGTCAAAACTATATGGTACATAACCGGCCAATGGTATTTGTATATTAAAGTTATCACTTAAATCAGAAGCCAATAATTGGCATACTTTATCCGGTGTAAATATTTCACCCTGTATCCTAGCTCTATCGTTATATTTTGTCACTATTAACTTCGATTTTGCGTTTAAATACGCCATGCTTTCCTTGTTAAGAACAGAATTTATATTTCGCAAAGTGCTAAGTATTGCATATAAATTATTAGGAATACATAAACCAAAAACATCTACATGGATTAAAGATTCCGAGTAAATCCCCAGTAGGTCTATAGGCATATCGATGATAACAAGATTAAACTTCTGCCTCAGCACGGAAATCATACTTATGAACTTAAGGCCGGTGTAAAACTGATCAATCAGCCGTTTATCATTGAAGGAATAAGCTAATGTTGTGAGCCAAAGGTTGTCCTTTATATTAAAAGCCGTTGTTTTATAATTTTGTGGTCTTGCTAAACATCTAATGAGAGAGCCGGCAACTTCTTCGTCTCTTTGTGCATTCTGATGGAAAGTGCCAAAATAGAGGTTAGTACTCCTGTATTTAACATCCATATCAACAATTATGGTACTTAACCCCCGCATATGGGCAGTGAAAGCAGTATTAACCGTTGTACTTGTTAATCCGGAACCACGATGTCCGGTTATAATAATAACTCGACTTATGCTTTTACTAATTAGGCCGTATTTTTTTGCTAAATCATCAGTTGCCTTTATTTCATCATCGCTATTCTTTTTTTGCCTAAACCTTGCAAAAAATGAAAAGCTTTTATTTGGCAGTTCTTGTTTAGTCTCTCTTTTTAAACTCTGTTCTTTCTTGGTCTCTAGCCCCATGAACTCACTATATACTTTCTCATATGCTAACAGAGGTATTCTTGTAGAGTCAGATACAATAATTCGTAGATTTCTACCGACAGAAAATTTGTGTAATATCTCACCCAATAAATAATTTCTACTTAATACGATAATAGGTAAATTAGGTGTTATATTTTTTTCAATAAAGTTTATAAATTCCAGCAATATGTCCCGTGTTTGGAGCCCTAATTCGTTTATTCCTTCATCGGTAATTAAGACACCACCAAGTTTCTTTTTTGTGTGTTCAATATAATTAACTGCATTTTCAAGGTTAACTTGCTCTACGTTTATAACATAAAGGTCTTTGTGCAAATAATCACGCACTATGTTATGGAAGTGTCCTGCAATCAAAAAAATTTCCACCGAATCACCCACTGATTTGCTTAAAATTCTTATTAAAATCCCATGATTTTTTTCCAGTAATTTAATATTTTTTAACATTCACTGTTCATTATAGCAATAAATGTAAGAATTTCTTGTCGAAGACCGTCGGCTGTCTAATTTTTTTTAATTTAAGAGAATCCTTGCACTTATGTGCGAACAATAACGAAGAGGGCCGCCCCTCGGTATATTTCTACCTATGGGCAGCCCCTTTTTTCCTATCAACTCAATCTTCAGTTCCCCTAATCTCCGCTTCCAGCTTTTCCAACTCCTCCGGTTCTTCCACCGGCAAATCTTCCTGCTGCAAGACATTATCGGCAATATCGTTATCCAGCACACTGCCGTAAGCTACCCCATCCATTCCCCGCTCGTAGACGATATGATCCACATCTTCCACATAGCCTCTATCTTCATCGAAATCCAACCCGCCCCAGTAGGAACCGGCCCCCGATTCGCCGGCATGCTCGTTCCAGTGGCCCACAACCTGAAAAGCATCTTCCCCGTCGAACATGATGTCATCCTCGCTGTCGCCAAGATCCCTTTCATCGGTATCATGGGTTAAGCCCCCGAAAGGCGGGGCAATGACATCCTCCTCAATGGGCCGGATATGACGGTCAGGCAAACTTTCCTCTTTCTTTTTACAGTCTATGCAGACGGTGGTGGCAGGAAAAGCCTCCAGGCGTTCCAGGGGGATTTCCTGGCCGCACATGGAACAGCTACCATAAGTCCCCTGGTCAATCTTGACCAGAGCATCATCTATTTTCTGCAGATGAATATTTTCAGACTGGCGCAGGGCCGTATCCTTGCTGCGTTCAAAAACCTCGCTGGCCACATCCCCAGGGTGGTTGTCGTACATGGACAACTCACTGATAGAATCCTGCAGGGAGACCTCCAGGGCCTCCTCGTCCATATGCTGCTGAATCTTTTGTACCTCTTCCTTCTCTGCCAGGAGTCTTTGTTTGAACCTGTCCAAAGTTATTTGATCCATAACTAACCCTCCTCCCTTAACCAATCACATGAACCACTTCATCCAACGGACGGCGGGCCGGTTTGGCGGGCCGTTCCTCAGTAAAGCCAATGGGAATAATAGCTACCGGCCGTAGATTCATGGGTAAATCCAGGGCCTCAAGCACCCGGTTTTCGTCAAAGGCCCCCACCCAGCAACTTCCCAGCCCGTACCCGGTGGCGGCCAGCAGGATGTTTTGTACTGCCGCAGCGGTATCCTGCAAGCAGTAAAGGGTCATCCCCCTTTGACCGTATTTGGTCCCTGACATCTGGGGTACGGCACAAACCACCACAGCCACCGGGGCCTCAGCCAGAGAACTTTGTCCATAAGCGGCTTCGGCTAGGGCCGCCCGCTTATCCTGATTTAACACTACAAAAAACTCCCACGGCTGCAGATTACCCCCGCTGGGGGCATGGATAGCAGCCTCCATCATCCGGCCAATGGTGGCATCAGGGATGGATTCACTGCTGAACTTCCGCACACAACGCCGGTCCAGAATGGCATCAATAACATCTTTGGTCAAGGTTTTCTCCTCCTTATTGATAATTCAATTGAGTCTGGACAATCCGTACCAATTGAGCAATAAAATCCCCAATTACCGGTAAGTTAAGGATGGCCAAACGCTTCAGAAGATAAATGGCTAAAGCCCCTAACAAGGCAAAACCCACCGCCATCCCCAGTCCCCTGGCCACACCGGCAATAAAATTTATGTACAATAGGCGCACCGGACGGTTAAGCAATTCCACATACTCGGCCAGCTTCATTTTTTCCATGGCCAGGCCCAATTCTTCCAACTTGCCTGACAGGAAATTCAACCGTTCTACCAGGAAATTCACCCGCTCCTCGGCTTTTCTCATGGGAGGTCAACCTCCTTAACAACTTCGCCATTAATTTACCCCGAATTAGGAATTATTATTGAACCTTGAACAAAACAGAAATAAAAAACCATCATCAAGGTTTACCTTGTGACCGCTAAATAAAAAAATTAAACCGGCTTTTCAGCCGGTTTCGCTAATTTCTTAAACTTTGAATAGGTGCCGGTATACGGCCACCCCTTCGGACAAAGGCAGTAGAACTGAAGTTATGCACCGGCATGATGGGTGCCCGGCCTAGCAGGCCGCCGAATTCCACCACATCCCCCACTTTTTTGCCCTCTACGGGAATTATCCTTACCGCAGTGGTCTTGGAATTAATCATCCCGATGGCCGCCTCATCTGCAATGATGGCGGCAATGGTCTCAGCGGTGGTGTCCCCAGGTACTGCAATCATGTCTAAACCTACAGAACACACACAGGTCATGGCCTCCAGCTTATCAAGAGTCAACGCCCCTGCTTCTACCGCTCGAATCATACCCTCATCTTCACTAACGGGAATGAAAGCGCCGCTCAAACCACCTACGTGAGAAGAGGCCATAGCGCCTCCCTTTTTTACAGCGTCGTTGAGCAAGGCCAAGGCTGCCGTAGTTCCATGGGTTCCCGTCCGTTCCAAGCCCATCCCTTCTAAAATATCAGCCACACTATCCCCAATGGCAGGGGTGGGTGCCAAGGACAAATCAACTATACCAAAGGGCACTCCCAGACGTCGGGAAGCTTCCCGGCCCACCAATTCACCCATGCGGGTGATTTTAAAAGCTGTTCGCTTAATGGTTTCGGCCAGATTGCCAAAATCGGCGTCGGGAATTCGCTGGACCGCATTCCGCACCACTCCGGGGCCGCTTACCCCCATGTTAATCACACATTCGGGTTCCCCCACCCCATGGAAGGCACCGGCCATAAAGGGGTTGTCCTCCGGCACATTACAGAAAACCACCAGCTTGGCACACCCCAGGCCGTCCCTATCAGCAGTAAGGGCCGCTGCCTCTTTAATCACCTTACCCATTTCATAAACGGCATCCATGTTAATCCCAGCCTTGGTGGTGCCAATGTTAACCGAGGAACACACTCGCTCCGTTTCCGCTAAAGCCCTGGGAATAGCTCTAATAAGGTTTTTATCTCC
The DNA here is from genome assembly GCA_021849745.1 of Bacillota bacterium. Classification (GTDB taxonomy): domain Bacteria; phylum Bacillota; order Carboxydocellales; family JAJZSN01; genus JAJZSN01. The sequence goes on along the minus strand of JAJZSN010000052.1, from coordinate 15,149 downwards.
CTTGGTATACCCTTTGTGAACCAATGCGGAAAATCCGCCAATAAAATTAACCCCTACCTCACGGGCCGCCCGTTCTAAAGCATGGGCAAAATCCACATAATCATCAGTGTCACAAGACTCTGCAACCATAGCAATGGGGGTAACGGAAATCCGTTTATTAACAATGGGAATCCCAAATTCCGCCTCCAATTGTTCCCCAACCTTTAGCAGATTCTTGGCTAGCCTAGTGATTTTGTCATAAATCTTATTCTGACTAACCTTGGCATCAGAGTGAGCACAATCCCGCAAACTGATACCCATGGTAATGGTTCTTATATCAAGATGTTCTTGTTGAACCATATTTATTGTTTCGAGAATTTCTTCTTTATCAAACATTGTTACCTCCTGGGCTTTCTTATTAGTTAGCTCATAGCTGGTAGCTGGTAGCTAATATCTTGCAAGAATTTTCCAAAAGCTTGGTTACCCTAAAAGTTATCATTCATGCTACCAGCTATAAGCTATAAGCTATAAGCTAAATCCTGTGCATAAACCGAAAAACATCTTCATGCTGAATCTTAATTTGAAGTCCCATTTCTTCGGCCTTCTCATCCAGCTTTTTGCCTACGGTGGCAAAATCCATTTGGCTTGTACTAAAGTCTACAACCATAATCATGGTGAAAAACTCTTGCATGATGGATTGTCTGATATCAAGAATATTCACCCGGCAGGAGGCTAATACATCTGTTACTCCAGCGATTATGCCCACCTTGTCGGTCCCTAAAACGGTCACAATGGCCCTGGTGCTTTTCTCTTTACTGGTCATGTCCATCCTCCTCATAGAACAGTTATAAAGTTTTATCTATTCGCCTTAATTCGCTATTTTCCTGCTTAGAATGAGTATAATTTCCTCGTTCCATGACAAACTGTAACTAAACTACTACACGGAGGTGCTTCCCATGGATTTGAACCCGGGGGATTTCACTCCTATCATACCACAATATATATCACCTTATTTACAACCCCTTGATGTTACCGATAACGCCATACCGGTAGGAATATCCGCCCGACACATCCACCTTTCAAGGGACCATTTGGATCAACTCTACGGTCATGGCTATGACCTAAAAAAGTATAAAGACCTCTACCAGCCCCAACAGTTTGCGGCCCAGGAAACCCTTACCCTGGTAGGACCCAAAGGGGTCCTCGAAGAAGTAAGAATCCTAGCCCCCACCCGACCTCAAAGCCAGGTAGAAATCTCCAGGACAGACGGTTATCATTTGGGGATTAACGCTCCTTTAAAGGATTCAGGAGATTTAAATGATACCCCCGGAATAGTCATGGTCGGGCCTAAAGGGGCCGTAACCTTAGATAAAGGGGTCATCCTGGCCGCAGCCCATATCCATCTGCATACCTCCGAGGCCCGGCATTTTGGCCTTAAGGATGGTGACCGGGTTCAGGTTTTGGTGGATACTTTGCGGGATATTACCTTTAATAATGTCCTGGCGAGGGTTAGTGATGACTACCGTTTGGAGTTTCATTTGGATACCGATGAAGCCAATGCCGCTTTTTTAAAGAATGGGGATAAGGTTTTTTTAGTAGCTAAGCGGCTGATACAGTAGAGTCGTTAGCCGTTGGGGTAACCATTCTCAGTCGTCAATAAAGATTACCGGCCTTTAGGGGCCGGTTTGGTTTTGTTGGTTTTCTTGTTCTACTTGGATTTGGGCTAGGAACTTTTCGTATTCAGCGGCATCCAGAAGGATGTCCATTTGAGGGGCATCGAAAGGTTCGATATCCATTAGCCATCCTTGGCCGTAGGGGTCTTGGTTAATCAATTCGGGGGAATCTGCCAACTGCCCATTGACATCTATAACTCTGCCACTAAGGGGGGTGTAGATATCAGAAACAGATTTGACCGATTCTACTATGCCGATGCTTTCCCCTTTGGCAACAAGTTTTCCAACCGGGGGTAATTCAGTAAAAACCACATCCCCCAACGTTTCCTGGGCATAATCAGTAATTCCCAGCCGGGCCCGATTTGCTTCGAATTTTACCCAGACATGCTCCTTGGTGTACTTAAGGTCTTGTAAAACAGCCATCTTATTCCCTCCCAAATAATTAAAAGGCGCGCATCGTTTGTTCCGCTGCGCGCGCCTTTTTATACTACATTCCGCTGAATTTTCCACAAGGGTGGAAAATATAAATTCTGTAGTATAAAAAAGGACACTGGTTCAGCAAGTTATGCCATCCCCCTGTCCTGTGCGGTACCAATTTAAGCACCTGCGACATTAATATAAAACATATAAAATATAGTAACCTCACACAATATATAATATTCGCCATAGTTTAATTGATTCCTGCTAACTGGTAATTATTTTAGCAATACTTGCTTTCAAATTCCTGAAGAAATTTTTCTTTCTTTTCGGCTGAAGCCATTATTTCATTAATCTTGGCTAGGAACTCCCTTTCCGGCCAGGGTTTCTTGTTGCCATAATAGCGGTCTGCCACCCGCCAAAGTTTTTGGGGAAACCGGAAAAAAGCCAACAGCACCGGAAATTCGTCATGCTGGATAGGGTTAATTTCCTGATAAAGGGTGAGAATCCGATCAGCTACCTTGGTATCCCAACGTTTATTTTTCAGGGTTCGTTCAATCAACCGGACCAAGTCATTGGTTCTGATGTCATAGCGGCAATAATCAAAATCAAAAAGCCCGGCAGTTCCGTCCGGCTTAATGACAAAGTTCCTCGCCGCCACATCCCGGTGATTGAAAGTGAGGTTTTTACTGGCCTCCTGTACCAACCGCTGATAATTGGAATTACGGAGAATTTCAATGGCTTTTAGACCATTGCTGTAGGCTTCCTGGAAACAAATCAAGAACTTCCGGTCAAATTCGCTTTTCCTGTCCTTGGCCCTGGCCCGTTCCTTAAAGATTATCAAGTCCCGACAACGTTTGATGAAAACCCTGGGCCACTTTCCCCACATCACCTTAACTTTACTGCCCGGCATAGGCTTGAGTCCTTTGGCCGCCAGATGGAACCTTGCCAGGGTATGACAAGATGCAGCCAGGTGGTCTTTATTATCTAGATTACAATCCCTTCCTTCAATCCAATCGGTGACAAAGAAAATGCTTTCACCTTTCTTCACATATGGCTGGCCTGTCTTGGTAGGTATATATGTAACCGTATCATTAAAACCATTGGCCACCAGGTGATCCATGGCCGATAGGATAAACAGGAGCTTCCCTTCCCCGTAGGTAACCTCCTTAAAACACTTGGGTCCTTCCGTAGTTTCCAAGCGAAAAACAGCCTTCACCCGGGATAAATCCTTCACCTCCAGGTTCCACTGGGTAATAATCTCGGGGTCCAATTTATGTTTTTTCATTTTTTTAGCCAACCCGGAAACACTCACATTATTTCCCCCTATCAGGCAATCTGTCTATTATAACTTATGACAAAAGCCCAAATTCAGTTCCACCAAAAGACCAAGGGGCAGGATTTTCCCAGTTGGTTGTCGAATTATTGGTTTTATAGACTTAAATTCCCATTCAGAGGCGGGTGATTATCATGCGCTGGTTCCGGCCCTTAAAAGAACAGCAGGTTCTGCGCCATGTTGAAGAGCAAAGCCATGACCAAGTAAAGGAACTGCACATGATGCACTACGGCTACCTTTCCTCCCGGGTGTATCTCACTACCCGTCGCAAGTGGTTCAGGAAGGTGACCTACGCCGAGTTTGCCATGGCCCTAGAAACCAAGGGACAACCTTTAAGGTTCACCGTCTACCGGGCTTTCGGCAAACTGGCGGAAGAGGTTAAGGATTACCGCTTGGGAGATAGGTTGTATATCCTCTGCACAGGGGTTAAGGACCAGGAGGAAAAATGGTACTTGGCCCTGGAAATTGAACCCGTAGAGCGTTTGGGCCGCTTTCCTGTGCGGTATAAGCACCTGATGGCCCCGGATAAGTTGAATAAGTTGAAGGAATAAAAAAGTCACTTTTTTTGCTTGGTAATAAATTGCTGTAATGTAAACATTATTGAAGGACCTTGACTTAACGCAGACTCATCTAGCGACCTAACCTTATATAGGGTTCGTTTTCTTTAACGGAGAATTAATTAGAATTAACCTTAGAAATGAGTATAATACAGCTATATTCCCGAATAAAACTTTCCCCTCAGAATTGGGTATGGCAGGTATGATTAAAATTACTAAGAATATGGGAAATAAATAATATAGTCCAGTCTGTAAAAAAATCTCTTTAATCTTTAAGTTGACCAATATTAAATACAGCATCAAAAGTGGAAATGCCCCAATAATAATTGGGAAGTTAAACAACGCTTCACCTTTATAGAATTTGAATAACGAGAAAAGATCAAATTTGAATAAATAAATGACAATACCCCAAAAAGGTATATAACCGATAATGATCCCAATAATATATTTCCCGACTTCACCTATTGTTTTTTTAAGCATTGAATTCAACAACTCAATAATTTGCAATAAACCCATACATAATATCGTAAATAATAAACCCCCAATCAAAAAATGGATTGAAAATTTTGCGTTAATCAATATTACAGGGCCAATTGCTGCTCCCAAAACGCAGACTATAACCAAAGAAACTTCGCGCAAGAACCTAATTTTAAAAGTCAAAATAAAGTCACCTCCCACTTATTCCATAAAGTAACCCCTATTTTCTCATAGTTGCATTGTCAAGGATGGCTCTCCATCTCCCACAATTTATTTTTATATTCGCCTTTTAAGGGGCAGGTTTTTATCTGCCCTTAAAATATATTATTTTAGTAACTTAAGAGGTCAATAATGGTAACAATGGAAAGTTACTTTCCGTATTCCAAGATAATATAACTTTTGTCAAAAACCTTATTCTATCAAATATATTTTCGAAGGTAAACCATCAAACCAAAGAAGGCTTATATATCCGGTCTTAACCTCATTATCTTCAAAGGAAAATATTTTACCATTAGAAAGTCGAAAATAACTAAATTCTTCACTTAACTTCATAGAAAGTCCTCCGTTAGAATACTTAGTACTTTCCAGCCTCACATAGTTTTCCTCGAGTCCCGGAACTTTTCGGATTAATACATCCCTCTCAGGAATTCTTGCTTTCTTTGAAACTTCATTCTATATATCAAATAATTTTAATTTGTATATATTCTGATTTGTTAATTTTACTGAGTTTGAAGTACAAGAAACAATCATTCCTACAAATATTAATATAATAAATAAAGATATATTCTTTTTCACAAATTTCCCTCCGAAATATTAAGGGGGAGGGATTACCTCCCCCCTTAATTAAGGTCCTGCAGTCCAGTGACCTGTTATAGCTGTGCTACGAATAGTGCTAAATGGTGCAGCAAATCTCACAGCACATCATCTGACCAACTGAATGAACTTCCCTCTGGAACGGTCACTTCAATGCCTGGAAAAGTTGTATGGACCCCTTAATTACCGAATACATTATTTGTCATTTCATCTCACAGGCTTCCACCTGGTAATCCACCAATTCAGTTATCGTAGACTTCTCACCGCAAACCGGACATCCAGGATTCCAGCCCAACTCCACTTCCCGGAACTTCATATCCAAAGCCTCATAAGTGAGCATCCTACCCACCAGCAACTGGCCAACCCCCAGGATATATTTCAATACCTCGGTGGCCTGAATCTGCCCAATAGTCCCAGCAATTACCCCCAGCACCCCGGCCTCGGCACAACTTGGCGCCGACCCAGGGGGCGGCGGCTCATGGAAAATACACCGGTAGCAAGGCCCTTCCCCTGGAATGACGGTCATGGCCTGACCGTAAAAGCGCAGGATGCCGCCGTGGAAAAAGGGCTTCTTCAACATGACACAGGCATCATTGACCAGAAACCTGGTGGGGAAATTATCCACTCCGTCCAGTACCGCATCATAGTCCTGAATAATCTCCCTGGCATTGGCCGCCACCAGCCGCTGACCGTAGGTAACAATATTAACATCGGGATTAAGGGACTTCAACTTCTCCGCCGCCGATTCCACCTTGGGCCGCCCCACATCCGGCGTATGGTGCAGAATCTGCCGCTGCAGATTGGAAAGCTCCACCGTATCCCCATCCACCAGGCCGATGGTTCCCACCCCCGCCGCCGCCAGATAATAGGCCGCCGGAGAACCCAACCCCCCGGTGCCCACGATAAGCACCTTGGCGTCATTGATTTTCTTCTGCCCCTTCCCCCCTACCTCCTGAAGGAGAATGTGACGACTGTAGCGGTGGAGTTGATTATCTGTAAAACCTAGCATGCATGTTCACCTCTTGGTTAGCTATCAGCTATCAGCTATCAGCTGTCAGCTTCAAGCTGGATAATTGGTCTTTTATTCTTTTACTGACGACTGAAAACTGACAACTAACAGGATTACCCCTCAATAGAGTTCACGACTGACAAAATTATCCCGCCAGAAAGTCCACCACTGTCTGGCAAAATACGGCTACCCCGGCGGGGAGGGCCTCTTCGTCCAGGTTAAATTTGGGATGGTGCCAGGGATAGATAACCTCCCCCTGCCTGGCCACCCCTAGGAAGAAGAAACACCCTGGGGCCTTTTGGGCAAAAAAAGCGAAGTCCTCGCCACCCATGGTAGGCCGGGGTATTACCACTACCCTATCTTCGCCCAGTACCTGGGAGGCAGCTTCTCTTACCAGTTGAACAGTCTCCTCGTGGTTGATGACCACCGGATAACCCGGCTGGTATTCCAGTTCATAAGCCGCTCCATGGGCTTCGGTAATGCCCTTCACCGTCTGCTCTATGAGCTTGGGAGCCTTGGAACGTAGAATTTGATTAAGAGTGCGGATAGTACCCCGCAGGTAAACCTTTTCCGGAATGATATTGGGAGCCTGCCCTCCCTTTATCTCCCCAACAGTGATGACAATAGGCTCCAAGGGGTCAACCCGGCGGCTGGGGATGGCCTGAAGGGCCAGAACTACTTCCGCCGCAATAACAATAGGGTCAACCGTCAAATGGGGGGTGGCCCCATGGCCGCCCTTACCCAAAATGGCCAGGTCAAAGTTATCAGCGGCAGCCATCACCGACCCTGGCTTCACTCCCACAAAACCTGCCGGCAAATGGGGCACAACATGTAGCCCCACCACAGTATCTACTGTGGGACTTTCCATGACCCCTTCGGCAATCATAGGTTCCGCCCCGCCGGGAGGCCTCTCTTCACTAGGCTGAAAGATAAACTTAACCTGACCTGACAGTTGTTCCCGTAAACCGGTCAAAACCGTTGCCGTCCCTAAGAGAATGGCCGTATGGGCATCATGGCCACAGGCATGCATAACCCCTGGACAGCCGGAGGCAAAATCCACCCCGCTCTCCTCCTCAATAGGCAGAGCATCCATATCAGCCCGTAAAGCTATGGTCTTGCCGGGTTTGGCCCCTCTCAGCAGTCCTACCACCCCGGTTCCGGCTACTCTGGTCACTTCCAAGCCCAATCCTTCCAGAACTCCGGCCACCAGGGCCGCAGTCTTTTCCTCCTCGAAACCAAGCTCAGGGTTGCGGTGAATCTCCCTTCTCCACTCTATGACCCGAGCTTTTATCCCTTCCACCTTATCTCTGATTTCAGCAGGTTGAATCACGGAAGAGTCTCATCCTTTCTGAACTAGCATTCTATAATGTTGGCCCGCAAGCTCTATGGACAGCACGGTATGACCCTCCCGCTTTAGGTTCCCGGGCACGTTTTCCAGGGGTTCCCCCCCGCTTATAATGACTTCCAAGATATCACCTTGGTTCATGTCCTCCAGGGTCAACTTGACCTTAACAAAGGTCATGGGACACCGGTCAGCGGTAATATCCAGGGTACCTTGAATTTTATCGCCGGACATAAGCTGTTCTCCTTTGTATATTTTCTTTTAGACTACCACAAATTCAGGGATTTTGCACGTTGAAAAGCCCATTCCAAAGAAAGGAATGGGCTCTTAATTATCCCTGAAACAATTCTGTGCTAAGATATCTTTCCCCTGTATCGGGAGCCACCACCATAACCCGCTTACCGGCTCCAAGTTTTTTGGCCACTTGCAGAGCAGCATAAACAGCGGCCCCGGAAGAAATCCCTACCAGAATACCTTCCAGCTTGGCCATCTTACGGGCGGTTTCCATGGCATCCTCATTACTTACGGTGATAATTTCATCCAGGAGATCCTTTTTTAATACATCAGGCACAAAACCGGCCCCGATGCCCTGAATCTTATGGGGCCCAGGCTGGCCGCCGGACAATACGGGGGAATTGGCGGGTTCCACGGCTACGATTTTAACCCCGGGAATCTTTTCTTTAAGAATCTCACCCACACCGGTCACGGTACCTCCGGTACCAACCCCGGATACAAAGGCATCCAGTTTACCGCCGGACTGTTCCAGAACCTCCAGAGCGGTGGTTTCCCGGTGAACCTGGGGATTAGCAAGGTTTTTGAACTGTTGGGGTACAAAATATTCAGGATTCTCGGCGGCAATCTCCTCGGCTTTCCTGATGGCCCCCTTCATTCCATCCGAACCAGGGGTCAGTACCAATTCGGCGCCAAAAGCTTTTAATAAATTACGCCTTTCCATACTCATGGTTTCAGGCATCACCAGAATAAGTTTGTAACCCCTGGCAGCAGCTATCATGGCCAGACCGATACCGGTGTTACCGCTGGTGGGCTCCAGGATGGTGGAACCAGGCTTAATCTTGCCGTCTTTTTCAGCAGCGTCCAGCATGCTTAAGGCAATCCGGTCCTTAACACTACTGGCGGGATTGAAGGATTCCAGTTTAACCAGGACTTCAGCATGATCGGGACCCGCTATTTTATTCAATTTGACTACCGGGGTTTGACCGACCAGTTCGGAAATGTTGTTGGCAATGCGCACTTTTATTCCTCCTCTATCCTATCTATTTACCTCTATTTAATTATCGTATCAAACTAAAGTTAGTTTTGTCAATGGAGGGGGGAAAAATTCTCCTTTCGTTCATAATTTGGGGTGTATTGGGGAAAACCTAATTTTGAAGTCGTCAGTCGTTTTCAGTCTTCAGTCGTTTTCAGTCTTCAGTCGTTTTCAGTCGTTAGCTTTTACAAAAGGGATGGTTTTTGTGGCAAAAGATAATAAAAATAAACCTAAGGCTTTGAAAAAAGAAAAGAAGCCGAAACCTCTGAGTCCGATGGATTTGCTGAAATTGGAGGTGGCGGAGGAGTTGGGCCTGATGGATAAAGTTAAAGAAGTAGGCTGGGCCGGACTTAGCGCTTCGGAGACCGGCCGGATAGGGGGTATCATGACCCGTAAACTGAGAGGAGGGTATTCCTTAGCGGTCAGGGGTTAGGGTTAGGGTAATGAGTATCGGGTCTTTTGGTACTAGCCAAGCTCACTCCCCAGCAAGTCACCCCTGACCTGAATACCCTACCAATAAGAGCAGCTGCTCTTCCGCCTCTTCCATGGTTATGGGGGTGCCCACGGCGAGGCCCCGGTCGGCAAGGCGACGGAATAGTTCTACCAGGATTGGTGGTTCCAGACAGGCTTTTTGCAAGACCTCAAGATTGGTCAGAACTTCCCCCGGTGTCCCGCAAAGGACCAGATTGCCCCGGTCTAATACATAAACCTTATTGGCCAGTACCGGCACCAGATCAATCTCATGAGTGGTCACTACCAAAGCGGTGCCATATTTCTCATTAAGTTTCAGCAAGGCTTCCAGAATTTCTCCTTTGGACTTAGGATCCAGGCCGGTGAAGGGTTCATCCAGGATTAGCAACTCTGGTTTCATAACCATGGCCCCGGCTAAAGCCACCTTCCGTTTTTCCCCGCCGCTCAAATAATGGGGGATTTTATTCCTCAGATGGCTGATACCTAAGTCTTCCAAAATCTCCTCCACCATCAAACAGGCCTCATCAACGGGTATACCGTTATTCAACAAGGAAAAAGCCACATCATCCCACACCGTGGGACCGATGATTTGTTCATCAACATTCTGAAAAACCACTCCCAGTCGCCGACGAACTAAATCAAAATCCTTGCAGGGATTGGTGCCAAAAACCTCTACTTCCCCTTCCACGGGCTCCAGCAAACCCATCAAATGGGCCAACAGAGTGGTTTTACCCGACCCGTTGGGGCCCAATACAACCAGGCGGTCTTTTTCCTGAACTACAAAATCAAGCCCACACAGGCAAACTTCGGTGCGGTCGGGGTAAACATGTCGCAAACACCTTACTCTAGCCAATTCCCTCATATTGACACCACCATTACCAGAATCGCCGTTCCCAAACCCAAAGGCAAGAGATCATAAGGACTGAATTTTGCCTTGTTACCGCTGGGGATACCTCCCTGATAACCCCGCAGGGCCATTATTTTGTACATCCGCTCCGCCATTTCCCAGGAATGGATAAAGATTAATCCCAGGGCCGCACCGTAATTTCGGATATTCCTGAATAAAGCTAAAGGAGAATATCCTCCTCTAAGTCTGATGGTGCGGAAAAGATTACCCATCTTGCTTAACAGCTGAAAAAAACTGCGGTAAGTGACTAACAAACCGTCAACAACTATGGTGGGCAAGAAGCGGCCTAAAAAGGCGAAAACCTCCACGTAACTGGTGGAACAGATGACCAATATAACCGCCAGGGCCGCTCCAAAGGCCTTAAGGATCACCATCACCCCGGAGGGCCAAAAACCTTCAACCCCTGCCAAAGCAAAAACCGATGAAAAAAACACAGGGTACAAGGTGTAATGAAACAACCGTCCTAAGGGTAACCGGGCCCACCAAATGACGGCCAGCAAAACCGCTATCTCCAACCCTGCAGCCAGTACACTGCGGGCCATAATCACACCGGCCAGGCACAGGGCCAGAAAAGCCAGTTTGGCCGGCGCCGATGCTTTATGTAAAGGGCTTTCCCCTTGTACTGCCAGATGGTCTAAATAAGCCAAATCCACAATTACACCTCTTCTACCTTGCCTTGCAGACACTTTTCTTCCTGGATTTCTTCACCCAGGATATCAGGCCGGACTTTGGTAAGAAAACGGACCAGGCCCAGAACGGCCATGGTTTCCAGCAAAGTCCCCAGCAAGGTAACCGCCATGATAATGGAAGCCAGTTTGCTAAGGGAAATTGCAGCGCCGCTACCCCCCTGGGCCAGGGCGGCGGCACCCGACAGCCAAGCCGGATACTCCTCCACTTCAATGAATTCCAGGGGATTAGCAGTCACACCCCCTACGATACCCAGCATGATTAAAGAAGACAGAACCAAAGTCACAGCGGTGGTCACCCCTGCCCCTTTGACCGGCCCTAAAGATTTCTTCAACCAATTAAAGAGCAGACAACCGATGAAAACCTCACTGCCCACAGCCAGGGTATTAAGACCAATCACCGTAAGGCCGCCATGGCCCATTAAGCCAAGGATCAGGTTGACAATAAAAACGGCAATAAACCCCAGCCACGGCCCTAGGATAATCCCTGCAAACACCGTCAGATTAAGGTGAAAAGGCAGCGGCCCTAAAGGTATGGACATTACCACCAGGATAAAGGCGCTAATAATCCCCAGTTTAGGTACCTGTTTCCGGAGATCCTCCGGCCGCAATTTATAGATGGACAAAATCAGCAATCCTGCTACCAATCCTAAGCCAATCAACAACCAGACTGTAGGAATTACACCATCAGGAATATGCAGATGACTCATAAGACCCTCCTTTTATTGACACCCTTCACAATAACCGTAAACCTCAAAGCGATGACTGATAATCTTGAACTTCACTGCCCCTGCAGCCTTCTTCAGAACTGGCAAGGGACATTCAGGCACCTCCAGAGTTTGCCCGCAGCCAAGGCACACCCAGTGATGGTGGTGATCGTCCCGTAAGTTAATCTGGTAGCGGCAGCCTCCGTCCTGCATCTCCAAAGCACAAATCAACTTCATTTCCTCCAGCAGGTGAAGGTTACGGTAAACGGTGTCAAAACTAACCCTGGGGAACTTCCCCTGCAGGGCCTGGAGAATTTCCTTAGCGCTAAGATGCCTTCCTTCTGCCAAAAGGATTTCCACAATGGCCCTGCGTTTAGGGGTAAGCTTATGTCCTCCCGCTTCTAACCGCTTGATGATAGAACCTACGTCCACTCTTATCCCTCCCTTAAATCGGAATGATTCTTATTCTTATACCTATATTATAACCTTATTAGGGAAGTGTCAAACCTATTACTGGTAAATTGTTCTTGTGGGGGGTCGGGTGATGATAATTAAACGCTGCTCCCATGCTCCGCAAAGTTGTGGCTTATTAATTATCATCACCCTGTCTTTGATGTTGGGTTAAGCTCGACACTTTTGCCATTATATACTGAAAAGCCCCGGGATTATCCCTAGGGCTTTTCAGTATCGGTTTGTTGCAAAGCGGCTTTTAGAAGATCACCCAGGCTTGTACCGATAGACTCTTTATCACTATAGGTTTCTATCAACTTCTTGTTAACCTTGCCGCCGCTGCGGGCGGACTGTAAACCGGCTTTGAAATCCTGGAGTTTTTCGCTAAAGCCGCAGGTGCTGCAGCGGACTGCCGGGCCGGTTTTCTTTTCAATGATGGGCATTTTCTTTTTGCATTGGGGGCAGCGGAAGTGGGAGAGCTGAGGTTCGGCGGTCTCCCGGTGTCCGCACTCCCGGTCGGGGCAAACCAGCATTCGGCCCCGTTTCCCTTTGATGGTCATAAGGTATTTTCCACAATCAGGACATTTTACCCTGGATACATTGTCTGCTTTAAAGGTAATATCACTATTCACAACTTCTTTGACTATTTTCACTGCATATTCCCGGATACCTTCCATGAAACGGGCTTTATTTCCTTGGCCCCGTGCTATTTCTGCTAAAACTTGTTCCCATTTGGCAGTCAATTCCGGGGATTTCAACTCCGAACTTACCAAGTCAATCAACTGGATTCCCTTAGACGTAGGAACAAGCTCTTTCCCTCTGCGCTCAACGTAATCGGTGTTGATGATTTTCTCGATAATCTCTGCTCTGGTGGCAGGGGTACCTAAACCACTGTTCTTAACAGCATCCCTTAATTCCTCATCGCCAATAAATTTCCCTGGACTCTCCATGGCTGAAAGCAGTGTAGCTTCAGTATACCGGGCTGGCGGTTTGGTTTGGGATTTGATAGTTTTGCAATCCTTGATTTGTTTTATATCACCCTTCTTTTGCGACTGGAGAAGTTGTTCAGGTAAATTATCGTCTTTTTCTTCACCGTCTTGATCCATGGTTTTTCCATAAACCTCTTTCCACCCCAGTTGATTAATAACCTTGCCCCGGGAAAAGAATTCTTCCCCTTCCACGTTGGTAATCAAGGTAATCCGGTCATATTTCAGCGGAGGGTATAAAACGGCAATAAACCTTTTGACAATCAGGTCATATAACTTTCGTTCATCGGGATTCAAGGCGCTCAGTTGGACAAACTGGTCAGTAGGAATAATGGCATGGTGATCGGTAACTTTGCTGTTATCCACCAGTCTTTTGGTAATATTCAAGGGTTTAGCCAAGATGGGCCTGACCAGGGCCGCATATTCCCCAATGGCGATGGATTTCAACCTTCCAGGCAGAGTAGGCACCATATCGGTGGTCAGATACCGGGAATCTGTCCGAGGATAGGTTACCAGCTTATGCCTTTCATACAAACCCTGCAGGGTTGATAAAGTCTTTTGGGCGGAAAACCCAAACCTCTTGTTGGCATCCCGCTGGAGTTCGGTGAGGTCATAGGCTAAGGGAGCTGGCTCTGATTTGCTTTCCACCTTCAGTTCGCTAATCCGGCCCTGGCCCCCCCGAACCTTGGTTTTGATCACCTCGGCCTTAGCTTCGTCGAAAATCCTACCCTGCTGGGATTTATCCCGCCAGTCACCGAAATAGTCGCCAAAATCCGCCCTAACCGTCCAGTAGTCTTTGGGTACAAACTTTCTAATCTCCTGTTCCCGCTGGACAATCATGGCCAAGGTGGGGGTTTGCACCCGGCCGGCGTTGAGCTGGGCATTATACTTGGTAGTAAGGGCTCTGGTTACATTAAGGCCGATGAGCCAGTCTGCCTCAGCCCTGCAAACCGCTGAGTCATAAAGGGTATTATAGGCGCTCCCGGGTTTTAGCTGGGCAAAGCCCTGTCTGATAGCAGCATCGGTCTGGGATGAAATCCAGAGGCGTTTGAAAGGCTTCTTCCACTTGGCCTCCTCCATTATCCACCGGGCTACCAATTCCCCTTCCCGCCCGGCATCGGTGGCAATAATCAGTTCACTTAAGTCCCCTCGTTTCATGAGGGTTTTGATGGCATAAAACTGGTGGGAAGACTCTTTGATCACCTTTAATTTCATTTCCTTGGGCATCATGGGCAGGTCTTCTAATCGCCAGGTCTTGTATTTGTCGTCATATTCCTCCGGTTCGGCCAAGGTTACCAAGTGGCCCAGGGCCCAGGTGACGACATATTTGGGCCCTTCCAGGTATCCTTTGTTTTTGCTATTACAGCCGAGAACCCGGGCAATTTCCCGGGCCACGCTGGGCTTTTCCGCCAGCACAAGGGCTTTCATTGAATCCCCTCTTTTCTATTTATCGAATAGGCCACCCTTTTTATGTTTCTTAATCCCGGGTCGGGAATTGCCCAGATTGTCAGGCCCTCTTTTCCCACCGCTTTGATTGGAGCTTTTTTGCTTTTTTTCTTCAATTAGCTTCCTCATCAATTCCTGGTTTTTATCACTCATGAAATTACCTCCAAACGATTTAAGATATTAGTATTATAATGCACTTTAGCCCTCATACGCCATTTTACCCCGCCTGTTAAAAAACCAGGCGAGGTTTTGTTTTATTCGCAGAACACCTTTTGACCTTTTATAATGGAATGGAGTTTAGAATTCTTAGCCTTTAGACCATTCTTGGATTGAGGCATGGGTGTCTTGGCCAGTTGGTAAAGCACCAAAGCAGTAAGCCCGGTTGATTTCCAGGATATCCCCTACCCCGACCATATCCAGGTTAATCATTGCCACCACCTTGTCAAGAAGGCCTTTGGCCTCCAAGTCGGCAGCAAATTCCTGAGAGCCAACCAACCCGGCTTCTTCAGCTCCGAAAGCCACGAACTTGACATCATAAATTAGAAAGGGTTAGCCGGGCGGGGTTGGTTCTTTAGTCTGCAAGAACTGTGGCGCAGCGGGTGCAGAGAGTGGTGTGGACCTGAGAT
>JAJZSN010000051.1 GCA_021849745.1 Bacillota bacterium | reverse complement strand
ATTTCAACTTGGTGACTTTACATAAGCAAGATGGCAAATGGTCTTATCATGTGGGAACCAACCCTTTACGGCCCATTACTTCGGGGGAGATGAGAAGCTTTTTGCAGGAAGTGGGTTTTCAAGGGGCAGTATGGTACGGAGATTATGGTTTTAACCCCTACAATTCCCAGGCCAGCGGTGATATCATCGTGGTGGCAAAGTGCCGATATGATTAAAGAACATTTACCCGAAGACCGGGAGGTTTATCAGGCCACTCTGGCGAATATAGAAAAAGTACTCAAGGAGATGAAGGATAGACACCATCCCGATACCTACAGAGGGGCTTATCATGTTAACCCTGATTATACCCATTGGTATGGCAATGCTGAGCTGAAGATGGATGGGGTTGGCAGAAGTTGCGAATAAGGAGGAATGGAAGATGACACTTTCGGGAAATTGCCGGACTACGGCCATGGGAATTTTGCCCCACACCGATGTAGAAGCGGCCATCAAGCTGGCCATGACCATGGATATTCCCTTTTGGCCCCAATTGCCCAAGGTAAGTTTCTATGAGGATATGTACGTTCAGGTAACCGAGAATTTTCCCGGTATCCGTATCGACGAGGAAAACAAAAAGATTCTTTTCAACACGGAAAAGTTTTTCGAAGAACTTAATGACTTTGCCATGATTATGGAAGATGACGAGACCTATCACCTCTCCCCCAAATATTCTGCTGTGTACCGCCGGTGGCTGGAAGAAGACCTTTCTCCTTATCACGCCGTCCGGGGCCAGTCCATCGGACCCATCAGTTTTGGCCTGAAGATTTCTGACGAGAATAAGAAACCCATCATCTATAATAATGAAGTGAAGGATTTTCTTTACGATTTCATCGCCCGGAAAACCAACTACCAGTACCGGGAACTGACAGCCAAAAACCCCAATGCCTTCATGTGGGTAGACGAACCGGGGCTGGAGTTTCTTTTCGGTTCCTTTACCGGATATTCCAGCGAGCGGGCCAGGGGTGACTTTCAGCAGTTCCTGGACGGCTTGGAAGGTCCCAAAGGCGTCCACCTGTGTGGCAATCCGGACTGGAGTTTTCTGTTGAAGGAAGTCAAGCTGGACATTCTGTCCTTTGATGCTTTCAGTACGGGACGGGTTTTCACCAGGTATGTGGAGGAAATTAAAGCTTTCCTGGAACAAGGCAAGATTCTGGCCTGGGGAATTGTACCCACCCTTACCGAGGAGCAGGCCTCCGAGAATATCGATACCATGGTCAACCGGCTGGAAGAATTTTGGGATTACCTGGATAGTCATGGCATTGATAAAAAACTAATCCTTCGCCAGGCCTGGCTGGCTCCTTCCCGGTGCTGTCTGGTCAATGCCGACGGGGCCGCTACGGTGGAAAAGGCTTATGAGATTCTCAACGGGGTAGCTGACCGGTTGAAAGAAAAATATAATTTGGGGGATTAAGCAAATACCACCCATAACTTACCAGGGCCGATTTAGCAGGGATTTTCGACAATTTGTCTAAATATTATTCTAAATACAAGTAAATTGGGTGGTAAAATAATGAATGTTAAAATTCTTCAGAACCGCAGATTAATCAGCAAATATTTGCGCGATTATTGTCCCAAAGATTTCCGGGGCCAGCGGGTCCTGGAACTTCTTTTATCATGTGATTTTTTGCTGGACAGGGTTCAACTGGTGGAAAATATCAGATACATGCCTAACGCAATTCTGGTTTCTGCCGAAGGGTCACAAACTTTTCCTTTTCTCTGCCGCCTTTATGACCGTTATTATGATAATATTGATGAAATCAGGGCTATACTTCTAAATAACCCGCCGGAACAGATTTTTCTATGGTTATCGGTGGATAAGGAATTGACCTGCGGTCTCTGCGGGGAAAACCTGCTGGTAACTTCCGATGCCCAGGCCTTTGTGTTATTGAAAAGATTTACCCGTGTTTTACAGGAGGAACTTGAGGCAGAGGCACTACGTAAAGAACGGGTTAAGCATGAACTAATGTGCCGTATCGATAAAGCCCTTTCTGCCGGTGACCGGGAATTGTTTGGGAAGTTGGCGGAAAAATATAAAAAAGTGGCCGGGGATTAAGCCGGAAAATTGCTTGTGTTACCAAAAAGCTGGAGGTACCTTAATGGGTGAGCAAAGCAAGGGGGATTTCTTCTCCCGGTTGGATTTGTTTGCAGGGATACCGGGTGAGGATTTGGAGGCTTTGGCCGCAAAGAGCTGGCGGAGGCAGTACCCCAAACAGACCTTTTTGTTTCTGGAGGGGGATCCGGGTGATTATTTTTATGTTATTGAAGCGGGTCAGGTGAAACTATCGGTAAATTATGAGGAACATGAGAAAATCATCGGGATTCTCACAGCCGGCGAGTTTTTTCCTGAAGTAATCATGGACGGGGGAAGTTATCCCGTTAGCGCTCAGTGTATTCAGAAAACCAATGTGCACCTGTTGCGCAGGGATGACCTGCTGGAACTGATGGATAAATACCCTGCAATTCAAAGGGCCATGGTGGGTATGGTCTGCAAAAACCTACGGCGGGCTTACCGTCAGGTACGCAACTTATCTACCAAGACAGCCCACCAGCGGGTGGCCAGTAGGATTTATAGCCTGGCCAAAGCCTTTGGGGAAGAGACAGAGGCGGGGCTGACCATCAAGGTTCCCTTGACCACCGAGGAGTTGGCCAAACTGGTGGGGACGGCCCGGGAAACGGCTAACCGGATTCTGGGTGATTTGCGCAAAGACAAGGCCATCTCGGTGGAAAGTCAATTGATTACCATTACCGATATGGATAAATTAAAAAGTTGGTTGTAAGATGAGGACTTTACTTTAGGGTGAAGTCCTTTTAATTATTTCCGAGTGTGATTCTAATCACGTAATTTGCGGATTAGGATTACAGTAGTTTTTTGTTAAGCTTGTTAAAATAGTTACAAATACAACGGAGAAGTGAGAAGATGAAAAAAATTGCAGGTTACAGTTGGCGGGAAATCTTTTGGACTGCCTTAGGCAGTTTTGCGGGGATCGCAGTGGTAGCCTTTTTGACCACCCGGTTCAGGATACCTTTGCTAGTCCCTTCATTTGGGGCTTCTGCCGTGCTTCTTTATGCTGCCTGCCATGTGCCCATGGCCCAGCCTCGTAATGTCATCGGGGGCCATTTCATTTCAGCCCTGATGGGTGTGGGAATCTCTTATCTGACTGGACTTAGCTGGTGGAGTCTGGCCTTAGGAGTGACCTTCGCCATCATCGGGATGATGCTAACCGGAACCCTCCACCCGCCCGGCGGAGCCACAGCCTTTGTAGCGAATGGTTATAAAGACTGGAGTGATGCACAAAAAACTACGAACTACGAACTACGAACTATGAACTACGAACCAACACCAGAGAGGGGGTGAGTTATGGGTTACGGCGGTAAAAATTTGACCAAAATGATTCTGCTTTCCCTGGGTTTGCTGCTTGTAGTGTTAGGAGGGACGGCTGCCGGGATGAAATACACCGAACAACCGGGTTTTTGTGCTTCTTGTCACGTAATGGAACCAATGCAGGCATCCTGGGGACACTCGGCCCACGGCAGGGCAGCGGGATGCAATGACTGTCATGCTCCGTCAGGATCGGTAGAAAAGATTTTTTTCAAAGCCACCAGCGGCTTGGGACACGTTTATTTCAATACCACCGGCCAAATCCCGGATAACATCAGGGCCTTGGAGAAAAGCAGGAAAATCCTGCAGGAAAACTGTGTCCGTTGCCATGGGGAGTTGGTTGGAGACACCCGGATGGGTGGAGGTAAGTATTGTTTCGAATGTCATCGTAGTACCCCCCACGGTTCCTAAGTACTTATAGTAAAGTTTGTGATTTAAAAGACATATTGAAAGGGTGGTTATATTGATCAAGTCTCGAAAATTATCCTATCTGTTTCTGGTAGTCATCGTCCTTGGCATTTCCTTCTTAGCCGGATGTGGTCCATCTGATAAAACCATTGCCGCAGTTCAACCCGCTGCCAGTATTCCCGATGGGGAACTGGACCCCGCAGTATGGGGAAAAGCCTTTCCTAACCATTATGCCAGCTATCTCAAGAACAATGAAGGGGGCATGACGGAATACGGTGGTTCGGATAAGGTTTCCAAATATAAAAAGGAGCCTTTGTTACCCGAACTCTACAAGGGTTACGGTTTTGCCAAGGAATACAATGAAGACCGGGGACATACTTATGCCCTTCAGGATGTCAGGGAAATTAAGCGGGTTGGTCCTACGACCACCGGTTCATGTATGACCTGTAAGTCTCCTGCGGTACCGGGTTTGATTGATAAAATGGGTCTGCAGTATTATTCGGCCCCTTTTAGCGAGATTTCCAAGGCAACCAACCATTCCATTGCTTGTGCCGATTGTCACGATAATAAGACTATGGCCCTAAAAGTGACCCGGCCTGCTTTTGTTAAAGCCATGGCCGCCCGCGGGGTTGACGTCAACAAAGCCAGCCGCCAGGAGATGCGGTCTTACGTATGCGGCCAGTGCCACGTAGAATACTACTTTAAGAAAGATACCAAGGAAGTTACCTTCCCCTGGGATAAAGGATTCAGTCCTGATGACATCGAGAAATATTACAAAGAAATTGATTTTAGCGATTGGGAGCATCCCGATTCCAAGGCCAAGATGTTGAAAGCCCAGCATCCCGAGTTTGAGATGTGGTCTACCGGTACCCATGGAACCGCCGGGGTGGCCTGTGCCGATTGCCATATGCCTTATCAGAAGGTGGGCAAGAACAAGATTTCTTCCCACCAGTGGACCAGCCCGCTGAAAACCCTGGAACAGTCCTGTGGGGCTTGTCACAGAAACGGTACCGACTGGCTGCAGCAGAGGGTGAATTTCACCCAGAAGAAAACCTTTGACCTATTGCTCCAGGCGGAAAAGGCTTCCGACTCTGCCCATAAGGCTGTGAATAAAGCAGTCTATACCCCCGGGGCCGACCGGCAATTGGTTAAGCAGGCCCAGGAATTGGTGGTGCAAGGGCAGTGGAGATGGGATTTTGTGGCTGCCGAGAACAGTACCGGTTTCCACAACCCGGCCCTGGCCCTGGAGACTTTGGGCAAATCCATAGATTCGTCCCGCCAGGCAGAGTTGTTGGCTAATAAGGCTGTAGGTAAGAAAAAATAGATTTCTACTATGAGAGGCCCGGTCAACCGGGTCTCTTTTGGTAGGTGAGGAAATGACTTGGCATCAGCAAGGGTTTGCAGTATAATTTTGTCATAACCTTGAGGGGGGAGTGTCAATATGACAAGAGAATACTACATAGTTGATGTGATTCCAGTAGATTTTACTTACAATGAAGCGGGAAAACCGGACCTGCTAACCATGAAACAGGTAAATCCTGTGTTTGGGAAAGTAATAGAGCCGGACAGAATAGCCGGGATTCTTAACCTGGAACCCGCCGACCTTGACCAAAGGTACCCGGTGCAGGAGGTTTCCACGGGGCTGCCTTTTTTGCTTGTGCCCCTGAAAAACCTGGCGAACATCAAAAAAGCTAAGGTGGATGTCGCCGGTTTAATGGACTTGGTGGGCGGCCAGGAGGCCAAGGCTCTTTTCCTTTTCTGCCCGGAGACATATGAACCGGATAACCGGTTGAACGCCCGGATGTTCGGCCATTATTACGGGGTGCCGGAGGATCCGGCCACCGGGAGTGCCAACGGCTGTCTGGCCGGGTATTTGATGAAGTATGACTACTTCGGCCCAGGTCCCCTGGAAGTTAGGGTGGAACAGGGCTATGAGATCGGCCGTAAGTCTATTTTGTACCTGTCAGGGAGTCGTCAAGAGGATGATTACCGGATTCTGGTGGGGGGCCGGGTCCAGCTCGTGGCCAAAGGGGAACTGGTTGATTAGCAATGGGTATGAACATGATTTTGGCCATCGTGGGAATGTTTGTGGCCCTGGGGTTTTATACTTATGCAGTTTTAAACGGAAGGAAACACGGGCTTCACATTAGGCACCTGATGGCTTTTGGGCTGGGGTTGGCCCTTGATTACCTGGCAACCATGGAAATGAATGAGTATGCCATTATCCACGGCAAGACCACTGATTGGCATAATTTTTCGGGGTATATTTCTTTATGGGGAATGGCTTTTCATTTTCTGTTGGCGGTTCTGGCTACCCTTTTTAACAAGGCCAGGGTGGCTAATTGTGCCTTTCACCGGGTCAGTTTGGTGATCTACATTGCCTGGTTGTTTGCCTTTATAACCGGGGCCGTAGCAGGGTTTCTGGAATTTGGAAAAGGATAAAAATGTGCCCACAGTGTTATAGCAAACTAAGGGCGCTTTTTTTATTCTTGACAATAGAACTAATGTTCTTTATTCAGGGTGCTGATGACCAACGCTTGCCAGAAGGATTGCTTTTATTGTCCCAATCGGGCCCAGCGGGATATACCCCGGACATCCTTTAGACCTGAAGAGTTGGCCCGGTTATTTATGGAGTTCTTTAAATTATCTGGAGCAGGCCGCCGATTTGGCTGATAGGGTTTCCATCAATATCGAGGCCCCTAACCAGGAGAGATTGAAAAAGTTAAGCCGGTTAAAGAGTTTTAGAGAAGACATTGTTAGCAGGATTCAACCCATTCCTGGCACCCCTCTCCAAGAGGTGGCCCCTGCTCCATTGTTGCGGGAACACCGCCTTTATCAGGCGGATTTTCTTCTTCGGCAGTATCGTTTTACTTTAGAGGAAATGGCTTTTGATAACGGTGACAACCTTTCTCTGGAGGTGGACCCCAAAGCAGCAGCCGCTGTTCGCAATATCCATCGGTATCCTCTGGAGGTTAACATGGCTACCTATTATCATTTGCTTCGGATTCCCGGTATTGGCCCTCTTTCAGCCTCGCGGATAGTCAAAGCCAGGCGAACCTTTAGGATAAGTTCCCTGGAGGAGTTAAAATCCATGGGAGTGGTGGTTAAGAGGGCCGCTCCCTTTCTGTTGATTAACGGCAAGCACCGGGCTTCCCTGGAAAATACCCTGCATTTACAGTTTTGGAGAGATAACCATGATCTTAGTCCACCATTCCCAACCCCGGTCTTACCTCAAAGCGGTGCTGTTATCCCGGGTCCATAAGGGTTTGGTAATGCACCGTGATGACTACCGGCAGACCCTTTTCCAGACAGGGGAGGTCCTGGATGTTGACGGGTTTTCCTTGCAAGAGGCCCATAATTTATACGAATCTGCTTATGGGCCGGTTCCGTGGCTGATAGCAGGAAAACAGAAATGAAGGCAGCCGGATTTGTATTATTGATGAGCAGGAACTGGGGATTGAACTGCCTGAAGACGATTTTGCTGTCTATTGGGATGCTTATTACGATACCCAATGGATAGAGGGACGTTTGAATCTGGCCAAGAAACATCTGCCTAAGAAGTTTTGGGGCTGGGTCAGGGAAGGGAAGAAATTAGATTTGCCTCACAGGCGAGATAAATGATATAGTATTTTCGGGTAATAATTTGTCACAAAATACTCCTTGAGGGTGTTAATACTTAGGGGTGGTTTTAATGGGGCGGTTATGGAGTAGTTTAATTAAATGGACGAAAATAGTGTTTCGACCTGTGAGGTTATACCCCAAGAGTTTTTTAGCATTGGGGTTATTGGTTGTGGCCGCTCCTTTCTTAGTTAATGTTGCGATTGCCAGGGAAATCAATATGCAGGTAACTGCTAACCCTAAGGAAGCGGCCCCGGCTTATGTGGCTATCGTTTTAGGAGCCAGGGTTTATCCCAACGGGGGAGTTTCTCCCGTTTTGATGGACAGGCTGGATACCGGAGTGGAATTGTATAAAGAGGGAAAAGTATATATCGCCAGACAGCTTGGGCTGAAGGTTTCGGGAGTTATGGCCGACAGGCGGCCTTATGTAGGAATGAGATACATGGCGGGCAAGGAATTTCTAGCCCGTAATAAAGCCTTTATGTAAGTAATTTTGGGGTCTAAACCTAAATTTCTTGGTCCTATTATCCCTATTAGTGGAGATGGACGACTAACCTGGGATAAAGTTTAAAAAAATTTATTTATTAGCTCTTTTATTATCCTTAACTTTGGTATAAAATAATAACAATTAACACTTTTTTCTGGGGGTGTTGCTGATGCTTTGGGTTATGTTGTCCCTGATTTTTGTATCTGTAATCGCCTCTGTTATTGCTCTCGTTTTTATTCCCGGAGCTTTTTCCGTCTATCCGGATAAAAGGAGAAGATTCCAATCGGACAAGGAAAAAGCTGGAGCACAGATTACGGAAAAACCCTATAAAATAGCGTCAGAAGCTGTTGGTGCAACCCATGTCCCCCAGGATTATCGGAAGGACTCCGATACTTCAATAGAAACGGGATAGAATTTTATTGACACCTGTTTTAAGCCGTGGTATATTCTTTATAAGATTAGTTGAGTATAGTTTATTCAGATTAGTAATTTTAGTTTTATGGTTATTTTTTTATTAGTTTTTTAGTTAACAGTTAGCACCTTAGTTTTGTTGAGAGAGTTTTGTTGAGAGAGTTTTGTTGAGATTAGAAGAGTTGAGAAGAGCTGAGATGAGACTAGATGAGCTACATTTGTTAAGCCATCCAGTATTCATTTGAGTGCTGGGTTTTTTTATGCCTTCTCAACGCTACCCAAAGGAGAGGATTTAATGTTTTACCCTACGAAGGAAGAGTATTTAAAACTGGGCCATGAGTACAATCTTATCCCGGTGAGCCGGGAAATGGTTGTTGATTTGGAGACGCCCATCTCTATTTGCCTTAAGCTTGGTTTAGAGAATATTTCATATCTGCTGGAAAGCGTTGAAGGTGGAGAGAACCTGGCCCGTTATTCTTTTCTGGGGCTTAAACCTTTTTTAACTTATCGCAATAAAAACAGTAGGGGAATTATTGAGGAAGACGGGCAGGTCACGGAACTGGCCGATAACCCATTGGAAACCTTGGAACAGATTATGGGCCGCTTTAAAGCGCCCCAAATGGAAGGTTTACCCCGGTTTTACGGGGGCGCTGTCGGGTATTTCGGTTATGACGTGGTGCGTTACATAGAAGAACTTCCTGTCACGGCTCCCGATGAACTGGAACTTCCCGACGGTCATTTTGTAATTACCGGCCTGGTGTTGATATTCGACCATGTCAAACATAAACTGAAAATCGTTGCTAATACCCGGGTGGGTGCAAACCCGGAGGCAGCTTATGAGGCCGGGATTGAAAGCATTAATAGTCTGGTTAAGATTCTCAACGGCGGGGGAATAGATTTTCCTCTACAAAACAGGAGTGACCAGCCTGTTAAGATAACCTCCAACATGACCAAGGACGAATACGTCCACATGGTGGAAAAGGCCAAGGACTATATCAAGGCTGGAGATATTTTTCAGGTTGTTTTGTCCCAACGCTTCCGGGCTCCCTTAGCGGCTAACCCCTTCGATATCTACCGTTCCCTGCGGACGGTTAACCCGGCTCCCTACCTGTTTTTCCTGAACTTTGGAGATACTATTATCATCGGATCGTCACCGGAAATGCTGGTCAGGGTAGAGGACGGGGTAGTTCAGACTATGCCCATTGCCGGCACCAGGCCACGGGGCCGCAACCAGCAGGAAGATCGCTTGTTAGCCGAAGACCTGCTGGCAGACGCCAAGGAACGGGCCGAACACCTGATGCTGGTAGACCTTGGCCGCAACGACCTGGGCCGGGTCTGCAAATACGGGACGGTCCGAGTATCCGACTTCATGTTGATAGAGAATTACTCCCACGTAATGCACCTGGTTTCCAATGTCCAGGGTGAACTGGAGGAAGGGAAGAGCGATTTTGACGCCTTGCGGGCTTGTTTCCCGGCGGGGACCCTATCGGGAGCGCCCAAGGTGCGGGCCATGGAGATTATTGAAGAACTGGAGCCTTCCCGACGGGGATCTTACGGTGGGGTCATCGGGTACTTCGGTTTCACCGGGAATATGGATACCTGTATCACCATCCGAACCCTTTTGGTTCATGGTGACCAGGTCTATGTTCAGGCCGGGGCGGGTATTGTGGCCGATTCTGATCCAGAGAAGGAATATGAGGAAACCATCAACAAGGCCAAGGCTCTTTTGAAAACCCTGCAACAGGATGATTCCCCTGATTTTAAGGTATCGGTTAACAGCTAAGTTGTATTAAAGCCAGACAGGAGGTAATGCTGTGATATTGATGATAGATAACTACGATTCCTTTACCTATAACTTGGTTCAATACCTGGGGGAGCTGGGTGAGGAAATCAAGGTAGCGCGTAATGATAAAATTACCGTAGAAGAAATAGTCCAGCTAAATCCCAGACATATCGTTATTTCTCCCGGGCCATGCACACCCAACGAAGCCGGGATTTCTATGGAAGTCATCGAGAAGTTGGCTGGCGAAATCCCCATCCTAGGTGTTTGCCTGGGCCACCAATCCATCGGCCAGGTCTTCGGAGGCAAAGTTCTTCGGGCCCAGCGCCTCATGCACGGTAAGACCTCTGAAGTCTACCATGACGGGAAAACTATTTTCCAGGGGCTACCGTCACCCTTTACCGCCACCCGGTACCACTCCCTAATTGTGGAACGGGAATCCCTCCCCGACTGCCTGGAGATCTCCGCCGAAACCAAGGAAGGGGAAATCATGGGCCTCCGGCACAAGGAATATCTAGTAGAAGGTCTGCAGTTCCACCCCGAATCCATCTTGACCGAACACGGTAAGGAAATGTTGAGGAATTTTCTCGTATTAAAATAGGGTTAGTCGTCAGTCTTCAGTCGTCAGTAAAAGAGATTTTAGCTTGAATTAATAGTCTTTTGCTGATAGCTGACAGCTGCCAAAAAGTCCAGCTTAGAAGAGAGGAGCAGAGAAAATGATTAAGGAAGCTATTGCTAAGGTTATTGAACAGCAGAATTTGAGCGAGGAAGAGGCTAGGGGGGCGATGGAGGTTATCATGTCCGGGCAGGCCACTGATGCTCAGATTGCTGCTTTTATTACGGGGCTACGGATGAAGGGTGAGACGGTGGAGGAGATTGCCGGTTGTGCCAGGGTGATGCGGGATAAAGCCACCCCTATTGTCACCAAACATCCAATGGTCATAGATACTTGCGGTACCGGGGGGGACGGGGCCCATACCTTTAATATTTCCACCACCACCGCTTTTGTTTTGGCGGGGGCAGGTTTGCCGGTGGCCAAACATGGTAACCGGTCGGTATCCAGTAAGAGCGGCAGCGCCGATGTTCTGGAGGCCTTGGGGGTTAATTTGAACCTTAATCCTGAAACGGTTTCCCGGTGCCTAGATGACATTGGGATCGGGTTCCTTTTTGCTCCCGCCCTTCATGGCGCCATGAAGTATGCTATAGGGCCCCGGCGGGAGATTGGGGTGCGGACTATCTTCAATATCCTGGGTCCGTTAACCAACCCTGCGGGTGCTCAGGCCCAGGTAATCGGGGTATATAATCCGGCATTAACTGAGGTTCTAGCCGGGGTACTTGCCCGGTTGGGTGTGAAGAGGGCTTTCGTCATCCATGGTCATGGCGGTTTGGATGAGGCTTCCCTGTCAGGGCCAACCAGGGTCTCGGAGGTTGTGAAGGGGGAAGTAAGGACTTTTGAAGTCAAGCCCGGAGATTTAGGGTTGGCCAGTGCGCCCCTTTCAGCTTTGGTTGGGGGAACCCCCCAAGAGAACGCCGTGATAACCCGAGAGGTTCTCTCAGGCCGGAAAAATTCCCGGAGGAATGCGGTTGTACTTAACTCAGCCCTAGGACTTGTTGCCGGTGAGCAAGCGGAAGACCTTTCCGAGGGAATTGCCATCGCTACACGGATTATTGATTCCGGAGCCGCTTTGGCCAAACTGGAGCAGTTGATTACATACAGCCAGGCAGCAGCGGGGGCATAGCTCGTAGCTCGTAGCTAGTAGCTTATAGCTTTTAGCTCATAGCTGGTAGCTGGTAGCTTATAGCTTGTAAGACTTTCTCAAGGGTAAAAAGTACCCTCAAGAATATCATTAAAGCTACAAGCTACAAGCCACAAGCCACAAGCCACCAGCTAAAAAATCAAACAGGAGAAGCATATGAGTATTTTACAAAAAATAGTGCAACAGAAAAAACAAGAAGTGGTAAGCCATAAAAGGCAAACTTCTCAGGAACAGCTTGAGGAAGCCATAGCCCAACTGCCGCCGACTCGGTCGTTATACCAGGTTCTAAATAAACCTGGGGAGGTGGCTCTTATCGCCGAAATCAAGAAGGCTTCGCCTTCCAAAGGGGTTATTAGGGCCGACTTTGATCCGGTGGCCATCGGGCAGATTTATACCAAGGCGGGGGCAGCGGCTATATCCATCCTCACCGATGAAGAATTCTTTCAGGGCCACCTGGATTACCTGGCCCAGGTCAGGAAAGTAACTCACCTGCCTCTATTGCGCAAAGATTTTCTTATCGATCCCTATCAAATCTACCAGGCCCGGGCGGTTGGGGCAGACGCCGTATTGCTGATTGCCGCTATCCTCAGTGATGAAGAGCTTACGGAGTTCCATAACATTGCCGGTGCTCTCGGTTTAGACTGCCTGGTGGAGGTTCACACCCAGGAAGAACTGGAGCGGGTGTTGACCACTCCGGCCCGGATTATCGGTATCAATAACCGTAACCTAAATACCTTCAAGACCGATTTAGACACTACTTTCCGGCTCAA
Organism: Bacillota bacterium; assembly: GCA_021849745.1. Taxonomy (GTDB): domain Bacteria; phylum Bacillota; order Carboxydocellales; family JAJZSN01; genus JAJZSN01. The sequence goes on along the minus strand of JAJZSN010000051.1, from coordinate 9,639 downwards.
GGAGCTTATCCAACGGCGGGAGATACTGGTGGTGAGTGAAAGCGGGATTAATACCAGGGCCGATGTTGAGAAGCTTGCTGCCCACGGGATTAACGCTATGTTGGTAGGGGAGGCCCTGATGCGCCAGGATGATATCGGTCGCCAGACCGGGATTCTGCTGGGAACCGTTGATGAAAAGGCGGTGGGCTAATGGTACGGGTGAAAATCTGCGGTCTTAAGGATCTGTCCATGGCCATGGCCGCCGTTGAAGCAGGAGCCGATGCCTTGGGATTTGTTTTTGCTCAGAGCGTCAGACAGGTTGCTCCCAAGGAGGCCCGGGACATTATTAGGGAATTACCTCCTTATGTGGCCAAAGTAGGAGTATTCGTGGATGAACCCAGGGAAAGGTTGGAGGAAATTACCGCTTATTGCGGCCTGGATGTTATCCAACTCCATGGTTCTGAGACGCCGGAATATTGCCGGGGCTTGCAGCGGCCGGTGGTTAAGGCCATTAGGGTTAAGGATGAGGCCAGCCTGGAGATCCTGGGGGTTTACAGCCAAATCCCTTCCGACCGGTGCCGGATAGCCGGTTTTCTCCTGGATACATACCGGCCCGGCCAAGCCGGTGGAACAGGGGAAACCTTCAATTGGGACTTGGCTTTGAAGGCCAAGGAATACGGTAAACCCATAATTCTGGCCGGAGGTTTGAATCCGGAGAATGTGAGGGACGCCGTGGTTACAACCAGGCCCTACGGGGTGGATGTGAGCAGCGGTGTGGAAACCGATGGTATCAAGGACCCGGCCAAGATTATGCAATTCATCCGGCAAGTAAGGGGGAATATCAATGACTGTATATAATCAACCGGATAGCAATGGGCATTTCGGTATCTTCGGGGGAAGATTCGTACCTGAGACCCTCATGCCGGCCCTCATCGAACTGGAGCAGGCTTACCGGGAGGCCCAGGCAGATCCGGATTTTCAAAAAGAACTGGACTATTACTTGCGTCAGTATGTGGGTCGGGAAAACCCTTTGTATTATGCCGAGGGTCTGACCCAGCATCTGGGCGGGGCCAAAATATACCTGAAAAGAGAAGACCTGAATCACACCGGCGCCCATAAAATAAACAATGCTGTGGCCCAGGCCCTCCTGGCCAAACGGATGGGCAAGACCAGGGTCATCGCCGAGACCGGGGCTGGCCAGCATGGGGTGGCTACCGCCACCGTGGCCGCCAAGTTTGGCCTGGAATGTACCATCTTCATGGGGGAAGAGGATATTAAACGCCAGGAGCTAAATGTCTTCCGCATGAAGCTGCTGGGGGCCAAAGTTCAGCCGGTTATTTCAGGCAGCAAGACTCTGAAGGACGCCTGTAATGAGGCCATCCGCTATTGGGTGACCAATGTCCGGGATACCTTCTACATCTTCGGCACCGCCGCCGGTTGTCACCCGTGGCCCATGATGGTGCGGGACTTCCAGGCGATTATCGGTAAGGAGACCAGGGTCCAGATTCTGGAGCAGGAAGGACGCCTCCCGGATTATGTGCTGGCTTGTGTGGGGGGTGGCAGCAATGCCATGGGTATGTTCTACCCATTTCTGGAAGATGGGGAGGTTAAGTTAGTCGGGGTTGAAGCTGCGGGACATGGTGTTGATACCGATAAACATGCCGCTTCCCTGAACAAAGGCACCCCTGGGGTTCTCCACGGCACCATGAGCTTTATCCTGCAGGACGGGGACGGGCAGATTATCGAAGCCCATTCCGTATCTGCCGGTCTTGATTACCCGGGAGTCGGCCCGGAACATGCCTATCTGAAAGACACCGGACGGGTAAGTTACGAGGCGGTCACCGATGAAGAAGCCTTAAAGGCATTTCAGGTCTTGTGCCGTACCGAAGGGATTATTCCCGCTCTGGAGAGTTCCCATGCCTTGGCTCAGGTGGTCAAGTTGGCCCCTACATTGTCGAAAGAGGCTGTAATAGTGGTTTGCCTCTCCGGTCGCGGCGACAAGGATGTCCAACAGGTGGCCCGGATATTGGAGGTGGAATAGATGGCAAATCGCATTGAGGAGAGATTTATACAACTTCGCCAAAAAGGTGAAAAAGGTTTAATAACATACATTGCCGCCGGAGACCCTAATACGGAAACCACCGAAAAACTGGTTCTAGCCATGGAACAGGCCGGGGCCGATATCGTGGAACTGGGTATTCCTTATTCTGACCCTCTGGCCGATGGGCCGGTGATACAGGAGGCATCCCAGAGGGCCTTAAAGGGCGGTATTACCTTAGAGAAGATTTTCCGCACGGTGGCCAATATAAGACAGCAAAGTCAGGTGCCCCTTGCCTTAATGACCTACGTGAATCCCATCCTCCAATATGGTGCGGAAGCTTTCGTTGTCAAGTGTGAGGAAGTGGGTGTAGACGGACTGATTATTCCGGATCTGCCCCAGGAAGAAACCTACCTGATTAGGCCGACTCTGGCCGAGAGTTCGGTTGCCTTGATTCCTTTACTGGCCCCAACCAGCACCGAGGACAGAATCAAGGAAATTACCCGGGAGGCCAGAGGTTTTGTTTATTGTGTTTCAGTAACCGGGGTAACGGGAATGCGCCAGGAAGTGGCCGGTGATATAGACGGTTTCATAGCTACCATTCGTAAAAATACAGATAAACCCCTGGGTCTGGGCTTCGGGGTCTCCACCCCGGAACAGGCTAAGGCCATGGCGCGTTTAAGTGATGCAGTAATTGTGGGTAGCGCCATTGTGAAGATAATTGGGGAAAAGGGTGCATCCGAGGAGTCCATTGAGGCGGTTAAAGGTTTTACCGCCCAATTGAAAGGGGCCCTAAAGGATGCCGGGAATTAGGAGGCTTCGGTGAGACAATCGTATCGCTTGACAGCAAAACAAAATAAACAACATAACACTGTAGTCCGGGTAAGGGATGTGAACATCGGTGGTGATGAACTGGTGGTGATGGCCGGTCCCTGTGTGGTGGAAACCCGGGAGCAGGTTCTGGAAATAGCCCAAATCCTGAAAAATATGGGGGCCAACATTCTACGGGGTGGGGCCTTTAAACCCCGTACCTCACCCTATGCCTTCCAGGGCTTGGCTGAAGAAGGGCTAAAATATATGGCGGAGGCCCGGGAATTAACGGGGATGCCAATTGTAACCGAGGTCATGGATACAAGGGATTTGGAACTTATCTGTGAGTATACCGATCTAATTCAGATTGGCAGTCGTAATATGCAGAACTTCGCCCTGTTAAGGGAAGCGGGGCTGACCAATAAGCCGGTGCTGCTCAAAAGGGGTTTGTCGGCCACTATTGAAGAATGGATGCTGGCAGCGGAATATATCCTAGCCGGAGGGAATGATCAGGTCATTCTTTGTGAACGGGGAATCAGGACCTTTGAGACCCATACCAGGAATACCCTGGATATCAGCGCCATCCCGGCGGCCAAGGAACTTTCTCACCTACCGGTGATTGTAGACCCCAGTCATGCTACCGGTAAGTGGGAGATGGTTAACCCTCTGGCTAAGGCGGCTATAGCCGCCGGGGCCGACGGGTTACTCATCGAGGTTCATGTTAACCCGGAGGAGGCCCTTTGTGATGGGGCCCAGTCTTTAACACCCAAGAATTTTGCCAATTTATTGGAGGAATTGAGACCGGTGGCCCAGGCGGTAGGCCGTTTATCTTAGAAAAATCGAATGTGTTAAAAAACAAGGTGAATCAGTAGTTATTACAGCAATCCTCAATTAAACGCTAAAATAAATTACCATTAATTAATCCTGCCAGAGAAATGGCAGGATTTTGCTTGGCCCCGGTTGGAAGTGGAGGTAGATGAGAGGGGACAATAACCGCAACTCGAATTCTGCGGGAAGCCCCTTGTGGCGCAACCCGGCAAACTTGTTTTGGATTAAGTTTCGACCCCTTTACACAAGGGGTCGAGTTTTTGAAGTTATTTTTAATCTCAAAACCCTCATTATAACGCAAACTGTAGAAAAACGAAGAAAAATCGAGTCCGTTGAAAGGGGAGATGAACAATGGTCAACCTGTTTTTTGGTTTTCTATTGGCTTTTGACGGTAACCCCATTTGGGGTTTTTCTTAATTTTCGCGGATTTAATAAATAGCCGTTTCTTATCAAAATATTATTGAGGTGACCTAATTTGTTGCGGTTTCTTAAGCAATTTCTCATTGGTAGACCCATGGATACTGCTCAGTTAGCTAGTGAACGTCTTAGTAAAAAGAAAGCATTAGCGGTATTTTCTTCTGATGCTTTGTCATCGGTTGCCTACGCTACAGAAGAAATTCTATTAATCCTAGTGTTAGTAGGGACAGCAGCCCTCTCCTATTCCATCCCAATTGCTGCGGCTATTCTTGGGCTATTAGTAATTCTAGTTCTTTCTTATAGGCAAACTATATACGCCTATCCCTCAGGGGGAGGGGCCTATAGGTTATTATTGCTGTAGCTTTTATTTGGATTTTGACTGTATTAAACCTTAGGGGCATTACTGAATCGGCAACAATATTCGCTATTCCTACCTAGATCTTTGTGGCCAGTATATTTCTGCTGATAGTAGTGGGTATTACTAAAATTTACTTAAACGGACAACCGCCCATCCCGGAAATGCCTTCCGCCGCACTACCTGGGGGTGTTACCCTGTTTCTCTTGTTGAGAGCATTTTCATCAGGGTCAACTGCTTTGACCGGGGTGGAGGCTATTAGTAATGGTGTAACTATGTTTAAAAAGCCCGAATCAAGAAATGCAGTCATTACCCTGATAATGATGGGCTGTATTATCGTAGTGCTGTTCGGCGGAGTTACGGTTTTAGCCAACCTCTATCATATCTCCCCTAGTCAACAGAAACGGTGGTTTCCCAAATAGCAGCCAAGATATTTGACCGAAATATATTATATTATCTAGTTCAAATTAGTACTGCTTTGATTTTGTTTTTAGCTGCTAATACTTGTTTTGCCGCTTTCCCCTTATTAGCTTCTATTCTAGGGCAGGATGGATTTCTGCCCAGGCTAATGGCAATGCGGGGGGACCGGTTGGTTTATTCCAATGGTATAATAGTTTTGTCTACGGTAGCATCAATATTAGTTATCCTCTACGAAGGTCAGGTGCATTCCCTTATACCTTTGTATGCGGTTGGGGTATTTTTATCCTTTACATTATCTCAAGCAGGGATGGTATCTCGGTGGATACGCCAAAAGCAACCGGGTTGGCTACCCCACACTTTGGTGAACGGATTGGGAATGGTGGTTACAGCCACAGTACTGGTGGTTATTGCCGTTACCAAGTTTACCCACGGTGCGTGGATGGTAATTGTTCTAATTCCGGCCCTGGTTTTACTGTTCAGGAAAATCCACAGCCACTACCAAGATGTTGCAAAGGAATTGGCTTTTCACGGGGAAGCTCTTGTTAAGCCGACCCGGCAAAAAATCATTATCCCCATAGCCAGTTTAACTAGAGTGGTTGCCCATACTATCGAGTACGCCAAAACTTTATCTCCTGATATTGTGGCTGTTAATGTGGGTATGGATGAAGAAAAAGTCGATAAATTAAAGAAAAAGTGGGCTGAATTTGAGCCGGATATCAAGTTGGTAATTTTACCTTCACCATATCGTTCGGTTTTAACTCCGTTGCTGGATTATATTAATAGCGAGGAAGCAAAGACCGGTCCGGGAGAGTTAATTACTGTTTTGGTACCTGAGTTCGTTACCCGTAAATGGTGGCAATACTTTTTGCACAACCAGACAGGGTTATTGCTTAAAACATTATTATTATTAAGAAAAGACGTAGTAATAGCCAGTGTTCCATTCCATTTGAAGAATTAGAGAAGCTTGGGCGGCCGCCTAGGCTTTTTACTTATCAAGAGAAGTTATACATAGTAAGCTGGGGATGATTCCAGGTTGAACTTGTATTTTTATAAAAGATTATGTAAAATATATTGACCTTGGGGATAAATTATTAGCTCGAACTGTTAGATATGAGAGGGTGCGAATATTGTTTAATAAAGTATATATTTTAGTCTTTATAATCGCCACGCTTTTAATTTTCCCAACTTCCGCCTTGCCAAAGGAAGGAGTAAAAGAACCCAAACAGGTTATTTTAGTGGTTGATAAATTAAGTTTAAAAGATATAAATGGAAAAACAATGCCCAATATTCTTAAACTTCTAAATCATAGTTCAGTTGGCTTAATGAACACAAATACTTTAGGCCCTAGGGAACCGGCAAATACTCATATGACAATAGCCAACGGTCAAAGAACAACCGGAGGTTATTGGGCAGGGCGTTTTTATCATGTTTCGGAATATGTTTATCATTTTCCAATTGGTTTTAGAACAGATTATGACGGGGTGTTACAAAAGACTTTTGATTTAATGAAAAATCATTCTTTAGTGGTTGTTGAGCTTGGTGATTTATCAAGATTGGAAGAATATACTGATGTTGCCCCCACAATACTGGATTTTTATGGTGTTAAAATACCGGCTGAGATGTCCGGTAGACCGGCAAAAAGTATTAGAACTAATGAAGGTTTGGAATACCTTAATAATTTGAACGACAGGGTGGTATTGACATATGTTCAAAGACCCCCCTTACTGAAAACCACTGCTGTCTTAGAGATAATTGCAATTGCATTTTCATTATTAATCATTAGATATGCTAAGAACAGCCGATGGAGTAACCCCCGGGAGGGTGATAATAGTAGTTCTCGGTATAGTTACGATATTGTTTTTGGGAGCTGTTTTGGATCAAAAAATTAACGGGGCAGGGAAATCCCATATTGGTTTAGCCATGGGACAATTGTTACAGGGCGGCTGGGAGGAAGGTTGGCACATTATTGTACGTAAACTCTCGATGAATTGGAAACTGATACAATATTCAATTTGGAGCAGAGTTTTGATGGCTGTAATAGTGGGGTTAACATTTTTCATGTTTTATCCAAAAGGGATTTTTAGAACTATTGAACGGGAGCATAAGTATATTTTTCTGGGGGTTAAAGCCGCTATAGTAGCTAGTGTTGTTGGTTTTATTGTAAATGACTCGGGGGTTGTACAAGCTGCTACCACTGCCGTGTATATAATCTTTCCCTTGATTTATTTAGTGCTTTGGGAGAGAATAAGAAATCATAACCATCGTTAAGTTATTTCTTTTCCAAAAACCTTGCTTCATTTTCTTTCCAAATCCGGCCTATGTCAAGGCCGTTGCCGGTGAAGGTTCGGCTGCCGAAGTGGTAGACGAAGGTGTCGCCGGTGCACATGTTGACAAAGCCGGATTGGTTGGCGCGGCGGCCCAGATCAACGTCTTCCATAAATCCATATTGAAACTTTTCATCTAACAGGCCTATTGTATCAAGGGCCTGTTTTTTGATGAGTAAGCAGAAGCCGGGAAGCCATTCTACCGGGAACCATTTATTCGGGTCAGGCTGGTTGAACTGTCTGGCAAAGACCTCTATTTCTTCCGGGTTGTTTAAAACTAAACCGTCCAGTCCGGTTACGGCGGCAAAATTGGATCGGGGCCCCACCAGACCGATAAAAGGACAAGAGGTCAGACATTTAAGAAGATTTTCCAGCCAGTTAGGGGTTACAATGGTATCATTATTGAGGAGCAGCAGGTAATCACCCTGGGCTTTTTTTATGCCTTGATTGACCCCGGCAGGAAAGCCCAGGTTTTTTTGATTATAGATAATGGCTATATTTTCGGGCCGGTGGGTCGCGGTCAAGTTGTTATTTTCCAAGGAGTGAAAGAATTGGGTTGTGCCATCGGTGGAACCGTTATCCACCAGAATCAACTGGTATGAGGGCCTAGTGTAGTGGAAGATGCTGTCAAGACATAGTTTGGTATATTCTAATTGATTCCAAGCCAGGATGATGATACTGGTTAGACCTGACAAGGCGAGCACCTCCTAGGCCGGGTTAATGGGTCAAGCACAATTGTTTATAACCTTGACACATTCTATGCACCAACCGGCTTACCTGGTACATATGATAACAATAGATACCGGGAAAAAAGTACCGGGTAGGTTTAATTAGTCATAGGGGGTGGGCCATGGGTTTAAATTCACGGGTTTCAATAATTATCCCATGCAAAAATGAGGGGAAGTACATTGATGATACTCTGGCTTCACTAACTGCTGCCCACAACCGGACTGAGTATGAGATTATCGTGGTGGATGATGCTTCAGAGGATAATTGTTGTGTTGGGTTAACAGATAGGTATCCCATTAAGCTGGTTAGGACGTCGGGGGTGGGGTCGGCCCAGGCGCGCAATGAGGGGGCCAAAAAGGCTCAAGGAGAAATTCTCGTTTTTTGTGATGGCCATATTTTTGTGGAGAATCATTGGTTGGATAATTTATTAGAGCCTCTACATAACCGCCGGTTGGATGTGATTTGTCCCGCTATAGCTCCATCTGACAATGTGGCGAACGTAGGTTACGGCCAAAGTTTGAATGAAACTCTAGGCGTGGTCTGGTATACCGATATGGTTCAAATATCGCCGGTGGCAGTAGGGCCGGGAGCTTGTCTGGCAGTGAGAAGGGGAGTTTTCCAGAGGTCCCAGGGATTTGAATCAGGGTTTCAGGTTTGGGGGTACGAAGATATTGAGTTTTCCATTAAGCTTTGGCTTCTGGGGTATCAGGTTTGGGTACAACCCGGAGTCAAGGTTTTGCATGTGTTTCGCCAATTCCACCCTTACCGGGTGTTGATGGAGCATGTGAATTACAATTTGTTAAGGATGGCTTTGCTTCATTTTAATGAAAAAAGGGTGGAGAGGGTGATAGAGCTTCTGAAAAACCAGCCGGTCATAGAAAAAACATTGACCAGGTCGTTTTTTAGTGATGTTATGGAGAAGCGGAGTTTATACCGCAAGCTTCGCCTGTATAACGATGATTGGTTTTTCCGCAAGTTTGGCATTCCTTTTTAGGGAGGAGAGGATTTTATGAACTATACCGTTCAGCCGGGCGATACCATGTGGTCCATCGCCAGGAAGTTCGGAATTAAGCTGGTGGATCTAATTAATGCCAATCCCCAGATTAGCGACCCTAATAAGATTTTTCCCGGACAGGTTATCATTGTTCCACTGCCGGGGCAGATTTTCTTTGCCCCCTTTATTCAGGTGACACCTACTCCGACACCGACGCCGGTACCGGAAGTTCTTCCTGAGTTGAGTCTGGGGGATACAGGCCCGGTGGTGAGCAGATTACAGCGCTTGTTGCTTGACAAGGGTTTTAACAAGGATTTGCAGGTAAACGGAATATTCGATATGGCAACCAAGGTTGCTGTGGCCGAGTTTCAGGCAAGGTTCGGTTTACCTCAGCAAGCCGGGGTGGTAGATAGAGCAACCTGGCTGGCTTTGGGGGTGGCCGTGGCCCCGGTTATTCCAGAGTTTACTTGCCCGATACTGCTTTTAGGCAGTCAGGGCCCTGTGGTTAGGAAATTGCAAATTGCATTAAATGAAGCCGGAGAGTATAACCTGGCAGTTGATGGTATCTTTGGAACTGCCACCAGGAATGCGGTTTTAGATTATCAACAATTAAACGGTCTTACGGTTACGGGAATTGTGGATGCCGATACCTGGGAGACTTTGACCGGGGTCACCTGCCCGGTACCCACACCGACGCCAACGGTAACACCGACGCCCACCAGGACGCCGACACCGACACCTACCA
>JAJZSN010000147.1 GCA_021849745.1 Bacillota bacterium | reverse complement strand
TTTTGGTTTTGTTATGATAGGTATAATGATTGCATCAGGTTCCATCTGGGCCAACAATGCATGGGGCAGCTACTGGAGTTGGGATCCGGTAGAAGTTTGGTCCCTGATTTCCTGGGCCATCTATGGTCTATATTTACACTTTCGACGTATCCACGGGTGGCGGGGAAGCAGGGCAGCCTGGTTCTCGCTGTTTGCTTTTTTGGTTCTCATCTTCGCTTTATTGGGAGTTGGAATTATCTATGCAAGTGAACACGCACCTTATATTTCTTGAACAGTTACGGAGGTAAAAGATGAGATTTTATAGGCTAAGTATTTTAATTCTTCTTTCAATATTGTTAACCGGTTGTGGACCAAGCGGCGAAGAAAAAAACATCCAGACGGTAATCCGTAAATATAATAATAATTTGCCTATAGCCCTGGAAAGTCAAAATACCACCATACTCGAAGGTTTGGCCACGGAAAAGGAATTAGGCAGAGTTCTTATCTTTACTTCGGTGATGAAAAAAGAAAATAAGATTGTCCAAGCTAAGATGGAGAAACTTGAATTTGTCGATATTAACATTGAAAAAGTTGTGGAAAAAGGTACTAAGCCCAGAAACCCTTTAGATATAGGTGGTTTACCCAAAGCAAAGGCCAAAACTAAAGAGGTATGGTCCTTTCAATATCTTGATGTTAATACTAAAAAGCCATTAGACAAGGTGCAAAAATTAAAATATGATGCTACTTTTACCTTAGTTAAACAAAATGATCAATGGCTGGTTCACTCCATCGAATTTAAAGAAGAATTAGTTCAATAGCAGGCTAAAGCGGTTTATATTTAAGATAAGAGGACAGAAGTAAAAAGCATTTTTAATTTGCTGTTTATTTCTGTCCTTATTTCGATTTATGGTTATATTAATAGTATTAAAAGAGGTGAAAGATATGGCCAAGGAAAATTTGAAAAAGACGCCCCTTAATGAGAAACACCGCCTTTTGGGTGCCAAAATGGTGGATTTCGGTGGTTGGGAGATGCCTGTACAATATTCCGGCATCCTGGAGGAACACCGGGCCGTAAGGGGTAAGGCCGGTCTTTTCGATGTTTCCCACATGGGGGAAATTGATGTTCAGGGCCCGGATGCCCTGATATTGGTCAATAAAGTAATTACCAATGACGCTGCCAAGTTGGCGGTTAAACAAATCCTGTATAGTCCCATGGTTTACGAGAATGGGGGTGTGATGGATGACTTGCTGGTATATAAGCTAGCGGAGGATCATTATTACCTAGTGGTAAATGCTTCGAATACCGAGAAAGATTTTCAGTGGTTGCTTGAAAATACTGAGAAACTTAATGTACAGGTAGTTAACATTTCGGCCCATACTGCTCAAATTGCTATACAGGGACCGAAGGCTGAAGTGATTTTACAGAAGTTAACCGATTATAATTTAAACTCCTTAAAGTATTACCGGTTTGACTTCGCCAAAGTAGACGGGGTGGCAGGTCTGGTTTCCAGGACAGGATATACCGGTGAGGATGGCTTCGAAATCTATGCGGGGCCGGAATTTGCCGGACAAATGTGGGAAAAAATATTGGATGCAGGCAAAGATGAAGGAATCTTACCCATTGGTTTGGGTGCTAGGGATACTTTGCGTTTCGAGGCCGGGTTACCTCTTTACGGCCAAGAGTTATCTCCGGAAATAACCCCTTGGGAAGCAGGTTTGGGACTTTTCGTCAAGCTGGATAAGGAAGACTTTATCGGCAAGGCCGCCTTGGTTAAACAAAAACAGGAGGGACTTACCAGGCGCTTGATTGGTTTTGAGATGGTGGAAAGGGGTATCCCCAGAAGTCATTATCCAATAGCCGTCAATGGTCAGGAAATCGGCTGGGTTTCCAGCGGTTCCTATGCCCCATCCCTGGATAAAAACATCGGTCTTGGTTTTGTGGATGCCCAATTTGCCTTACTGGGGGCTGAAATAGAAGTGGTTATAAGGGGCAAAGGGGTAAAGGCAAAAGTGGTGAAAACACCGTTTTATAAAAGGGAGGCTTGATTCATATGAATAATCCGCAAAATCTGAAGTATACCCAAGAACATGAATGGATTAAGGTGGATGGGAACAAAGCTGTCATCGGCATAACGGACCTGGCCCAAAGCCTGTTGGGGGATGTGGTCTTCGTAGAGTTACCCCAAGTAGGGGTGGAATTTGCGGCCCATGATACCATGGGGATCATCGAATCAGTCAAAGCCGTATCTGATATTTATGCTCCTGTAAGCGGAAAAGTGTTAGAGGTTAATACCGCCCTGGAAGACTCTCCGGAAATAGTGAACCAGGATGCCTTCGGCAAGGGCTGGTTGGTGGTGTTGGAAATAAAGGACGCCGATGAACTGGGTGGACTGCTCTCTGCAGAAGACTATGAGAAGTTGTTTGCGGAGGAGGGGTAAGATGAACTTCCTGCCCCATACCGAAGAAGACCGCCGGGAAATGTTAAAAACCATTGGGGTGGCATCCATGGAGGAGCTTTTTGCCGATATTCCTCCGGAGGTTCGCCTCCAAAGACCTTTAGACATTCCCGGGCCGCTGTCCGAACTGGAGTTAACCAGGCATCTTGAGGACTTAAGCCAGAAGAACGGCAACCTCAATGATTACGTATCTTTTCTGGGAGCGGGGTCTTACGACCACTTTATCCCCAGGGCGGTTAACCATATGCTGCAAAGATCTGAGTTTTATACGGCCTATACCCCTTATCAACCGGAAATCAGCCAGGGTGTCCTGACGGCTATCTTTGAATACCAGACCATGATCTGTGAGCTGACCGGCATGGATGCCGCCAATGCCTCCATGTATGACGGGGCCACCGCTATGGCGGAAGCGGTATTAATGGCCTGCGAGAGCCAACGGCGGAAGAAGATTGTGGTTTCTTCTACTGTTCACCCCGCTTACCGGGCTGTGCTGAAAACTTATTGCCACGGCCAACAGATTGAGGTAGCGGAAGCCCCCTACACTAATGGGATAACCGATTTGGAGGCCCTTAGTGAACTGGTGGACGACCAGACCACAGGGGTTATAGTTCAACAGCCCAATTTCTTCGGAGCATTGGAAAAGGTGAAAGAAATGGGGGAAATCGCCCACAAAAAGGGCGGATTGTACATCACGGTTGTAGACCCCATCTCCCTGGCAATCCTCAAGGAACCCGCCGATTATGGAGCAGATATTGTGGTAGGGGAAGGCCAGTCCTTAGGCATATCAACAAGTTTCGGCGGGCCATACTTAGGATTCTTTGCCTGTAACGGCAAGCTGGTGAGGAAGATGCCCGGACGGGTTGTGGGCCAAACGGTGGATACCCGGGGGCAAAGGGCCTTTGTCCTCACCCTCCAGACCAGGGAACAGCATATCAGGCGGGAAAAAGCTACTTCCAACATCTGTTCCAATGAAGCCCTCTGTGCTTTGGCCGCCACCATGTACCTGACCCTGCTGGGCAAAAAAGGTTTGGTGGAGGTAGCCAAACTGTGTTTGCAGAAATCCCATTTCTTAAAGGAGCAGTTAAAAGCCAGCGGATTTAACCCCGCTTTTGAAGCGCCTTTCTTTAAGGAATTTGTAGTCAAAACTCCCCATCCGGTGCAGGAAATTAACCAGGTCTTGTTAAAGGATAAAATTATCGGTGGCCTTGACCTGGCTCGATTCTATCCTGAATTAAAGAATCATATGCTCCTTTGTGTGACCGAGAAGCGAACCAGGGCCGAAATGGCGGCCCTGATAGCGGGCATTGGTAAGGAGGTGGGCTGATGAGCAGGGAGTTAATCTTTGAAATGAATAGACCGGGACGGCGCGGGGCCGCTTTACCCGTAACCGATGTGGCTACCCCACCGGTAGAAGAATTAATTCCAGGAGAATTTTTACGGGAAGCGGCCCCGGCTTTACCTGAAGTAAGTGAACTGGATACCGTGCGCCACTTCACCGGGCTGTCCCAGTTAAATCACGGGGTTGATTCCGGGTTTTACCCCCTGGGTTCCTGCACCATGAAATACAATCCCAAAGTAAATGAGGACATGGCAGGGCTACCTGGTTTTGCGGCCCTTCACCCCTACCAGCCGGAGGAACTGGCCCAGGGGGCTTTGGAACTGATGGCCAAGACCGAAGAATACCTAGCCGAAATCGGCGGCATGGACAGGGTAACCCTCCAGCCTGCCGCCGGAGCCCACGGTGAGTTGACCGGGCTGTTAATCATCCAGGCTTACCACCGGCAGCGGGGAGAACAGAGGACCAAAGTCATCGTGCCTGATTCCGCCCATGGAACCAACCCGGCCACAGCCAATGTATGCGGGTATCAAGTGGTGCAGGTGAAATCCGATGACCGGGGCGGGGTGGATGTGGAAGCTT
>JAJZSN010000050.1 GCA_021849745.1 Bacillota bacterium | reverse complement strand
AATAGCCTAATCAGCCGTCATTGTACAGACGTGATTAGGCTATTGTCGGTAAATGTTTGGGATTGTTGACGCCATCGTTTGTGACGAAGTTGCCTTGTTCTAACGACAAATATCAGGAATGAAAACATGTAGAAAACTTTTATTCACTTCCTTTGGTTCAGGCTTAGCAATCTGTAGCTTAGATTTCTCATTAAGTTTTTTCTGGGCCTCAAAATATTTACCTTCGTTTATATACTCCTGATATCGTTGAACCATACTATATTTTTCACTCTTAAGCTTTAACTTCTTATAATCAGCCGATGTTGTTTTAAATATCCATGTTTCATCAACCTTATTATCATCTATCAACACCGCTACCAGAAAATCGCCAACCTTAGGTTTATCAGTTGTTCCATAATATCTATCAAACTTCTCTATGACAATTTCTTTCTGTGGGATAGATCCCATCATAACAGTTGACGGTAAAATAGTAAATGAATTTGAATCAATCTTGGTTAATTTACCTATAAATAAGGCCTGTTGATTTCCAAACATAAGGGATTCAGGAACATCGCCTGCAAATGCAGTAGTACCATTGAAGATTAAGATTAAAACTAAGAATATATTTATGACAATCTTTCTATGCATCATAGCTCCTCCTTAAGAACCATTTCTTGGGCAAAATCACTTAAGTAAAGTACGATTAAGGGCAGACTAAATATAAAAAGGTAGCAAAATAACGGAAGTTATCGGTGCTAACCAAAATATAATAAATAATGGCCCAGTTGTTTCCATTCATATTCTCCCAGTTAAAAAGATAACTGTTCTTCTTTTCCAAAAACCAAAGCGGTTAACAGAATACTTTACGTATCTATATTGAGTAAATCTTTGGCTTGCTTCGGAAATTTCCGAATAAGCCACTTTAAAACTTTCAATTGCTCTACTCCTAGTGCACGACGTATTTGAACCAACAATTTATCTGCTAAAGGTCTTTCTAGGGTAACGTTTGAAGCTCCTTCATTACAAACCGAACAAATTGCCCTTAAGTTCGAAGGATCGTCAGTGCCCCCTAAAGATTTATCTATTATATGGCCAATATGTAATCTTGTCTTTCGATTTTGATCATAAGGATGAGGTTCACCCGCAACAGCCCCACACATTTGGCATGTAAAACCATTCCGATCCAGTACAAATGCTCTTGTTTCTTTAGATATATTACGTCCAAAAGCCGGTAATGGTTTAGTATCTACCAATAAAGCCTTTGAACCTGGCTCTCTCGACATTATGCTATCCCCCTTTTGTTAGCTGAATCTGCCGAAATAGCTACGGCAATCGCCTCTCCTACAGCTTTAGCTACAGGTGGTGGAAAAGCATTTCCAACTTGTCTATACGCCGGGGGTTTTTTGCCAATGAATTCCCAATCGGGAGGGAAGCCCTGTATAATAGCTGCCATTTTAACGGTTAATTTAGGTAAACCTTCAAAATCCGGTATGGGTGGTTGAATATATCGCAAATCTGTTCCTTGACTCAAGCAAATGAGTTGCAAAGGAATGCCTTAATGTATGCACAGAAACATCTATAGGGAGAAATACTTTATGTCGTTTTTACACTAATTATGTCGAATCTCCCTAATAATACTACAGACCCACTGATTATCCAGTAGGTCTGTTAGCTATTTCCAATATATTTTTGACACCAATTTCTAATTTCCTCCCAGCGAGACTAAAGAAACTTACTCAAAATCTCCCTGACCCCTTCTTCTCTATGGCCATCAGCGGCGTAATCCCCCTTGGCCTTCAAAACCTCAGGGGCATTGCCCACAAAAGCGCCAAGACCGGCATACTCCACCATCTCCAGATCATTATAACTATCCCCGATGGCGATGATTTCTTCCCGGCGGATTCCTAGGGTTTTGCCCAGCTTGGCCAAGGCCCTGCCTTTGTCTGCTTCAGGGTGGTTGATTTCAATGAAAAAAGGAAGTGAATTAGTGATGTGAACCCGGTCACCTAAGTGGCCGGTTAACCTGGCGGTTAATTCAGGGGTATTGGCTTCAGGCACCCGGAACACCACCATGGTGGGTTCCCGGTTAGCGGTGGCGAGGAGATCGGTTTCATAACGGAAATTGACCTTTAAGGCAAATTCGTAGGGTACTGCCGCCTCGCCTGCATCGGTGGCAATGACATCATCATAAAAAAGGAACCGCATTCCTTCATGGGGCTGGATTAACCCTATGGCCTGCCGGGCCAGCTCCAGGTCCAGGGTGAGGTGGTGGTAAACCTGTTCCGACAGGGAGGCCTTAATCATGGCCCCATTGTAAGTGATGATGGGTACATCCAAACCCAACTGCCGGGCATAGGGTAAAGCCGAATGATAAAATCGGCCGGTGGCGATGGTAAAAACCACCCCACTGGCCGCTTTCTCTTGAATCAAGTCAACGGTTTCCTGACTTATTTTCTTGTCTAGGCCCAGTAACGTCCCGTCCAAATCCATGGCAACAAGTTTATATTTCATAGGCGATACCTACAGACTATAATTGGGCGCTTCCTTGGTGATGATTACATCATGGGGATGGCTTTCCTTGAGGCCAGCGCCGGTAATTCTGATAAACTGAGTATTGCGCTTTAGTTCCTTAATGGTACGAGTACCACAGTAACCCATCCCGGCCTTTAAGCCGCCCACTAATTGATATACCGTCTCAGCCAGAGATCCTTTGTAAGGCACCCGCCCCTCAATACCCTCAGGCACCAGTTTCTGCTCATTTTCCTGGAAGTAACGGTCTTTACTGCCTTCCTTCATGGCTCCGATGGAACCCATGCCCCGGTAAACCTTGAAGCTGCGGCCCTGGTAGATCTCGATATCTCCGGGGCTTTCCTCGGTTCCGGCGAAGAGACTGCCGATCATGACTACATTAGCCCCTGCGGCTATTGCCTTGGTAACGTCCCCGGAATATTTGATTCCCCCATCAGCAATAATCGCAACACCGTGCTTATCAGCCTCTTCGGCGCAATCCACAATGGCGGTTACCTGGGGGACACCGATACCTGCCACTACTCGGGTTGTACAGATAGATCCCGGGCCAATTCCCACTTTAACCGCATCAGCCCCGGCGGTAATAAGATCCCGGGTGGCTTCAGCGGTGGCTACGTTACCGGCGACAATTTCAGTCTCAGGATATTTGTTCTTGATATAATAAACCGCATCCAATACTCCTTTAGAATGGCCATGGGCGGTATCTAAAACGATAACATCCACCTGGGCCTTAACCAGGGCCTCCACCCGTTCGGCCATATCTTGAGAAACGCCTACAGCGGCGGCTGCCACCAAGCGGCCCCGGGCATCTTTGGATGAGTTAGGGTATACCCTGGCTTTTTGGATATCTTTAATAGTAATTAAACCTTTTAGAAAATTATTCTCGTCAACTATCGGAAGTTTCTCAACCTTATGGTTGCGGAGAATCTCCTGGGCTTGTTCCAGAGTGGTTCCCACTGCGGCAGTGATCAGGTTTTCCTTGGTCATTACTTCGCTGATGGCCTTATTATAATTGGTTTCAAACCGTAGATCACGGTTGGTCAGAATACCTACCAATTTACCCTCCACGGTAATGGGTACACCGGAGATACGATAACGTTCCATGATCTCCAGGGCTTCGGTAATTTTGTTGTCGGGCTGCAGATAAACAGGATCGGTAATGACCCCATGTTCGGAGCGCTTAACCCGGTCAACTTCCAATGCCTGTTTGGCAATGGACATATTCTTATGAATTACCCCGATACCCCCCTCCCGGGCAATTGCAATGGCCAGCCGAGATTCAGTAACGGTATCCATCCCGGAGCTCATTAGGGGTATATTCAACTTGATTTTCTTGGTCAAGGTCGTACTGGTCTCTACATCCCGGGGCAAAACCTCGGATTTGGCAGGAATTAACAACACATCATCGAATGTTAATCCTTCTTTAACAACTTTGTTAACCATTATCTGTCTCCCTTTCTCTCAAATTTCATCCGGTTGCTTATTCTAATAATTATAGCACAGGCCTCGGCTGTTGACTAGGGTAAAATTCCGTTTCATTGCTATTATAACCGGAAAAAAATAGAGGTTTGACCCTGTTGAATCATTTTCCACAATTTTCGTTTCAATAATTCCCTGATAATTTTGCGACTGGGGGGCAGCAGTAAAAAGACCCCCGCAAAATCAGTGATTAGCCCTGGAGTAAGTAGGAGTAAAGACCCTGCCAGGATTAAACCGCCGTCAAGTAATTCGTCACCGGGTAACTGGCCGTAAGCCATTTGTTCCTGAATCCGTCTAATAATTCGCAACCCTTGGGTTTTCGCCAGAAAAACCCCAATGAATCCGGTCAGACCCACCATCAGGATAGTAGGCAAGACCCCCACCAAGGTACCCATTTTAACCAGGACAACCAGTTCCAGTATTGGTACCAGGGTAAAGATAAGCAGTAATTTTGCCACCAACATTAACACATCCTATCTGCCGTGGGTATAATGAGAGGCGGCAAATGCCGCCCTGATTGACCAAAGGTAGTTTAACCACCTGCCAGGTTATTTATCATACCTGACATTCACGGGTTTTAAATGACTTCTGATGATATCTTCCGGGACCCGGGACATGAATCTATCGAAGAAGAAAAGAATCACCGCCAGGTCGTCTATTTGGCCCAGTAAAGGAATATAATCCAGGATAGCATCAATGGGCAAAGCCAGGTAAAGGGCAACAGGAACAATGAACCACAGCTTTTCCTTCAGCATCACCCGCTGATCCAAGAGCAGTTTCCAGGCCAGGGGTATGGACTTATGGATTTGAAGAATAAAACCCAATCTGTTACGCCAGCCAAATTTTTTAAAAATACTACCCACTAGGCATCCCTCCCAGTTATAATATTAACATGGTTTCCAATTATTATGAACATACCCAAAGGAGGTAAAACTTTGCTTATTATCGGTCACAGGGGCGCTTCCGGTACAGCCCCTGAAAATACCTTGTCGGCTTTCCGCCAGGCCGCAACTCTCGGAGCCGGAATGGTAGAGCTGGATGTCCAGTTATCGGCAGACGGTGTACCTGTGGTCATCCACGATGAAACCCTGGAACGAACCACCACCGGTTCTGGTTATGTCAGGGATTATACCCTTGACCAACTGCAGGCCTTGGATGCCGGAACCTGGTTGGCTCCGGAATATAAAGGTGAGAAAATTCCTGCCTTACACGAGGTTATCACTGATTTGCCCTCGGAGATGCTGATAAATATCGAACTGAAAAACAACCTCATTCCTTACCCTGACTTGGAAGCTAAAGTTATCCGACTGGTTGACGAATTGGACGTGGTGGAAAGGGTGGTTATATCCTCCTTCAACCATGAGAGCATGGCCCGGTTCAGGAAAATGGCCCCTCATCTGGCTAGCGGCCTCCTCTATGAACAGCCCCTGGACAATCCTTTGGGTATGGCTGGAGAACTTGAAGTCCAAACCCTCCACCCCCATTATTCCCTGGTCACTCCGGAGTTAGTCCGGGCCGCCCACCGGGAAGGCTATCTTGTCTATACCTGGACAGTTAATCAAGAACCTCTGATGGAGAAGATGATTGAGTTGGGGGTGGATGGGGTCATGACCAACTACCCTGCCAACCTGGCCAGGCTGTTGAAAAACTTCGTCTAGCTTCGTCACTCATACCGGCGGCATCCTCACCGTATTTCGTATACGCTTCCGGTACCGCCGGTATTTGTTCCTTGCTATACTCGTTTTTGAACAGCCTGCGTCTGTTGAAAAACTTCTCTAGTCCAGTCCGTTAAGGTGGGAAATGTCGTTAACCAGGGCCACGATGGCTTTCTCGCCATAGTAATCCACGATATTCAAGGCTGTGTTATCCTGGCGCAAGCGCCAGTACTGGTTGAGCTCCATGCCCAGGATGCTGGCCAGAATTACCCGGATAGTACCACCATGGGCCGCTATTACCACCCTTTCATCGGGGTGGTTTTTTAATATTTCTTCCAGCCCGGCCATAACTCTGTCAGATACTTCCTGAAGGCTTTCCCCGTCAGGAATCTTTATAGAATAGGGGTCGGCCACCCACTTTTCCAACACCTCTGGAAAACGTTCCTGAATTTCACAATGTTTCAGGCCCTCCCAGGCTCCGAACTTGGTCTCCCGCAAGGCCGGCTTAGTGATTACCGCCTTACCATGGGGCTGAGCGATGATTTCCGCAGTCTCCCTAGCCCGGCTGAGGTCACTGGCATAAAAGGCATCAAAATCTTCAGCGGCCAGTTTCTTGCTCAAAGCCCGGGCCTGGGCCAGACCTTTTTCACTTAAAGGGATATCGCTATGGCCCTGGTAGCGCATCTCGCTGTTCCAAGCTGTTTCTCCATGTCTCACTAAAAATAATCTTGTCATGCTCTTACTCCTCTATTGGTTTTCCCGGCTGCCAAGCGGGTTAAGGCTTCCACCAAGCGCCGGTTTGAAGCCGGGTCCTTAACGGCGACCCGGATAAAATCGGCGCCAAGGTTTTTGTATGAACTACAGTCCCGGACGAGGAGGCCTCGCCGGGCCAAGGATTCCTTGAGCTTAGTACTGGTGTAGCCGGTACCGGAAATGTCCAGGAAAACATAATTAACACTGGGTTCATAAACCTTTAAGCCGGGTATCTTCAGCAATGCTTTATAAAATTCCTTTTTGGCTTCCCGGACCATGACCCTGGTTCTGACCCGGTAATCTTCATCCTCTAAGGAAACCACCCCGGCTAACTGGGCGAAAGTATTCACATTCCAAGGGTCTTTGATAGCGGTCATCCCACTGATAATCCTGGGTGTGCCAAAGGCGGCCCCCAAGCGCAAACCCGGTATGCCGTAGAATTTGGTCATGGAATAAAGCACCAGTAGGTTGGGGTACTTGTGAACCAAGTCAACCACCGAATACCTTTCGGGTTCATCCACGAAGTCCATGAAAGCCTCGTCCACCATGACAAAGGCCCCTGTTTCCTCCGCTTCCCTGATGATGGTCTCGATTTCTTCCCGTTCAATCAGCTTACCAGTGGGGTTGTTGGGATTGCAGATAATCACCATATCCACTTGGGGCAAGTGGTTAACCACTTTTTCTGCTTTGATGGAAAATTCTTCAGCCCGATCCAAAGGTAAATCCACCACCTGGCCGTGGGCACAAACCACGCCAATCTCATACTCTCCAAAGGTTGGGGCAGGAATTAGGACTTTGCGCGGTTGCAATAGCTTCATGAGAAGGTAGATTAATTCCACCGCTCCGTTACCCATGACAATCTGCTCCGCCGCCAGGCCAAACTTCCGGCCTAGGGCCGCCCGTAACTCGGTGCAATTAGGGTCGGGATAATTAACCACCTGGTGGAAATTTTCCAGAATGACTTCCCTAACCCTGGGAGAAGGCCCTAGGGGGTTAATATTGGCGCTGAAATCGAGGATTTCTTCCTCCTTTAACCCAAACTCCGCAGAGGCGGCTCTAAGATCGCCCCCGTGGACATGTTGGATTTCTTCCATGGTTTTTCCCCTTTCGATATTTCTACTACCCTTGGTCCGCCACCGGTGACCGTTGTAAGGTAGTAATTGAAACCGGATCCCAATTGATGACGAACCTCTTCTTCTAATTGTACACCATCTACCTGTTCCATTTCAAAGAGAAGACCCATGACCGTACCGCTATGGGCCACATTTATTCCCAGGAGCCCTAGGGACTCAACCATTTCTTCCAGTTGAAATAATTCTTTTTTGGGAAGGATACGCTGGTTGGCTCTGCTGCTTAGGGTGGCGCCCCGCCCGATGAGGGCCAGATTTCCTTTATGCAAACCTTCTCGCACTAGTTTTAAAGCCTCTCCGGTAAGCTTTTCCTTAGCTTTATTGGCCTCCGCCAAATCCTCCCTGGCATTAAAAGTCAGGGTATCCACCCCTCCACCTGGGTCAATCATCAATACCCCCAGACCCTGAACATGGCCTAAATCCTCGTTAATCAGGCCCCGGAGGTGGTCAAAAAGGCGAATCCCAGGATACATTATGCCGTCAGAAGGTTCAATAGCCAGAGCGATGCCGGCTACTTGGCCCGGTTGCAGGGTTCGCCCTGCTGCCAAAGCAGCGGCATAACAGGCAGCCGTTATATCAGCGGTACTGCTGGCCATTCCCTTCCCCCCAGGCAAGGTTTGGTAAACCTCCACCACGGCTCCCCATGTGTCCAGGCCTAATAATTTCATAGTAGCGGCAACGGCCCCGGCAGCCTTTTCGAACCCCTGGGGGTAAATAATTTCCGGGTCATCCTTATTTATTTCCACAGATAATTCCGCAAAAAAAGAAATGGGGCAGGTAACGTGAAAATTCACCCCTGCCAAGGTCCCTTGCACCAGTTCGCCGCATGTTCCGGGTACTCTCACCCTGGCCCTCATAACCATTCCCCCGCTCCGATTATGTACAGTAAAAATAAGGTTGCCACTTCCATGCCCTCACTGGTTGCGCCGTAAGTATCGCCGGTCATCCCGCCGATAGTATGGGTAACCTGCCGGGCAATAAAATGGGTTAGCAGACAGATTAACCCTAAAAGAATCAACCCCTGCACCTGGGCCACCAGGTAAACCGCCACCACAACGGTAGCGGTAGCCACTAGAAATTCCCGCCAGCCCGTGTAGGCCTTGTAGGCCCGGCCCATCCCCTCCGAACGGGCATAAGGAAAGAATCTGAAAGTATAAACCATGGCCCACCGGCTCACCACCCCCATGAGCAATAAGGCGGTCAAGGGATCCACCGGCAGGTGCAATAACAGGGTGTATTTAAGCAACAGCAAGGCAACAAGGCCAATTACCCCATTGGCCCCTACCCGGCTGTCCCGCATGATTTCCAGCTTCCGCTCCCTGGACCGCCCGCTGAACAAACCGTCCATGCTATCCATCCATCCGTCCAGGTGCATCCCCCCGGTGATGAAAATTTGCCCCACCACTACCAGGGCCGCCACCACTTCCATAGGGAAAACCTTGGCCGACACGTGGTAGATGGAATAAAGGGCGGCCCCAATAATCAACCCCACCAAAGGGAAAAAAGCAGAAGCCTGTCCGAATTTAACTTCGTCAAATTTTACAGGGTAAATATATATTCGTGTGATATTTTGTAAAGCCATTAGTAGTCGTGTAAGCATAGTTTCTCCTGTCAAAGCCTAATACTCGCTGCCTCGGCGGCTGGCGATTCCTGCTTTATAGGGGTGTTTTACCTCTTGGATCTCCGATACCAAATCGGCCAGGGCCAGTACCTCCTGAGGGATACCCCGGCCTGTCAAAATCAATTCAACTCCAGGCCTCCTACTCTTGATTAGATCAGTTACCTGTTCAATGGTAATCAGGTTATACCTTAAGGCATTGCCAATCTCATCTAAAATCACCATATCATAATCCCCACCGGTTACGGCTTTTTGGCTCTCTGCAAGGGCCAGACCGGCCATTTCAAAATCTTCCTCCGTGGGCTGACCGTCTTTGAGGAAACACTGGCCGCAGCCGGTGCACTGCTTCATGCCCTGCCTTATTAATGCGCTGTAGGGGCAGCCCCGACCGAACTGAGCAATGGTGACATAGGGCAAAAGCCGCTGGAGAGAAAACAACTCCCCGGCATAGCTGCTGCCCTTCATATACTGGATGATATGAACCCGGAAACGGTGTCCCACCGCCCGCAGGGCCAACCCCAGGGCCACAGTGGTTTTGCCCTTACCACTGCCCGTATAAACCTGAACCAAACCCAATTGGTTATCACTCATAATTATTCCTCCCGCCGCATTTGTCCACAAAATTGCGAGCCAGCCGGGGGTTGGATCCAAAGTGGACATGCACATAACTGGCCAGCAAGTTGCCTGCCGCATATCCTTCTTCTTTTACCGAACCGCCCCGGTTCTTAGTCAACTCTAGGGCCCAGGGGAATTGGCTATCTTCCACCTCTAAGGTGGAGTAATGAAATTCGTGTCCCCGGTATTGTTCCCCCTGTCCGGCCAAAACATTATTCCCGTTGGAACAGGCGGTCACATAACCCATGGCCGCCAACCTCTGCTGCATCCGACAAACCCCTGGAACTAAACCTACCATGGGGTATTTGTTACCTTGGAAATCAATGATGGCCCTGGTGAGATACATCAACCCGCCGCATTCGGCATAAATAGGCATTCCCTGTTGATGAGCTTCCCGCAGGGAATCCATCATGGCGGTGTTGGCCGCTAATCCTTCCAAAAACATTTCAGGAAACCCGCCGCCAATATACACTCCCCCTATATCCGGAGGTAAAGATTTATCTTTCAAGGGACTGAAGGGCACCAATCTGGCGCCGAAAGCCTCCAATAATTCTAACCCGTCCCGGTAATAAAAATTAAAAGCCTCATCCAGAGCATAAGCAATCTTAACCTTCGCCGCAGCCTTCTTCTCAGGGAAAACTACTCCACTAAAACTAACCTCCAGTGGTTTTGCACTCCGGGCAATTTCGATAATCATATTCAAATCTATGGTCTTACTGATTTCCTCAACCAATGCTTCTAGGGCCGCCCCTAAGGTTCCGTTCTCCCCGGTGGGCACCAGGCCCAGATGTCTTTCCGGCATCTCCACCACTTTATTCTTGAGTAAGTATCCCACAATGGGCACGTCACATTGGCTTTCAATAGCTTCCTTAACAATTTGATAATGGGAGTAGCCGCCCACTTTATTTAAGATTATCCCTGCCACAGGCACTTCAGGGTCTAGTTTCAGGTAGCCAAGAACCACCGCTGCAGCGCTGCGGGCCATGGACTTGACATCCAGCACCAGAATGACAGGAGTTTTAAGTATCTTGGCTACATGGGCCGAACTGCCGAAGTCATTGGTGGAACTGGCCCCGTCATATAACCCCATAACTCCCTCGATTACTGAAAAATCTCCGGTTACAGCGCTACGGGCAAAGAGTTCTCGCACTCCGTCCTCTCCCAGCATCCATGAATCCAGGTTCCTGGAAAACCGCCCGGTAGCCAGCTTATGGTAGCCGGGATCAATATAGTCCGGCCCCACCTTAAAGGGCTGTACCCTGTACCCCTTGCGGGTTAAAGCGGCCAATAAAGCGGTGGTCAAGGTGGTCTTGCCTACTCCGCTATGGGTTCCGGCAAGCATTATTCTTGGCATTGACATAGTATCATCTCCGTTGTTTATTAGCCTGTCTTATGAGCGGGGGGTGAAAGTGTTTAGTTATAAGCTATAAGCTGATAGCTTATAGCTATTCCAGCCAATACCATTAGGGCCGAGGTAACATACATAAGCCTTACCGTCAAACCAATATGGCGACCCTCTAAGGGTTCCAGGGCATCGCCCATGTAGGCCCGGAAGGAGGGTTGTCCGCCGTAGTAGTTTTGGCCGCCTAGGCGGATTCCTAGGGCGCCGGCTACTGCTGATTCGGGGTAGCCGCTGTTGGGGCTGGGGTGTTTGGCTGCATCCCTGAGCTGTATTTTGATGGCCCTGCAACCGTTTACCCCACATATCCAAGCGGCCAGGACCAGGAATATTCCTGTCAGCCTGGCGGGAATTAGATTGGCCAGGTCATCAAAACGGGCCGAGGCCCAGCCCAAATCCAGATACTTCTCATTCTTATATCCCACCATGGAATCCAGGGTGTTAGTTGCCCGGTAAGCCATGGCCAGAGGCGCTCCGCCGATGAAGGCATAGAATAAAGGCGCTACGATACCGTCGACGATGTTTTCCGCCACCGTTTCCACCGTGGCCCTGGTGATTTCCCCTTCATCCAGGTTCTGGGTATCCCGGCCTACAATCCAACCCACCTTAATCCTGGCCCCGGCAAGATTTCCTTGGGCCAACAGATCCCGAATCTCTAGCCCCGCCTGGGCCAATCCCTTGGCGGCAATGGTGGTGGAGATTAACCACACTCCGACGGCGAGCCCCAAATATGGGTGGATAAGGGCCAAACCTTCTACGGCGGCCCAAGTCACCAGATAAGAACCGGCTACAATGAAGGACGTTAATAGAACTCCCGCTGCCTTTAACCCCACCAAGGGGGCGGCCCAGCGGCGCAAAAAGCCTTCCAGCAGGGAAATCCCTTTACCTATTACCACCACAGGATGGGGCAACCATCGGGGATCCCCTACCACCAAATCAATCAGGTAAGCTGCTGCTGCCTGCATTGAATCACCTTACCCCCATTATTTCATAGAGGAGATTCATATTCAAGCTGTCCCGAACCACCTGGGCCAACTTATCAAAATCCTTTTCCCGCTGTTCTTTAACTGATATACCGTCCACCTCTTCCATAGGAAGGAGGCCCTTCTTCAACCGTAGGGTGTTGATAATGTGTCTCCTCAACCCATCATTATCGAAAATTCCGTGAAGATAAGTTCCGAAGACCTGCCCGTTAGCGCTAACTCCGCCATCAAGAACATCCACCTCTTTGGTTGAACGAGAAGTTAAACGAAAAGCAGGCCGGGTATCTGCCAGCAGTTGGGTACGGCCCATGTGAATTTCATACCCTGTTACCGGCTGACCATTGACTTGAGAAAGAAAGATTCCCTCCCCTATTACTTCACCGGTTACCTGACAGGTAATCTTATCAGGTTCGAAAACTGTCACCATATCCAATAAACTCAAACCTTTTACACTTGGAATTGAAGATTCCGTACCCTTGGGATCATGAAGCTCAGTTCCGAGAATCTGAAAACCCCCACAAATACCGATAACGGGGGTACCACCGTCAGCTAATTGTTTAATCTCCCTGGCAAAACCGTTTTTCTCCAGATAAACCATATCCTCAATGGTGTTCTTGCTGCCAGGAATAATGATTAAATCAGGCTTGCCAATCTTTTGGCCTTTCTGCACATATCTTAACTGAACATCCGGCTCATCCTGAAGGGCATCAAAGTCGGTAAAATTAGAAATATGAGGCAAGCGGATAACGGCAACATCCACCTTTTCCATATCCCGCTCCAGACCAGGCCGCCCTCCCTCTTCGGGAATGCTGTCCTCCTCCTGTACTCTAAAGCCTTGGAAATACGGGACAACACCCAGTACAGGTTTCCCCGTCTTGGCCTCCAGGAAGTCGATGGCAGGTTGAAACAGGGATACATCCCCCCTGAATTTGTTGATCACAAACCCAGCCACCAGATCCCGTTCCTCCGGCTCCAGAAGCTCCAAAGTACCTACCAGGGAAGCCAGCACGCCCCCTTTATCAATATCACCGATTAGAATAACCGGTGACTTGGTCATTTTGGCTATCCTCATGTTAACTATTTCGGTTTCTTTCAGGTTAACTTCAGCCGGACTTCCGGCGCCTTCGATGACAATAGCTTCATATTTGCTGCATAACCGATCCCAAGACCCCTGGATAATCCCTAAGGCCTCCTTGGTCCATTCGGTATGGTATCTCCGGGCCGAAAGGTTTCCGATGGGCTTACCAAGGACAATTACCTGAGAAGATGCCTGACCGGTGGGTTTCAAAAGAATAGGGTTCATATCTACATCAGGCTCCAGACCTGCTGCTTCCGCTTGAACCACCTGGGCTCGACCCATTTCGCCACCGTCTTGGGTAACATAAGAGTTGAGTGCCATGTTCTGAGACTTAAAAGGCGCCACCGCCAAGCCGTCTTGTTTAAGAATCCGGCAAATTGCCGCCACCAAGACGCTTTTACCCACGTGGGAACCCGTACCCTGAAACATGATGGATTTGGTCAACGTTTCTCCCTCCCCAATCTATCAACCAACTGTCGGTTTAAATCCTTCAATTCCAGCGGAATCCCGGCAATGGTGAAATACACTTCATCAGCATACCTGGCCACCAATTGATTGGCCCGGCCGGCTGCGTCCCGGTAAGCCCTGCCCATAGGATAGGGAGGTACTAGGCCCAAACCCACTTCATTGGCCACCATGATTACCGTGGCTTCAACTTCCTTGGCGGCTTTGGCCGCTTCCTCTATTTCAACCAGGACCTCTTTTTCTTTGGCAACCATGGCCCCGGCATCTTCCTTGAACTCCCCGCCTTGAAACAAGAGATTAGAAACCAGAAGGGTCAGGCAATCAACCAAAATCACCTTGGAGCGGCCCTGCGCCTTAATAGCCCTTGCTACCTTCACAGTTTCCTCCACCGTCCTCCAGCAGCTAGGTCGCATCTCCTGATGAAGGCGAATCCGTTCCTTCATCTCTTCATCTCCCGCCTCGGCGGTAGCCAAATAGACCACATCTTCTTTTCCTATAGCAGCCGCCAGTTCTTCAGCAAACCGGCTTTTGCCGCTCCTGGCACCACCGAGAACCAGAACCAGTTTCCCCAACCCTATCACCTCAATATAAAATCCCCAGCCCAAGGACTGAGGATGCAAAATAACCCCGTAATGGCGGTAACCCTGCACCTTGACCTCTCATCCGAAGGCATGGCAGAAGTCTGCAGGCAGGTCTCCTGGCTTCCGGCTCATTACATCAGTTGCTCCTTCCCGAACCCCCGTTCAGTGGGTAGTGCAACTTGTTCCCCGGTTACAGTGGCGGTGACCGCTCAGGCTTAAACCTGATTCCCTATTATCCTCTCCCTGAGAGGAACCCGAAGACTCAGTTTATTTAAATACATTATTCTACATAGACCATAATAATCCTGCCAAGATTAGCAAATAGTCTGAAAAATGTTGTGTCTTTCGCTCCACCGGTCTAATAAAAACCCAAATGGGTATTTTCCTAATAGGGAATTAAATGATATCATGTAATTAATCATTTAGTGGAGGTATTAATGTTTAAACGTATCAAACAATTCTATTTTGGTCTGACAGCAGAAATAACAAAAATAGATCATGATTTCTTAAATGTTTATCTGTCCCCTGAAGAAAGAGAACTTTTCTACAACATGGATGCCGCAACCCAGTTTCATTCTATCCGGGTAGCCAAAACAGCACAGCAACTCATGACCAGGTACCCAGCAGTGGACAAAAACTTACTCCTTAGAGTTGCACTACTTCACGATATAGGTAAACCTGCAGGCCACTTGACAACCATCCTCCGCAGTCTTATCGTCCTAATCAACCATTTCAGCCCCAACTTTGCCCATAAGTTGGCCAGGCCCGGACGAGGCAACCGGTGGAATAACCTGCGCCATGGCCTATATATTCAATATAACCACCCGTCTATAGGGGGAGAACTGGCTAAAAAAGCCGGCGTAGATTCCCAAGTTGTTACCCTCATTGAGGATCATCACCGGCTTGCTAAACCCGAAGACTCTATTGAATTAACCATTCTACGTAAAGCCGACAACCTTAACTAAAGGATTTCCTCGTCATTACCCCAAAGGAATGCCCTAACAAGGTAGTTTCTCCCATCCATATGCCACTAAATTATATTTTGTACATTCATGCTCCTGTGTCTGATAATTAATTTCCTTTCCACCAAGAGATGCATAGAATTGGCGGTATGGACTTTCCTGCAATACCCAAACTAACATAGAATTTATTTCTTTTTCTTTTGGAAAAAGTTCTTAGTAGTTTATTGCCAAGGCTTGAATCTACCCCCAGAAAATGTTATTATTAAAATGTATTACATTTGAATACATACCGGGGTGCAGTAATGAAAATAATAAGAACCTTAAACTCGGAATTCGAAAATATTTTCAATGGAACTATAATCCTAGACCATGATATTGAGGATAAACTAGACCAAAAACATAAAGTTTACCGTGATGATTTATATGATGCTTTGGGTGATCCATACCTTGTTGTAATGAAGCCAAAACAAAAATCTCCCCCGCCAAATAAACCCAAGTCTAAAGGAAAAGTCTATGAACTTCTCTGCGAAACAGAGTCTGGAAGGATATTGTTCGTTATAGGGCGGCTATTTCCAGATGGAAATTTATATATAATTACTGCATATTGGACTAATGCTATACTCGAACAAGTTTATCGTCAAGAAAGCGAGGTGCTTAGAGATGAGTAAGAAAGAAAGAAGAAAAATCCAAGTAAAATCCGTTAAAGATGTATCCTCCCTCGGCCAAATAACTAAAGATGAACTGTTGGCTGATATGGAAAAATTCGACAAGGAAAACTATAATCCTGTTGAATCAGTTGAAGATAAAGAAGTTCTTATCCCAGACCATAAGACAGAAATAATAACCGTACGATTAACACGCCATGAAAAAGAGAAGCTTAAAAAAATCGCCCAGGAAAACGGGCTAACAGGAAGTGCTTTGGTTAGAATGATAATTACCCGTTCATTAAAGAAACCGGAGTTCTTCCTATAAATTTTGCTTGAGAGGTTATCATGCCTCTCATTTTTTTCCGGCATTTCATATCTCAAATTGTACAAGAACTAAAGAAAAATTAGTTATATTCTATCCAGTATTTCATGATAGGTTTTAACTAACGATTTCCTTGACCCTTGCTACCGCCATCTCTATAAGATGGGGCAACGGATCATTTTTCATGCCTATTATATGCATATTCATCCTATGCAAAGGTAACAAAACCTTTTCAGCCTCCGAGGAAGCAATGGCCTCTGCCATCCCCGGAGTTAATTCACCCAACATGGCGTTAGGAATCACTATACCTATAGAGCCGACAATAACATTCACCCTGGCTGCGTTAAACCTTATAGCATTTTCCCCGGTGGCTCCCTCATTGGCACCCGCCCTTAACATCTGAGAAGTGGCAAGGGAATTGGTACCCAAGGCGATAACCTCCACAGAGTCAGGGAGTGCTTTACGTAATTTTTCTACGATGTGTTTACCTATTCCTCCACCTTGTCCATCAATTACGGCGATGCGCATGGGGGGTCACCTTCTTTCTCTTCAGTAGTTATTCTGACTATAATCCTAGAGACAATATAAAAACCAATATAACCAATTAAGCCACCCAAGGTGTTTAAAATCAAGTCATCTACATCAGTGCTTCCAACCCTTAGCAATAACTGGAGTACTTCAATTATAAGGCTTGAACTAAGACTAAGTAAGATAACCTGAACATAATGTCGTGCTTTTTCCGAAATAACCGGTAATAAAAACCCCATAGGTACGAAAGCTAATATGTTGCCAACAAGGTTGGTCATAGCAATATTAAAACTCGGAGGATTAGTTAAATACATATAAATTCCTCTAAAAGGAACCAAATTAAAACCATATTCGAACATACGGTCAAATTGGTAACTCTCTAAAAAAAGTCCTGTTACACTAGCATAATATAATCTCTTAAAGATTGTAAGATAAAGCAATATAGATAAATAGATAAAGAATAACCCTATGGCCGTAAAACGTATAAAATTAACGGTTCGCTGGGTAAGCCTCACTATCTCTCCTCCATTACCATCCTGAAAAAAACTATCACTTCTTTCTAACAAATCCTCGGCAGCTGATCCCCCACTAGCATATCCACTATCCTGCGACCGCCAATCAGTGTCTGTAAAAACACCTTCCCCTTGGGCTCCTCTACCACTTCACCGATAACGGCAGCCTCAGCGCCGTATTTCTCCTGCCTCATGGCCGCCAGCACCTCATCGGCCCGGTCTCCGGGCACTATGGCCAGCACTTTACCCTCATTGGCCACATATAAGGGGTCAAGGCCCAGGATTTCACATACTCCCCGCACCTGTTCCCGCACCGGCAGGGCCTCTTCCTCCAGGAGGATACCTACCCCTGATTGCTGGGCGATTTCATTGAGGGTGGTAGCCACCCCGCCCCTGGTGGGGTCCCGTAGCACCCTGGTTTCGGGGCAAATTTCAAGGGTTTTGGCCACCAGATGATTCAAAGGGGCACAATCACTGGCTATCTTATTCTGAAACTCCAAACCCTGGCGGTTAGCCATGAGAGCTAGGCCGTGGTCTCCCATGGTTCCGTTGATGATTACCTTATCCCCTGGCCGGGCTTGCGAACCACCCACCCTAATGCCGGGAATGGCCAAACCGATACCGGAGGTATTGATAAATATCTGGTCGACGGAGCCCTTTTCCACCACTTTGGTGTCCCCGGTAACTATCCTGACCCCGGCTTCTTTGGCCGCCTCCTCCATGGATTTAATAATTCTCTCCAGTAATTCCATAGGAAGCCCTTCTTCCATGATAAACCCAGCACTTAAGAATAGTGGCTTAGCCCCACCCATGGCTATATCGTTAACAGTGCCGCACACAGCCAGTTTACCGATATCACCGCCTGCGAAGACCACAGGGTTAACCACAAAAGAATCGGTGCTGAAAACCAGTTGAGTACCCCCTATATCCACCAGAGCGCCGTCATTAAGCTGATTGAGTACAGGATTATCAAATACAGGGAGAAACATCTTCTGCACCAGTTCATGGGACAGCTTGCCCCCGCTGCCATGGGCCAGGACGATTCTATCTTTGCTCATCTTAGGCCTCCTCCCCCGGCGCACCGTATTTATGGTAGGCGGCACAGGTACCTTCCACCGAGACCATGCAAGCACCTACCGGGTTTTCCGGTAAACATACCTTGTTAAACAATTTACACTCCAAGGGAGTCTTCACCCCCCGCAGAATATCGCCACAGATACAACCGGGATGCTCCCGCAGCGGTTCTACAGTGAACTGTAGTTTCTTCCGGGCATCAAAGGTTCCGAATTTCTCCCGTAGTTCCAGACCGGTACCGGGAATCTCCCCGATTCCCCGCCAAGCGCTATCAGAGCGGCGAAATACCTTGAAAAGAATCTCCCTCGCCTTAGGATTTCCTTCCTCTTTGACCCCTCGGGTATACTGAATCTCCACCCGGGCCTCCCCAGCCTCAATCTGTTTGACCAACATATAGATACCCTGCAGGATATCAAGGGGTTCAAAGCCGGTAATCACCGAAGGAACACCGTACTCTTCAGCCAAGAAGCGGTACGGCTCCAGGCCGATAATGGTAGAAACGTGGCCGGGACAGATGAAACCATCTACCCCGATTTCCTGATTGGTAATCAAGGCCCGCATGGCCTCTGGGATAAGTTTGTGGGTTCCTAAGATGGAAAAATTGCCAATCCCCTCTCGTTGAGCCGCTAGGATGGAAGCGGCTACAGTGGGAGCAGTAGTTTCAAAACCGATAGCCAAGAAAACCACTTCTTTATTAGGATTCTCCCTGGCTAATTGGAGGGCATCCAGGGTGGAGTATACTACCCGGATATCGGCACCCTTGGCCTTTTCCAGAGCCAGCGAAGAATACGAACCTGGGACTTTCAACATATCCCCAAAGGTGGTGAGAATCACCTTATCCAACCGGGCCACCCCAACGGCCTCGTCAATGCTCTTGTTAGAGGTTACACACACCGGACAACCCGGCCCGGACAGAAGTTTAATATTTTTAGGCAGCAAATCCCGCAGGCCGTAGCGAAAAATGGAGACAGTATGGGTACCGCAAACCTCCATGAGCTTTATTTCTTTAGTGGAAATGGCGTGAATTTCAGCCAGCAGAGCCTCGGCCAACTTGCTGTCTCGGAATTCTTTAATGTATTTCATGCTCTGCCAACTCCTTGAAAATCTCCAAGGTTTTCAAAGCCTCTTCTTCATCAATAACCTCAATGGCAAAACCGGCGTGAACCAGGACATAATCCCCTACCTTCACGTCAGGGGTCAGGTCAAAGCTGACTTTACGGGTGACCCCGCTGACTTCCACTGTGCCGATGTTATCTTCTATGTTTATTACCTTTCCTGGAATGGCTAAACACATGATAATCGCTCCTTGTCTATTAGAAAAGTTTCGGTCGGGTCGGGGATGTTGACCAACGACCGCGCTCCCATGCTCCAGGCATGTGTGCTGCTAAGCTTACCTCCGGCCAAAAGGTCGGTTCTGCTAAATAGGGTAATGTTGAGGGAGCCAGCCCGACTCTTTTGGCCGTCGGTGCGCTAAGCAGCACATATGCCTTCCGCAAAGTCGCTGCTTATCGTTGGTCAACATCCCTAGAAGTTAAGCTATTGGTCATCTCTTTATAGCTTAGCCTTAGCAAGTAGGGCCTGCCCTAAGGCAATTCCCCCGTCGTTGGTGGGGACTTGGCGGTGGATGAAGACTTCAAATCCCTCGGCCTTCAATAATTCCAGGGCCGCCTCCAACAACAGCAAATTCTGAAACACTCCGCCACTTAGGGCCACCTTGTTTACCCCAGAAACCTGACGGCAGCGCCCAGCTACTTCCTTGATCAATAAAGCCACCTGCCGGTGGAACTCCAGGGCTAAGGCAGCCCTGTCAACCCCGGCCTGCAGCCCCTCTGCCAACCGGCAGATCAATCTTTGATAATCTATCACCCAAAGGCCCTTATCCTCTATTATATCAAATAAAAGTTCCTTCTGAAAATCTTTTCCGGCGGCCCTAACGGCCAACTGTTCCAGTTCCACCGCCCCCTGGCCTTCGTAATTCACCTTAGCCCTAAGGCCCAGAATGGCCGCAACCCCATCGAAAAGGCGGCCCATGCTGGAAGTGAGAGGGGCATTAATCCCCTTATCCACCGCCTGGCGCAGCAAATCCCAATTCCGTAGGTTAACCTTTTGTAGAAAGGGTAAATCCAACAACCGGAAGTCCCGGCCCAGGGCCGCCTCCAGGTACATACAGCCCATCCGCCACGGCTCCTTAATGGCCGCCCCGCCTCCCGGCAAGGGCAGGTACTTTAGGTGGGCCACCCGTTCCAGCCCCCGATAATCTCCCAGGAAGAATTCCCCTCCCCAAAGATTGCCGTCCAGGCCGTACCCTGTCCCATCAAAAGCCACCCCAATCACCGGTTCCTCCAGGCCATACTCAGCCATTACGCCGGCGATATGGGCCTGGTGGTGCTGCACCCCCACTTTGGGCAATTCCTGCTCCAAAGCCCACTTAGTAGACAGGTACTCCGGATGCAGGTCATATACAATTGCCTCGGCCCTGGTATTAAACAACCGCTGAAAATGCTGGATTCCCTCCTCAAAGGACTGCAAAGTTTCCAGATTTTCCAGATCCCCGATATGATGACTCATGAACACCTGATTACCCCTGGTTAAAGCAAAAACATTTTTCTGCTCCCCACCACAGGCCAAGACCTTCCCCAAATCCCACTTCACCCGGATAGGGTCAGGCACATAACCCCTGGAGCGTCGGAGCAGGTACTCCCCACCCTGCAAGGCCCTGGTCACCGAATCATCAACCCGCCGGAAAATCTCCCGGTTATGGACCAAGAAATAGTCGGCAATACCCCCCAGTCTTTCCACCACTTCCTCATCCACATAGACAATAGGCTCACTGCTGATATTACCGCTGGTCACCACCAGCGCCCCTCCATCCCGGAGCAGCAGGTGGTGCAAAGGAGTATAAGGCAGCATCACCCCCAGGAAATCATTGCCGGGGGCTACCTGGGAAGCCAACTGACGGCCTTCCTGTTTCTTCTGCAAAAGCACAATAGGCCTTTTATTACTTAATAAAAGCTCTTCCTCCTCGACCCCCACCAGGCAAAAATCCCTAACCTGACTGATATCCTTCATCATCACGGCAAAAGGTTTGTCCTCCCGAATCTTGCGCTCCCTTAAAGCGGCCACAGCATCCTCATTGAGAGCATCACAGGCCAGGTGATAACCACCTAATCCCTTGATGGCCAGGATTAACCCACGGGCCAACAACCTTTGGGCCTCCTCCACCGGGTTAGCATCACCCTGTTCCCCGGGAAAAATATTACCACGGTTATCCCACAATTGAACCTGGGGACCGCATACCCAACAGGCAATTGGCTGGGCATGAAACCTCCGGTTGGCAGGGTCATGATATTCGTCTCCACATAGTTTGCACATGGCAAACCCCGCCATGGTGGTAAACTTGCGATCATAAGGAATGTCTTTGATAATAGTGAAACGGGGTCCACAGTTGGTACAGTTGATAAAAGGATAGCCATACCTAGGATCCTGCGAATCAAAGAGTTCTTCCAGGCACCGGGGACAGGTGGCCACATCAGGGGAAATCAAGGCAAACCTACCCTGTTCACCACGGCTTTCGGCAATGGTGAAAGCCTCATAGCCCATCGGCTCCACAGCCTGTACCTCCAGGGCATCAATCCTGGCCAACTCCGGCGCCTCCATAGGCAGGGCCGCCACAAATTCTTCCACCCTGGCACCCTCTGCGTGGATGACCACCCCTTGACCATCGTTATATACCTCGCCGGCCAAGCCCATTTTTTCGGCTAAGGAAAACACAAAGGGGCGGAAACCTACCCCTTGTACAATTCCTGTAATTCTGATGATACCAGCTTTATTCAACACTTGATCACGCTTTCCAGTAATAGTTATACTCCCCAATCGTAAATAAGCCAGGGGGATCTTTCCGTATCTTTTTTAAGCTTATAGCTCCATTTAAATCTCCCATTACTTAACCCTGAACCAG
The DNA here is from genome assembly GCA_021849745.1 of Bacillota bacterium. Lineage (GTDB taxonomy): Bacteria > Bacillota > Carboxydocellales > JAJZSN01 > JAJZSN01. The sequence goes on along the minus strand of JAJZSN010000050.1, from coordinate 415 downwards.
AGCCATTTTTAAATTTAATATTGAAAACTACATCAAATTCTTTTTGATTATTTTGCCCTTTAATTGGTTTTTCCTTAATACTTAGTAACTTTACATATTCTAAGTTGTTAAACTCCCACGTTATACCTTTTCTATCCGGAGTCAGAGTTTCTTCCAGTTTAGTAAGATTCTTATCATTCCAATGCTTAAAATGTTCTCTCACTACTTGTTCAGCAGACATTTTGGTACTTTTAATATTATCCTTTAAGGCATATCCTCCTAATAATCCTGCAAACAAAATGACAATTATAACCCAAGTTTGGCGACATAAATTTCCAATCCCTTATCTAGCAAGGCTTTTCAGTGTAATTGCTTTATTTGTAGTCCTAATTTTATCAGAAAATAATCTATAAAACCTTTGTTATTAAAGGCTAGT
>JAJZSN010000146.1 GCA_021849745.1 Bacillota bacterium | reverse complement strand
GTGGGCAAGGCAAAAGGCAGGTCAACCAGACCGTCGATAATCCGTTTACCGGGAAAGGAATAACGCACCAGCACCCAGGCCACCAGCAAGCCAAAAGCGGCATTAATGGAGGCAGCAATAAATGCTGCCCCGAAGCTAAGTTTGTAAGATGCTATCAACCGGGGATCGGTGACCGTATCCCAAAAGAACTTCCAGCCTGACCCGGCGGTATCAATAAAAACCATGGAGAGGGGGATTAAGACCAGCAAGCTCAAATACATCATGGCGAAGCCCATGGTGAGCCCAAAACCGGGCAGAATGCTGTCTTTTTTCAGTTTGAGCGGTAGCAAAGCCATGATTAATACACCCCTTACCTTGCCGGTTTATTGCTTAGATTCTTTGGGTTGATAGATTTGGTCGAAAATACCCTTATCTTCAAAATGTTTCTTTTGCGCCTCGCGCCATCCCCCCAAGAGTTCATCAATGGTAAACAGGTTCACTTGTGGGAAATTATCGGCATACTTCTTGGCCACAGCTTCATTACGGGGCCGGTAGTGGTGTTTGGCGGCCAGTTCCTGGCCCTCGTCGGTATAGAGGAATTCCAGGTAGGCCTTGGCCACTTCCCGGGTTCCCTTTTTGTCAACCACCTTATCCACCACAGCAACAGGGGGTTCGGCCAGAATACTTACGGAAGGCACTACGATCTCAAATTTATCTTTGCCTAACTCTTTTATAGAGAGGATGGCTTCATTCTCCCAAGCCAGCAGTACATCGCCGATACCCCGCTCCACAAAGGTAGTGGTTGAGCCCCTGGCCCCTGTGTCAAGGACGGGCACATTTTTGAACAGCTTGGTAATCAATTCTTTAGCCTTGTTCTCATCACCGTTATATTTCTTTAAGGCATAACCCCAGGCCGCCAGATAATTCCATCGGGCCCCGCCGGAGGTTTTAGGGTTGGGAGTAATCACCGCTACGCCGGGTTTGGTCAAATCTTCCCAGTCTTTGATGTTCTTGGGGTTGCCTTTGCGCACCAGGAATACGATGGTGGAAGTATAGGGGGAAGAGTTGTTGGGCAGTTGTTTTTGCCACTCGGCATTTACCAACCCTTTGTCGGCAATTTTATCAATATCATAGGCCAGGGCCAGGGTGACTACATCGGCTTCCAGGCCGTCGATGACGGCCCGGGCCTGTTTACCCGATCCACCATGGGACTGCTGAAAGGTAACATCCTGACCGTTTTTCTCTTTCCAGTACTTGGCGAAGGCATCGTTATACTCTTTATACAACTCACGGGTAGGATCATAAGAGACGTTCAGCAATTCAACCGGATCCTTTTTTTCGGCTGGCTGGGTTTCAACGCCGGGTTGACTAGGCTGTTGGGCTTGTTGGTCAGAAGAACCGCAACCGACCAAGGCCAAAGTTAATAAGAGGGCCACCGCCAACAAGCTAAGTTTTACACCTTTGGATCTCACTTTTGGGGTCAGAAATTTAATCATAATTAAGTACCTCCTTTTTTTATGCCTAAGTTAAATGGAAACCTTAACAATAAGATCTTTTTAATAATCGGCACCTCATCTGATATTCCTCCTTTTTTGGTTTTGTGAAAAAAGAAAAGGCTAATCCACACCTTATTAAAAGGTGAATGAATTAGCCTCCAGTTTGTCTGGTTAACTAAAATCCTATGTAATTCATTTCCGACTATATCGATAAGATTATTTGGTTATATTTTATTATACTGAGGAAAGTTATTAAAGTCAATACTTTATTATATAATATTTTTTTTATGAAAAATCTATTTAAGTATCTTCAACGTCAGTTCCATGCGATCCATGCCTTCTTTAATCTTTTCCATGGAAGTGGCATAGGACAGACGAATATTCTCCTCATTACCGAAAGCTATACCGGGAACCACCGCAATACGGGCCTCGGCCAATAAGACCTCCGCGAAATCAGTGGAGTTATTGATTTCTCTATCGCCCAGGGACTTACCGAAAAAAGCAGAGATATTCGGATACAGGTAGAATGCCCCTCCGGGCTTGTTGCAGATAACCCCCGACATGCTGTTCAACCTTTCCAGCATGTAATCCCTTCGCTTGACAAACTCTTTCACCATAAGGTTCAAAGGCTCCTGGTCACCTAAGAGGGCAGTAATACTGGCCTTCTGGGCAAAAGAGGTAGGATTGGAAGTGGAGTGGCTTTGCAGGTCGGTCATGGCTTTAGCCACCGCAGGGGGGGCCGCTGTATAACCGATACGCCACCCGGTCATGGAATATGCCTTGGAAACCCCGTTAATTACCACCGTCAGGTCTTTTAGCTTGGGGCTTAAGGAAGCGATACTCACATGGGTTAAGTTATCATAAACTAATTTTTCGTAAATCTCATCGGAAATAACCCAAAGATTATGCTCCTCGATAACCTTACCCAGGGCCACCAGTTCCTTTCGGGTATAAACGGCCCCGGTGGGATTGCTGGGACTGTTTAAAATCAATAACTTGGTTTTGGGGTTAATGGCCTGGCGCAATTCATCAGCCGTTAACTTGAAACCATTGCTTTCCTTAGCTTCAACTAGCTTAGGGATACCCCCAGCCAGCTTAATCTGCTCGATATAACTTACCCAGTAGGGAGTTGGTAAGATAACCTCATCACCCTCGTCACACAGAACTTGAATACAATTGTAAAGGGAGTGTTTGGCACCGGAGGAAACCACAATCTGGTTGGGCTGGTATTCCAGTTGGTTATCTTCTTTGAATTTCCGGATGATGGCTTCCTTCAAGGCATCAATACCGGCAACAGCAGTGTATTTGGTAAAACCACTGTTCAAGGCCTCGACGGCAGTGGCTTTAATATGTTCCGGGGTATCGAAATCCGGTTCTCCCACTCCGAAACTAATGACATCCATCCCTTCAGCTTGCATTTTCTTGGCCTGGGCGTCAATAGCCAGAGTAGGTGACGGGCTGATTTGCCGGGCTCGTTTAGCTAATTCCATGTTTTCTCCCCCATTACAGCTGTTGAAAAACTGGTTTTGAACAGCCTATTTAAGCTGATTGGTGTGATTCTTTATCACCCTATAGAGTTTCTTGCCGGGCTACAAGCTACAAGCTACGAGCTACCAGCTATATACTCCCCGCTAAAAACATTCACCGCCGGGCCGGTCATGTAGACATGGTTGTCCTCAGCCCATTCAATGAGCAAGTCGCCACCGGCCAGGTGAACGGTAACCTTGCGGCCGGTCTTGCCGTTTAACACAGCAGCCACCACGGTGGCGCAGGCGCCGGTACCACAAGCCAGGGTTTCAGCAGCGCCCCGCTCCCAGACCCGCATCCTCACTTCATCAGCACTCAATACCTGGATGAATTCGGTGTTGGTCTTACGGGGAAAAACGAAATGACTTTCAATCTTGGGCCCTACATCACTCAAAGGTATTTTGTCCACATCTGGGACAAAAATTATACAATGGGGGTTGCCCATGGATACACAGGTTACCTGGAAGGTCTGTTCCCCTACCTGCAGGGACTCATTGACCACCCGGCCTGCGGGCCCGGTCATGGGGATGTTGGCCCGTTCCAATTCAGGCTCGCCCATATCCACCCGGACGGCGACGATCTCACCTTTTTCCTTAATCAATTGGGGAATACGCAGGCCGCCTAAGGTTTCCACCTGAATGGTCTCCTTATTGATAATTCCCTGTTCATAAACATATTTGGCAAAACAACGGATGGCATTGCCGCACATCTCCGGCTCTGAACCATCAGAATTAAAAATCCGCATTCTGATATCGGCAGTTTCCGATGGCAGCACCAAAACCAGACCATCGGCCCCAATACCAAAATGACGGTCACAAACCCTCACAGATAACTGGGCCAAATCAGTTTCTGCAGGAATATTCCCTTCCTCCAGGCAGTTGACCAGCACAAAATCATTACCTAAACCCTGAACCTTAGTAAATTTCAACTTTCTCACCTTCTTGACCTGATAATTCGCCATTTTCTTCTAATATCTTATCTCACCATTGTTTGTTTTGCAACCCTCTCCCCTGTTGTATACAATATATATGCGGCCGGACAATCTTTGCCCTTGAGGTTGTTTGTGATATACTGCTTACAGGTCTTACTTGCGGTTATCCCTTTAACCCTATGGGTTTCTGTTTAGATAACCGAAATAACAGCAAGAAAAACCAACAGAATTGCTAGCCAGCGTTGTGGCTTTTCCATTTTCACCCTCTCCCTTCTAGTTGACACTTTGGTGATATTATTCGCTGTTGCGAAATTTTTTCCTTTCCGAGGAGGTAAAGTTTATGTCTTTCGATGGAATAGTTCTGGCCGCCGTCCGCAGCCAGTTAGCCAAGGAAATTACCGGCTCCAGAATTGACCGAGTCTACCAGCCGGAAGGAGAAGAGATCCTCCTCCACTTGCGCCGCCCCGGCGAAAACCAGCGGCTCCTCATCTCGGCCCATGCCCAGAACGCCCGGATTCACCTGACAGCCATGCAAAAACCCA
>JAJZSN010000049.1 GCA_021849745.1 Bacillota bacterium | reverse complement strand
CTTTTTCATATTTTATGACAAATTTGTATTAATTTTTCAATATTCGATGCTAATTTTCAAGTGGGAAAGTTGAGTTATATAATAATAAATCCCATATAACGGGGTGATATTAAGGAATGCAAATAGAGCTAATGAAAAATCCAAAACATTGCCTAACCATAACATTAGTAAATTTGCTAACCAATAACCGAGAATAAACCTTATGAAGAATATGTTCTTGCGCTGCCCTTGAATCACTCCGAAAACATACCAAGATACCAAAAAAAGTGTTGTAGTAACAATATTGGTAGAATTTATGCTGTTTGAATAAATGGAATCGCCTAAATTTAAAGCGGCAAATGGAATCGCAATGATTATAGCAATTCCGATAAGTTTTAAGTATTGTTTTAGCTTCGCTGTGCCATGTAAAAATAAAACTAGGCCTATCAATGTTAACAATACTATCATACCTATTATAATATTTATAGACATATGCTCCCCCCTGATTGTTGGCTTTATGATTATGTTCATTAGCAATATTTTAAGTAAACCTTCAGCATGTCACGGATAGCTCGAAGATTTCCTTTTAGTAAGAGAGCAAACTCCACGGCGAAAAGATAACCACACTCCCGGCATAAGCCGGGAATCTCACTGCATCGGCCGCAGGTAAAACCTCTCCCGTCTTCATAAACCACACATTGCCGACACGGGCGTTCCCAATCACCACTTAAATAATAGTCAAGTCCGACAGGCAAATTAAAAACCGGCGCCCCTTCCCTAATCAAACGGGTTATTGTGGCAATAGCTTCTTCTTTTTGTTCCTGACTAAGGGCCAACCCCTCAGTCCCTGCATAGGGGGTATGGAAGTTAAAAGAAACGGCCTTGACCCGGTGATTTTGCGCCGCCAGATTAGTGACCCTCCCGATATCCCGAAGGTTAATATTATTAATGGCCATGTAGAAAACCACATTGGGTTTACTTATCCTTTGAAGGTTAAACATGATGGTTTTAAATGTATCTCCCCTGATTAAATTGTGGGTTTCTTCCATTCCGTCAAGACTTAAGAAAACCAAATCCGCTCCCGGCACATCAACCGAAATTGTTCCATTGGTTACTACACAAACAAGGATAAACCCCATCTTCTTGGCTTCCCCAACCAGTTGGTGAATATCATAACCGCCATCTTGCCACAAGAAAACCTCTCCACCGCAAAAAAACAAAATTTTGACCCCTTCCTCCTTTAACCTGCCCATTAAACGAAGGGTTTCGTCGTAGGAAGAAAAGGGGTTTGCCCGGTTGGCTACGGCACAATGACGGCAGCTTAAGTTACACTTGTCCGTAAGAATAATGGTGGCCAAAACCGGCAAACTATTAGGCCTCGCCATGGCCTTCAAACCGGACAAAGCCAGTGAGGCAAAATCTGACCATTTCATGAAACCACCTCTATAATTCAAGTCGCTTTGGCCATGAGTTTTGCATGCTAACATCCCACAAATTATTAAGATACCTAAGGGAATATTGTTTTTCTATAAAGTGAAAACAAAAAGTACCCCGGGGTGTCAGTTTCAACACCTCTCCCTGATCCTTAGCCAGCCCCAGTAACTTTAAACCTGCGGTCAGCAGAGGAAAATTCCTATCCAAAGAAGCCCGGAATAAATGACTGAACCTCCGGCGGGGGATTTCTGTGTCATAACAACGCCAGAAAAGCCAAAAAACCTGTTTCTCCCTTTCGTTCATATAATTCACCAGGCTGATGGGCATAGTTCCGCTATCAAGGGCCTTTATATATGCCTCCACATCAAAGGTATTAAGGTAAAAGTATCTGTTATAAAGGGAAGTAGCCGATGCCCCCAACCCCAGGAAAGTTTCTCTGGTAACCGAAGTATATCTTTTAACGCCTTTCTTGCCAAAAGTCCAGATAGAAGTCCTTTGGTAACCATATCGTTCAGCGACCCGTTCCAGCTTCCGCTGAATTTTATATTCTGCCAATTCACTAAACCTGTTGACTCCGGTTGATTTTATCTTATTGTGAAGAGGAGTGAGGGGGAAAATGATGAGGGGGTAGATGGAAACTTGCTCCACCCCATAAGAGAGGCAGGTTTCCAAATCTTTTTCCATGTCTTCCTGGGATTGGCCGGGGATATTATACATTAAATCCACATCAACGGTCTCAAACCCAGCCTTAAGAGCATTGATAACCCCTTGGTGGCTTTCCTCCGGGCCGTAGCCCCGTTCCAGAAAACTAAGGGATGGTCCATGAAAACTCTGGACTCCCACAGATACCAGATTAATCCCGGCATTTCTTGCAGCGGCCAAGTTCTCAGGGGTGGCCTCTCTGGGGTGAACCTCAATCCCCACATCTCCCTGAAAACCGGCTTCATTCCTGAGTTTCTCCAGAAACAAGGCGATTTCACCCATCATCAAGGTTGGTGTACCTCCACCAAGATAAATGGAGTTGATATGTTTTCCGCCCAGGAAGGGGCGGTAAAGCTCAAGCTCTTTCAACAATGCCCTGTAATACCGGGCCGCCAGATTCGAGTTATATAAGGTTTTATTATACGGGCAAAAGGGACAGAGCCTACGGCAAAAAGGAATATGGATGTACAAGCCGATTTCCTCCGGCAGGGAAGAAAAATCAATATCACCTGTCTTGTAGGGCTCAAAAGCATACCTGTCACCTTTGTGGGCTATCATCCGCCTCAATGCTTCAGTTAGCATAGAACTCCCCCTTCGAAGATTATTTAGCCGGTTTTTCTAAATCTCTTTTCAATTAACCAATCAACCACCCAACCAAAAAGAAACCAAAACATTATACTGAGAACGTACCAAAATAAAAGATTTACCATTTCCCAAGGTATATAAGTTCTAATTAACGGTGAATAATCTTCCAACGTCATCAAGGGTGGGCTGGTTATGAACAATAACAAATTTTTATCATCATAACCTAAAAAATTAAATATGCACACAAATAAGGCAAATAGAGTAAACCATAGCCGAAAACTCTTTAAATAATTCATCCTTCTTCCTTCTTTCTCCCATGGCACCCCGCCAATTCCGCTAACCTTTTGACAGACTCATCCTCATCAAAAGAACTAAACCATCTTCTATTCTCACTGTCAAGAATGCGATAATGTTGGCTGATGATATTCTGCTGTAAAACATAATCACCTTGGGAACAAACCTTCCGCCACCAAACCTTCCCCCCCATTGTCTTTTCACCGGGGGAAGCGTTATTCTGTTGGTAAAACAAATCCACCAGTTCCAAAGGATCGCCGCCCAAAGCCATCTGCAAGGCTTCATCCTGGCGAAAAATTGCACAACAAGCCACAGCTAAGCTCCACCCCGTGTCTATTCGTTCCTTCTCAATCTGAACCAAGGTTTTCTTGGAAATCCCCAAAATTTCTGCCATCCGTTCCTGGGTATGTCCCCTGTTTACTCTGATGTGCTTGATGGTATCGGAAACAATTTGGATAAACACATTTCTTTCCATAACTCCTCCCATCGGGTGTAATTTTACACTTTTAATTTAATTTTACACCATACACTGGATTTGTCAATGTTTTGAGATTTTTTCTTCTCTTTGTACTGCGGTTTACCTGGAAAATAAAAAAACTTAGACCATTCATAAGTATGGTCTAAGCCCTTAGATTAACGACTTTATCATATCTTCTTATACCTTAAGGTTATTCAAAGTCTCCTGCAGCTCATCCACCACCTGCTCCAGAGTTCCGGCGGCATCCACGAACCGTTTGACCAGGGCCGCCTGGGCCTCCACATCAAGGTTCACATTCTTGACCCCGCCAATCAACTCCCGGCTGGACTGCAAAACTTCCTTGGTCAGTCCGGTAAGGCTGCGCAGGTCTGAAACAATGGCGGTCAGGGAATTGGCCGACAGACGGGCGACCTGGATACCCTTGATAATTACCTGGCGATGGTTTTCCAGTGCCCCGGAGGCCAGCTTGGCATGAGTCTTCACTGCCTGGCAGAGTTCCAGCACCTCTCTGGTGGTTTCGGCGGCTTCTACCGCCCTGTTCTGGACATCGGCAGCCAGGTTGCCAAAGTCACTTTCCATGTTACAAGCGAATTCAGCCTCCCTAGCGGCTTTTTGGGCCATTAACCCAGATTGTTCGGCCAGGATATTGACCACCTGTACCACTGACCCCACTTTTTCCACCTGGGCCTCAAGTTCCTTGACCACATCTTGGGCAACATACATGGCGTTTTTGCTCATTTCCATGGAATCTATGAATTCTCCGGCATTGACTTCAGCTTCAGCCAGGTTTTCTGAAACTCTGTGGGAGGTTTCGATAACCCTTTCCGCACCCTCAGTTAATTTATTCATGGCTTCGGTTACCTGGGTCATCTTGGTAGCAACGGTATTTACCGTCCCCGTGGCGTTTTCGGTATTTTGCAGCAGGTCGCGGGTATAAGCGGCAATCATCCTAGTAGAATAACGTGATTTTTCCACCAAATCCCGTAACTTGATGACCATGCGGCCAAAGGAGTGGAGGAGGCGGCCCACCTCATCCCGGGAACCCGTGGGCAGTTCACTTAAGCTCAAATCACCTTCGGCTACCCGGTTAGCTTCTTCCACTAGAAGTTTGACCGGGTTGGAGATGCGGTTGGAAATATACACAGCCAGTAAAATTAATGCCAAGGTAAAAACTAACCCAGCTAATAACTCTTGCTGAACTAATGCAGCTATTTGTTTCTCAGTTTCTTCAATAGAAAACCCTATCCGAAAAGTACCCCAACGACGGCCATCAACATAAATGGGAGAAGAGATATCCCACATAATCTCCCCGGTATCCCGGTTGTATTGCTGAAATAGATATGGCTTTTGGTTACGGTTAGCTGCATTGGCCACTAGGTCATCGAAAATCCGTTTACTGCGATCAAAATTTAACCCTTTTCCCACCTGTGAAAAAATACTGTTATGGGTGGGAAGATAACCATTGGTATCCACTGCTGTGGCATAGACAATCACTTTGTCCTTGAGGAATGAGTCTATAACTTCCCTTAAGTTGTCATCGGTGTAAGCATCATATTTTGTGTTGTACTTCTGAGGGTTGGTGTTGGGGATGGGTATGTAATTTTTATCGAAAATCTCTTCTTGAGTGAGTACACCGTGTTTTACCGCATCACTTAGCACCTTACTTACAAATGTCGCTCCGGTTTGGGCCAAAATTATGCCTCTAGCAGTAAGGGCATTGCGCAGGGCTTCGGATTGCTGGATAACATCAAAGGTTAGAAAAATAGCTAACAGTGGGATCATGACACCAATTAAAATCAGGCTGTTTTTCATCTTCAAGGAACTGAAGCCGGATGTCTTCATGGCGATACACCTCCCTTACTTTAAGTGTAGGACAACAAATCTGGTCGGTCAATGGATTAACACTGAAACAACAAATATCAAAGACTAACGGTATTTTTACTCAAACAAAAGGTGTAACCCGTGAGAGTTACACCTTCAAAAGATTTTTGACGTTTTTATTTTGCATTGCTAAATTGAAGGGTTTGGTTATCTTCACTTAAAGTTACATTGTCATTAGGGGTAATGTCACCTTTAATGATAATCCTGCTTAAAGGTGTTTCCACTTCCTGCTGAATCAGACGTTTCAAGGGACGTGCGCCATAGGTAGGCTCGTAGCCCTTCCTGGCCAGGTAATCCAGGACGCTGTCGTCCCAGGTTAGCTTGATACCGGTATTTTCCGTGACACGATGAGCCAGTTTTACCAGTAGCATACCGGCAATCTCTTTGACTTGGTTCCGATTGAGGGCATGGAAAACCACCGTTTCGTCCACCCGGTTGAGAAATTCAGGCCGGAAATGCTGTCGCAGAATGCCCATTACTCGATTTCTCATGGCCTCAAATTCTCCACCTTTTTCTTGATGATTAAGGATTTCCTGGCTGCCTAGGTTGGAGGTCATGATGACCACCGTGTTGCGGAAGTTAACGGTGCGGCCCTGTCCGTCAGTAAGACGACCGTCGTCCAGTAACTGGAGCAACACATTGAAAACGTCATGATGGGCCTTTTCTATCTCGTCCAGCAAGATTACCGAGTAGGGCTTACGCCTTACGGCCTCGGTAAGTTGGCCTCCTTCTTCGTAGCCTACATAGCCGGGGGGCGCTCCAATGAGCCTGGCTACAGAGTGTTTTTCCATATATTCGGACATATCCAGGCGGATAATGTTGCCCTCGTCGTCGAAGAGAGCCTGGGCCAAGGCCCTAGCCAGTTCGGTCTTACCCACCCCGGTGGGGCCAAGGAAGATAAAACTGCCAATGGGCCGGTTGGGATCCTTGATGCCTGCTCTGGCTCGGAGGACGGCATCAGCTACCGCCCGTACCGCTTGGTCCTGTCCGGTAACACGCTTATGGAGTTCTTCATCCAGGCGCAGGAGCTTCTCTTTTTCTCCGGCCATGAGCCTGCTAACCGGAATCCCTGTCCAACGACTGACCACCCGGGCTATGTCCTCTTCGTCAACTTCTTCTTTGAGGAGCATGTTGTGCTTCTGTTTACCGGCCAGCATCTCTTCCTCCGACTTGAGGCGATGCTCCAGGTCGTTAAGTTTGCCATACCGCAGTTCAGCCAAGCGGTTTAAGTCATAGTCCCGTTCTGCCCGCTCAATTTCCTGGCGGGTTTCTTCAATTTCTTTTTTCAGTTCCCTCACCCGGGAAATGGCCTGTTTCTCTAACAACCACTGGGCCTTCATGGCGTCGGCTTCACTGCGTAAACCTGCCAACTGTTCTTTAATCTTATTTAGGCGTTCCTGGGAAGCCTGATCCTTTTCTTTGCCCAGGGCCGCTTCCTCAATCTCCAACTGCATGATGCGGCGGGTGATTTCATCCAGTTGGGTAGGCATGCTATCAATCTCGGTACGCAGCCTTGCCGCCGCCTCGTCCATAAGGTCAATGGCTTTATCGGGGAGGAACCGGTCGGATATATACCGGTCGGAAAGGGTGGCCGCCGCCACCAGCGCCCCGTCTTGAATGCGCACCCCATGATGTACTTCGTAGCGTTCCTTGAGTCCGCGCAGGATGGAGATGGTGTCCTCCACCGTGGGAGGATTGACCAGCACCTGCTGGAAACGCCTCTCTAGGGCGGCGTCCTTTTCTACATACTTACGGTATTCATTGAGAGTAGTGGCCCCGATGGTGCGTAGTTCCCCCCTGGCCAACATGGGTTTCAGGAGGTTACCGGCATCCACCGCCCCTTCGGCGGCCCCGGCCCCAACTACCGTATGCAACTCATCGATGAACAGGATGACCTTACCTGCTGATTGCTGTACTTCTTTGAGCACCGCTTTCAAACGCTCCTCAAATTCGCCCCGGTACTTGGCTCCGGCGACAAGGGAGCCCATATCCAGGTTGATAAGGCTTTTATCCTTCAGCCCCTCAGGTACATCCCCGGCTACAATTCGGCGGGCTAGACCTTCTGCGATAGCCGTCTTCCCTACCCCCGGTTCACCGATGAGAACCGGGTTATTTTTGGTGCGGCGGGAAAGGATTTCGATGGTACGCCTGATTTCGTCATCCCGGCCGATAACCGGGTCTAGTTTCCCTTCCCGAGCCAATTTGGTCAGGTCGCGCCCGTAACGCTCCAGGGCTTCGTAAGTCTCTTCCGGATTTTCTCCGGTCACCCTCTGGTTGCCCCTGACCACCCGCAAAGATTGGAGGAGGCCGGCCCTGGATAAACCGGCCTTGCCTAGAGCTTCCTTGGTCTCAGGCTCACTATCTTCAAGTAAAGCCAGCAACAAATGTTCTACACTTATGTAGTCATCCTTCATTTCCCTGGCTTCTTTTTCGGCCCAAGCCAAAGTCCTGGCCAATCCTGAGCCCATGTAGATGGAGCCTTCATATCCTGTAACCACGGGTATCTTTTTTAGTAAATCCTCAACCTTTCCGACCAAACCCCCGGTATTAACCCCGGCATGTTCCAATAATCTACCAGCCATACCACCTTCTTGGGCCAACAAAACAGCCAGTAAGTGTTTGCCGGTTAATTCCTGATGGTGTCTGGCCGCAGCTAAGTTCTGGGCTGCACTTATGGCTTCCCTTGATTTCTGAGTATAACGGTTCGCATCCATGTTAAACCCCGGGGAAAACTTCCCCAAGGGCTCACCTCCTTTTTCCTTGACCTTTACTGACCTTTAAGTTAATTATCGCTTTTCTAACTATAAATATCAACTAAGAATTAGAGTTATTATAGACCATGTGGAATGGTTGTAACCGTTATTGGTCAGGAAAGGTCAGATTCTCTGCGTCAGATGTTTTTTTACTCTTATTTCCTTGGTAATTTACTTAAAAAACAAGGCGCAGACCTCTGTGATCTACGCCTTGGTAATTAACCTCTTAAATTTACTTCCTCGGAATAACCAAATCCTACGGTATTATCAATTAACTTGACGGTACTAAGTTCTACCCTTACCCCTACGAAATCACTTGGCTCCCCAGGCAGGTCTTTCAAGTAAGGGAACTTTTGAAGAATGGCCCCAAAAACTTTTTGTACTTCTTCAGGTGTTTCACTTATATATGCCTTGGCCGCTCCTCTGATATAAGTGAGTTGTTGCAATTCTGCCATAGAATCACAATCATGATCAATAACAATATACACGTTGTTATTGTTAGAAATCTCCTTCACCTTATCTGAGAGCTTGTGGGTTATAAAAACTATTTCCCCCTCCTGTCCACCCAAGGCATAATCCACCGAACGAACTCTTGGCAACCCGTTGGCATCCACTGTAGCAATACTCACCAAATTGTGATTTTTCAGTACTTGCAAAACTTTTTCTTTGCTGCTCATGACAGCCCCTCCTTTGATTTTTTTGGTTACATATATTTAGACTTAGAAATTTATTAAGTGTGACAGAATCGCAAAAATTTTTTTTAGAATTTTTATTACGGGGCAACTAAGATGCTAAATTCTCCAGATACAATCAATTCTTTAATTTTTTCTGAGAGAATTCCAGTTGACTTATAATATGGATTGCTTCTATAAACCGTTGTTACTTCATCCAGTTTTTCAACTTCGTTTGCATAGGTACGAATAATCTTATTATCACTTTCAATACCTTGACTAATGTATGGTAGTTTACCAGAATCAATCACCTTTTTTCGCAGGGCAAATTCTACTCTCCTTTTACAACGACAGGGATTTTCTTTATTTATGTGCCCACATTTCCCCATAACAAACTCACTTACCAGTTTTCTTCCGCGTGAAACACGTTTTCGATAAGCCTCCGGTGTTATACCCAATATCTCGGCCCCTTGCTTACTGTCAATATTCAGAATTATTTTTAGAATAAATGCTAAACGAAGGTTTCTGTCCAGACAAAGTAGCATCGAGTGGGTACAATGAATTTTAACCTCGTGAGCTAGTAATTCCCTGTCTGGCTCCGATATAGTATGGTCTATGGGTACTTTACCACCGGCTTCAAGGTGCTTATTAATAAACTCAAAGGTTATTCCCAATAATTCAGCTTGCCTCTTTTGGGTTGTCAAAAGATAATTAGAGGCTATTTTATATACCCAGGTGGAGAATCTGCTTCTTCCCTGAAAGCTTCCGAGGTTCTGTATAACTCTAATGATAATCTCCTGGGTCGCATCTTCCGCATCGTGTGGGTTTTTCAGCATACGGACTGCTAGATTATACACCTTATCCTGGATTTCCTTGATTAAAAAATTCAGAGAACTAGCATCTCCCCCTACGGCCTTTTTCAATGTTACTTCAAATTGCTCTGATACCACAGGTATCCACCTCCAACATTTTGTTATTCCTTTTTAAGATTATATCACTTTTCTAACTCCGAAAACATTCCGCTGAATTTTCCACCAGGGTGGAAAATTTAAGTTCCTCTAGTACATGCAAAAAGCCGGCTTTCACCGGCTTTTTTTATACTTTAGGTTTAAAAGTGTTGCAACAAGTACCTTCTGAAGTGCTTACCTTCTTATCCCCCACCGACATTACCTCAATACCGTCGGCATGACACTCAAAGTTGTTGTTAAAATGACATTCCTCACATTTACAGGTGGCTACTTTCATTACCTCAACCTCCTTTTTTGTTTGATGCTATTTTCCCCCCTAATAACAGATTTATACTTAAGAAAAAGGATGTAGGTTGTCATTAACCTACATCCTTTTTCTTAAGTATAAAGTCCTGTTACTTACCCATTAGTAGATTCGGGAGAAAGGTAGAAATTGAAGGAAAAGCGATTAAGATAACAGTCAAAATAGTTGCCGCTATAACAAAGGGCCAGACTCCCCGGAAAACCGTTTCCAAAGGCACATCTTTGGCAACACCTTTGATCACGTAAGCATTAATCCCTACCGGTGGCGTGATAACTCCGATACAGGTAACCATAACGATAATTACGCCAAACCAGATAGGATCGTAACCCAGGACATTAACGACAATGGGGAAAAATATGGGGATGGTCAGCAAAATAAGGGGGATCATCTCCACCAGACAGCCACCAATCAGATAGACCAGTAAAATTACCATCATGACAAAGAAATTGGGCATATCCAGGCTGCTGACCCAGGCAGCAAGTTCAAAGGGCATCCGGCTGAGGGCCAAAAACCGGCTGAAGACCACAGCCCCGGCAACCAGGAAGAGGATCATAGCAGCAGACCGGGTGGTATCTCTCAGGGAATTATTAAAGGCCTTCCAGTTCATTTTGCCGGTCAATAGGGTGACCAAAAGGACCCCTGCGGCCCCTACACCACCGGCCTCCGTAGGTGTAAAGTAACCGAGAAACATGCCACCAAGGGAAATAATGAAAATAATAATAACTTCAACCAAACCACCCTTTAAGGTAGAGAGTAATTCCCCTATACTGGGCCTTGACCCCGGCCTGGGCGGAGCAAGTTCTGGGTTTCGCTTGCTAAGGATATAAACGGTTATCATATAAGCTATGGTCAATAATATTCCCGGAACAATGCCGGATATTAAAAGACGGGCAATAGACTGTTCAGTAGCGATGCCATAAATAACAAAAATAACACTGGGCGGTATCAGGATACCAATGGCCCCTCCGGCTGCCACACTAGCGGTGGAGAGTGAATCATTGTATTTATACTTTCGCATTTCCGGCACGGCTATGGAGCCTATAGTGGCGGTGGTGGCGGTACTGGAACCGCAGACCGCTCCAAAGATGGCACAAGCCACTTGGCTGGCCATGGCCAGGCCGCCGGGTAGATGCCCCACCGCCTTATAAGCGAAGGCATAAAGCTGGGATCCTATCCCGGCATGGTAGGCCAGGAACCCCATTAAACTGAAGGTTACAATTATACTTAGGTTATATGAGGCAAAGTTGTTGAAAATGTCTGAAGACAGCACTTTTAAAGCAGCCTCCGGAGAATTCACAAAACTAAAACCGATTAGGCCGGCAAGACCCATGGATACCCCAATGGGCATCCGAAGCATCATGAGAATCAGAAACCCCGCTATGCCAAGAAAACCGATTGTCATTGGACTCATTTGAACCACCCCTTATTGGCTGATTAGATCTTCAACATTGATATTATCTTCAGGTTTTGCAACAGCGACAGGTTTTCCAGTAAACAGGTCGACCAGAGTCTTGACTATACCGTTAATTACCACAAACACAAAGGCGACAAACCCGGCTACCACCAGATAAACTATCGGGTAAATGGGCAGGCCGGTGGTGAGAGCAACTTCACCGGATTGCTGCATTTCGTACCCATATATTATTAGTTGCCAGGTAGTTAAGGCCAGGAAGCCTGCAACCAGAACATCTATTAATATGCCGATAATCTGTTGCACCTTTTGGGAAAACTTATCGATAAAAAAGGTGACGGCAACATGGCCGCCGTGAAAAGCGCACAAAGCCAATCCCAGACCTACACCAAGGGCATTTAGATACTGGACAATTTCCACGGAACCTTTGAGGGATGAGCCAAACATGCGCAGAATCACGTTAAGGGTGGTGACCAACATGATGCCCGCCACAGCCGCACGAGCGCCGATATCCATAATATTGCTCAACTTTTCCACGAATTTAGTCATAATATTATCACTCCTAACCTACTTGATATTTTAGGTAAACTGCGCCTGTGATTTGTTTCAATAGGCGCAGTTTACCTCGCCTCAAGATATAGGTTTTATATGGATTGGTGCTGTTTACTTAGTATATGGAGCCTTGTCGGGATACTGGGCATTGTATTTATCAGCCAGTTCCTTAACGCCTTTTACGATATCGGCGCCATTTAATCCTTTATCGTTCAGGGTTTTAACATATTGATCTTCCAAGGGCTTTAACTTAGCCAGCCACTTTGCTTTTTCCTCATTAGAGAGGTTAATAACTTCGACTTTTTTCTTTTCTTTAACAGCAACCAAGCCACCTTTGTCAATGCTGTCAAACCAGGGGGCCAAAACCTCTTTGGCATATTTCTTACTTACATCTGTAATGGCTTGCTGAACATCAGCAGGTAAGGAATTCCACTTATCGTTGTTCATGGTTACAAAGAAAGCCTGATTATATAGGAAGGGGGTGAGGGTAATGTAATCGGCGGTAACTTCGCCTAGCCTGAAGCCCTTCATTGTTTCCAGCGGGGCAACACCGCCATTCATAATACCTTTACTTAAGGATTCATACCACTCGGGCATTGGCTGTACTACGGGAGTTGCTCCCAGGAGACCTACGGCATCAGCCCTCAAGCCAGCTGTTGCGCCTATCTGCAAACCCTTCAGATCTTCCATTTTACGAATTGGTTTTTTGGTAAAGAGGTCGCCAGGTCCGGCGGCAAAGCTCATCAGGTGATGGGTATCTTTGAGTTCCTGAGGGTCAAATTTTTGGATGCCTTCCATTAACGCTTCACTGGCAGCCACTGAATTGTTAAATTCAATACCAGGCACCAGGAAGGTTTCAACAACCGGAAAACGTCCTCTATTATAGGCATAAACGGAGATTCCCAGGTCAGCAACGCCTTTAACCACGCCATCATAGGTTTCTGCAGCGGGAACTAATGTACCGGCGGGAAAACTGACGATTTTAACTTTACCATTGGTAGCTTTTTCAATTTCTGCAGCGAAATTTTTAACTATTTTGGTTTCCATTTGGTGGGTTGCCGGCCAGAAGTGTGCTAGGTTCAAGGTAATAGGCTTTGCATCCTCTTTAGGCGCTTCTCCTTTTGGAGCCTCCTGGGTAGACTGCCCGCCGCAACCGGCTAAAATAAGAACTGTAGTCATCAATATTCCAATTAATAATAGCTTCTTAAATTTAAACATTTGCTGACAACGCTTTCTTTTTATATATTATCCGATATTGAGCTGAAATAAGGTTATCTACCACCCCTCTCCTTTGTCGGTCATTATAGGAAACGCAATTTATAATACTTTATTTTAGTATATAGACAGAATAATCTCCTGACAATTCAATCCGGTTTAAAAGGAAAAAAAGGGGTTTTAAGCTTTTTAATTTTATGTCAAATGGCTTGCACAAGATTTTTTAAGAAAAAACCACCAGTGGATGAACCGTTCATTTTTGGACTGAATGACGCCTCAGAATTAATTAAGCCACCCCGTAGTGATAAGGATGGCAGGCATCTGCTGGAGATATTTGGCCAATAAAGAGAACCCATATCGAGAGCATAAAAGCCTTATGCTCTGGGTGTTTATTGCATTGACGCAACAGTTAAATCCTGGTTATAATATAACCAGGAGGTGGTTGAGATGTTGGAATTTGTTTCTACTATATTAGGTATTTTGCTTTTTTGCACACTAATATTTACATTTGAAAAACTTAAAAATATATCTACAATTAGAACTAGAACAGATAAAATTATAACGAGCATTGGACTCTTTATTATAGGAGGGACATTGCTTGTGTTTGGGTATTTGCTTGGGGGATTCACCATCGGGAAAATAGTTTTCATGTTTGGATTTTTTATGACAATGACTGGTTTTTTTGGTTTCATTATTAACGTTTTTAACTCACAAACCTAACGCTCAGATTTATAACCTTCAAGAGCCTAGCCGGGCTCTTTTTTTATGCCCAACTTGGCAAAGGGTGTATATTTTATGTCCGAAATCGTGAAAAATTAATGTTCAGTGCTATTAGTTTCAATTCCTCATAGGTAGGCTAGAAATGAAGAAACTAGAACTGGCTAAAGAGCAGCTTGAACTCAAGTTTCAATTCCTCATAGGTAGGCTAGAAATTAAGCCAGTTCATCAGGCCTTTCCCGCAACACTCGTTTCAATTCCTCATAGGTAGGCTAGAAATCGCTACTTTGTGGACCATCAGATTCCTTCTGACGTTGTTTCAATTCCTCATAGGTAGGCTAGAAATCCTCTACTGCCCACGGCGCTACATCGGCGGCCACAGGTTTCAATTCCTCATAGGTAGGCTAGAAATTCATAATGCGGGGCTAATTGCGTGATTTTTTCCGCGTTTCAATTCCTCATAGGTAGGCTAGAAATCCATTCGCAAGACTTTTGATATTAGGAATCATTATGAGTTTCAATTCCTCATAGGTAGGCTAGAAATTTAGAACACAAGCCTTTTTAAGTCAATATATCAAAGTTTCAATTCCTCATAGGTAGGCTAGAAATTGAAGAAAAAGACTTACAAGACATTCTAGCAGAGTAGTTTCAATTCCTCATAGGTAGGCTAGAAATGAAGAAAACGAATGAAGTTCCCGGTGGATATGTTAGTTTCAATTCCTCATAGGTAGGCTAGAAATCCACAGTTCCGCCCACCCCTTTCCCATTTTATCCTGTTTCAATTCCTCATAGGTAGGCTAGAAATTTAGCTGCCGGAGAAGGGGTGAGGTAATTGAAAGTTTCAATTCCTCATAGGTAGGCTAGAAATTGTGACTCACTCTGGGAAGCGATTAAGGAGGTTCTAGTTTCAATTCCTCATAGGTAGGCTAGAAATACTTCTCCCATAGCCATGGCGGGCCGGGATACTGGTTTCAATTCCTCATAGGTAGGCTAGAAATTTAGCGAAGCATATGATGATTATGAAGAAATTGCTTAGGAGTTTCAATTCCTCATAGGTAGGCTAGAAATCTTCGAATATCTGCCTCAATACTGACGGAAAATCTTGTTTCAATTCCTCATAGGTAGGCTAGAAATGTATTTTTATGCCCAGATACCAGCTAGGCCTAGCCCCGTTTCAATTCCTCATAGGTAGGCTAGAAATTTGGCTCTGGGTTATCTCCCGGCTTACGCATCGTAAGTTTCAATTCCTCATAGGTAGGCTAGAAATCCCGTTACTTCCCCATACACCGGGTCTTGCCGTCCATGTTTCAATTCCTCATAGGTAGGCTAGAAATGCTTGCGGTTCCCGCCAACAAGGGGACTGAAAAGTTTCAATTCCTCATAGGTAGGCTAGAAATGCCGGGTCTTATCATTGTTAATTGCCCCGCTCAAGTTTCAATTCCTCATAGGTAGGCTAGAAATTATAAAACCATCCTCAGCAGTAGTATCTTCTACTCTGTTTCAATTCCTCATAGGTAGGCTAGAAATTGCCAGTACTGTGGCCAGCACCGTATCCGGGGAAGGTTTCAATTCCTCATAGGTAGGCTAGAAATTGATAATACCCTGGCCGATGATACCGCGGACAGTGGTTTCAATTCCTCATAGGTAGGCTAGAAATGCGGCACGCCCATATATTGAGCATCAAATAAGTGTTTCAATTCCTCATAGGTAGGCTAGAAATCCGCCTAAGACTAACCATGTCCAGCTTAGCCTTGTTTCAATTCCTCATAGGTAGGCTAGAAATTTTACCTCAGCACCTCCAAAATCTCATTTTTAGTGTTTCAATTCCTCATAGGTAGGCTAGAAATTCGGACTAACCATAACAGACACCGCCATCGGCACTGAGTTTCAATTCCTCATAGGTAGGCTAGAAATTCAGCTATTGAGTGGGGTCGGCAGGTTCGGGAGGGTTTCAATTCCTCATAGGTAGGCTAGAAATGGAGTTCTGGTGCCGAAAGTGCCGGGTGCAATTAGGTTTCAATTCCTCATAGGTAGGCTAGAAATCCGTTCCAAAGGTGCAAAAAAAGCGATAACGATTGAGTTTACTGCTTATCAAAGTCAATTTCTTATCTAAGCAAAAAACATTCTTAGCTTAGGTATAATTCAATTGTAAATCCTTTTATACCAAGCCTTCTCCGCAATTTGCTTTTGTCGTCGATCCCCCGGAAATTTTACGTTATCATAGGTCGACGACACCTTATAATAAACCCTAAATAATAACCCCTTCCCCTCCTTTCTTTATCCCTAGAGATTCCCTTGTAGAATATTTAGTAGTCCGAAAAATATAGAAAAGGCAAGAATCCTCTTCAACATTTATAACCTTTTGCAGTTCCATCTTTAGTTTTTTAAAATTCGCCTCACTTATTTCCCCTTCTAAAACCGAGTTTTGTACCCAATTTAAATATTTCCGGGATCTCTTCAAAACTTTATTTACTCTCTTCGTATTTATATCATACACCAAAATAACAAACATTTCATCACCACCGGTCAATTTTTTACCACCGGGCTACAAATGGCTGATATTCCTTTTCACCCATCAAATGTTTTTCCAGCTTGTATAGCTCCAACCTAATTAGCCGTCTGTAAGAAACCTCTCTGCCAATCTCCCTATGTTTAATTGTGGTTTTTAGCTTATTATCCAACTCCTCAACAAATAGCTTCTTCGCTTTATCTTTAATAACGATTCCGGATGTACTCTTTTCAAAATCTTTTTTGGTAATCATTTTTTTAGCCAATAAAGTAAATATTACCCGGTCAATCAAAATGGGCTTAAATATTTCCGCAATATCTAGATTAAGAGAAAATCTTCGAAAATTGGTGGCATGAAGAAATCCTATACGTGGGTCGAGATGAGTTTTATAAATCTCACTAAGTACCAAAGTATATACCATTGAGTTCCCGAAACTGATTAAACTATTTAAGTGATTTTGGGGTGGCCGACGAGTCCTTTGTTCAAAAACAAAATCTTTATCCCCAATAATTGTGTCAAAAGCTTTATAGTAGCAATCCCTGGCGTTTCCTTCCACAGCCATTAGCTCGGGTATTCCTATACACCCTTCAATCTGCTGCTCAAATTCCTCAATTCTGCCAACTTGTATTTCCAGATTTTTTTCCCGGTTGGCATAATACTTAAGTACCTGCCTGATATTCCTAAGAGCTCCCCGAATAATCGCCCGCGCAATATTCATCCTTTTATCATTATCCTGGTAATGTTCTGCCTGTTTAAGTATCATATAACCGGAATTATAGTGCTCTCTTGGATAAAAAGTACCCATATAGTAGCCGTGATAATTAAAATAGTGCATCACAATCTCTTTTTGTGATAATAATTCTAAAAGTTTTTTATTGATATTAACCTCTCCAAAGACAAATATATCACTGATATCCTCTACCGGTAGAAACCTGCTGGTCTCTTCGCAATAGAACTTCAGAGTGTTGTCCTGTCTCTTCAATTCCCCATCAGAAAATATGTAGATAATCTTTTTCATTTTACACCTCACCCCCCTTATGACCAGCAAAATTCGGCGTAAGCACAGTTTTTACAATACTTAATCTTAATCGGCCCAGGTGGCTTTTCTAGATAGGCGATTCGCAAAATATCTCGAACCGCCAAATCCAGTTTGGTTCTTAATTCATCGGTTAACTCAACTATTTCTCGTCTTTTTTCCTTGGGAAAACGAAGTTCCCCTTTTGCCTTTAGACCTAGTTTCTCTAGTTCGGACAGGTAATAAGCCAACTGCATCCGGGCGCTGGCTTCGGATTTAGAGGTTTTCTTCACTTCGCCGATAACTAGGCCCTCTTTACCCCTACTAATTACATCCAGCTTGATATGTCCAAGATTTATTTCTTTTTTCTCCCGTTGGTATGACTGTTCCTGAATAAAGCGGCCAAGATCGACATTAGAATTGTCCTGATCGGGAACAACGTTACGGGCCATCAACCACACTTCCCGGTGGCAGATGAAGTAATACCAGATTAGGGTACCGGTAACGTTTAAATTCTCCTGCATACTACTATCCCCCACCCCTTACAGAAAAATATTGTCATCCTTCTTCTGTCGTGCCAAACCAGTAGCAAAATCATAGTAGTCGGAGCTGTTACACAAAGGCAAATAAAACATTTTCCCGTCTTCTATAAACCATGAAGCGTATTCATAGGGAACGGAAATAGTATATTCTGCTACTCTATTACGGAGCTTGAGAAAATTCTCCATTTTTCTTTTTAATTCCGACTCCTGCCACACCTTACTTATCAATTCTTGGCGTATAATTTCAGCCTCTTTATCGACCTCAATAAACACATCGATATAGTTAGGCCGTTCTTCTATCAGTTTAAAACCGGCTAATCCTTGTTCCATAGAAAAATTCAACTCTTCCATTGCGGTTAGCAATTCACGAGAAGATTGCTGTGACTTGGCGGCAATGGCTCTTTGGAAATAACCGTTAATAAGACTCAAAAACTCTCGCTCCTGGTATTCATCCTTTTCTAAAGTTGCTTCCGTTATATTTATTAAACTGGTTCCATATACAGAGTCAGCATATCATCTTCCTTTTTCCTTTACCAGTTTAATCACTTGAACTAATCCTTTCCCTACACCATTACGGTTGCATCGTCCAGCTCCTTGGATAATTGAGTCTAGGGGAGCAATATCACGAATAACCACATCAAAGTCAAAATCCACCCCTGCTTCAACCACCTGGGTAGCAACTAGTATAGGTTTATTTACGATAGATTTATCCCCCAATAGATTCTTGATTTCTTGGATTCTCTCCTTACGGTGTAAAGGAATCAGATTAGTTGAAAGGTAATACACCGGAGCCGTTGCATCCAGAGCCTCCCTTAACCCATGGTATATTTCCAACGAAGAATTTATAGTATTGCAAATAATAAGATAAGAACGCTCCTGGGTGTGATTTACTAAGAATCGTTCAACAAACTCTCCCACCTCTTTAGAATTTAAATCAATCTGGAGAGTTACCCGGTTTAACATTGAAAAATACCGCTGATAGTCCCTCAACAATTCTTGTGCTTGGGGCAGTATCATAGGCCTTGTAGCAGTCATCATAATGATGTAAGTATCAAATTCAACAGCAAGTTGTTTTAGTAATTCTTCTATAAAGGACCAATATTTTATAGGCAGTGTTTGCAACTCATCAAGGATAATTATAGAACCCTGGAGATTATGAAACTTCTTGAGCATGCGATTGCGATAGCCAGCCAAAGTCTCAAATAGCTGAATAAAGGTAGTCACCACAATTTCTGCTTCCCAATTCTCCATAAGCAACAGAGCGTGGTCGGTGGAAAACTCGGTCTCCTCACAGTGATATTCCACATCGGACAAATGATGGTGTTTCATTAGATACCGGGAAGAGTTTTCCTGATAGTCGGACATGGTGGTTAATAAGTCATTAATCACCTGATGACTCTGGTCGATAATTGAAGTAAAGGGTAGCCCATAAATAATTTGCCTTCGGTTGCCTGTAAGCTCTCGTATTTTTAAAGCGGCAAAAAAACCGCTATAGGTTTTTCCAGTACCTGTAGGCGCAGTAATGGAGAAAATCCGCTCATCCTTGTAACAAGTTAATATCCTATCCATTATGTTTGAAAATATCTCTTCCCTCACTTTATCTAATGCCCGCTGACTGGAACCGATACGTTGCTCGCGAGCAACCCTAATTCTATCCACAGCCAAAGGTAACTTGTTGGGCAGCGATACTCCAGCGGCACTAATTTTATCAGCACTAATTAAACCGGAAAAAATCAGTTGGTGAAGGAAGAAGTATCTGGCCTTAGATTCGGTAGACGTTCGCTTTTGCCCTTTAATGAAGGTTCTGTGCCTTCGTTTCAGTTCTTTCAAAATCTCCTTGCTTCTTTCAATGGATAAAAATGAGTTTAAATAGCTAGCCAACTGGAGTTCGGCCAAATTTGCACCAACTTCTTCTTTGTGAAAGACTAAATCCTTAATCTGTTTACCTAGATTCTCGAAGTTTACTGTCTCAGGATAATCCTCTTCCTCCTGAAAAAAGGTCGTAGGCAAACTACGATCTAAACTCTTTAAATTCAAGTGATGGTGCAGAACAACATTATAAATAAAGAGCGGATATAAATCCCCTTTTTCATAACTCTCCAGAGCAACATGGGCAGCAAACAATGCGGACAAAAGCCCGTGTTTGTAAGTTTCCCCAGACTTTTTCCCCTCCAACAGATAATGCTGAAAATAGGTTGTAAATTTGCCAAAATCATGAGAAAGACAGGCTATTTGTAAGCATAGCCTGTCCTCTTTTTTTAGTTCCTTAGTAAAACCTTTGGCATAGTTATAAACTTCCCGCAAATGGTCAATTAATAATTTATTTGGGTGAGAATAATAAGGCATCTCTATCACCTACAAAAATAGAATATTTTTCTCTACTTCTTCGTTCTTAACCAGAAGGTAGCTCTCCTTTAATCTAACCTCCATAGGCCTGCCTAACTCTTCAAACAAATAGGATTTCACTTCCCTTATTTCCCTACCCTCACCGAAGGCCCGGGGCATTCTCTCCTTTAAAATCATCAATGAACGTTGATCCAAAGAAGCGATTTTTACACCCCGCTCTTTGATACTATCTATAGGTACTACCGAAGAAATACTTACAAATTCATCAGATTGCTGCCATTTTCCCCCGGCTTCACCAACCCATTCCAGTTTCCCTAGAAAATTGGCATTCCCTAAATAAGGTGGATATACAGCCTGATTATTTTGTACCATGCGAGCCAGTTCCTCCATTATTTGAGGATCCCTATGGTGAAAGTAAATCTGGAAAACCACATCACCCTCCCTGCCCACTAAAATCTCAAAAGGAATCTGCGTATGGTCTTCAGGAGAACTAAAGTGTTTAGGGGTGGTGATTTTCATATAGTTAACCGTCTGCATAATACTCCGGGTTTGAGAAACCTTACTTACAGCCAAATAGCAGCTTTCCGTTGAAAACTCTTCATAATAACTATCTCGTTCACGCCCCAAAACCCCGGCAATAAGGCCAACTAATGTCGTTCTGGGGGGAATGGGATAGGATAAGGAAGAGGAATTGGTATAAAACTTCCGAAAATGAGCCATGGGCCCGGTTAAGTTAAACACTAATAGCTTCATAGAGGTATCACCTTACTTCTACCAATTTTCCTCGCAACTTATCTCCTAATAGGTTTTCTAAGTCACCGGTTTCACTTCCCGACATTAACTCCAAATCCTTGTTTTGATAATAGTAGATATGGTGAATTCTATCTACGTTTGCCGCTAAGTGTTGTACTAATCCTTCAATTTGTATAGCAGCTTCACTGATATCCCTTAAATCCTCATTTTTCTCAACCAAAGAGATATAACTCCTTAAATCCCCAAGAACAGTTAGTTGGTCTACGTACTCAACCCTTAAGTATAATCTAGGGTACTGTCCAACTTTACTTCTAGTAGCCAACAGAGGGATAGCTTTCACCATAGCCAAATCCAGCTTGGTAAGATCCTCTTCCTTGGCCCTGGTTTTAATGGCCCGATGACCGCTGAAAATACCTGAAAAAGCTAACAAGGAATACTTAACCCGATAGTCCTTCCCCATGGCTCCTTGGGATTTCCCTTCATCCGAGGAGAAGTGGGATGTGATGCTTGACTCCAATAGCTGAACCTTATTCAAGGAATAACCCCAGTTAAACTGTAAGGGACCGGTAAATGTCATGGTGTTTTTTTCAATGGGCATAGTCGCACCAAATAGTCGAACATCAATTAACCGATCGAGAATTTCATCTTTGCCTAGCTCTTTACCTAGTTTCTCGATTCGGGTAGCTGCCTTAACAGGCTCATCATCGATTTTAGCAACAAAAATTTCTTCTCCTTGTAAAGCTAGATAATCTCTAAGATACCGCTTTAACCTCAAATCTGACACAAGATTAACATCTCTTTCATAATCCATTCTTGGGCGATTTTCCTCGTCAGGATCTCCGTTTGGGTTGCATAATTTAGCATCATAAAGAAATAGGATTTCACTATTTTTAAGCATCGGCTTCTCTCCTTTGTTTTAATATTCTGGGCCGGTCTGTACCGTAAGCATAGCCGGATAAAAGATAAAACAGAGCATTTTGTTTATTTAAGTTCCA
This sequence comes from Bacillota bacterium, assembly GCA_021849745.1. GTDB lineage: Bacteria > Bacillota > Carboxydocellales > JAJZSN01 > JAJZSN01. The sequence goes on along the minus strand of JAJZSN010000049.1, from coordinate 751 downwards.
GTTTACCAAGGTTTTTTCTAATAGGTTTTTATGGACTTGATAAAGGCCTTCGTTATATTTGAGAACCTTGTATTCACGGAGTTTTTTGACGATTTCATTGGATAAGCGAATTATTCTGGCTTTGTCCATCCCATTAAAATTAACCTTATTTAAGATTGGCTTCTTGCCGTCTCTTTCTCGACTTTGTTGATTTCCCACCTCAGCGATTAATAAACCAAGGACAAATAGTGCCAAAGCTGGTTCTGAGTAATTCATCTCCAAGCAGTAATCTCTAACATCCTCCGGAACACTTAACTGTTGAAGATCCATTTGCTCACCTCCTTCAATACACCCAACTTCTTGAAGCAACCTTAGATATAAATTTCCCCGTAAGATGGTACTTGTTAAACTGCCAGGCAGGGTATTAAACTGGTTAAATTTTTCAAAATAGTAGACTCGGAACAAATCCGTTAAATTGCCGATAATATTTTCTTCCTTCAGGGGAATAGCCTTGTAAATTGCGTCGTAGATTGCTAACAGTTTCCGGTACTCTTGGGGATTACCTTTAGTTACTTTTAAGGGGGTTAAATAATAAATGGATTTTAAATCAAGGCGCCATAAATTCCCTTCACCGAAAAGCCTATTACTGTTTTCATTCCTGATATTTGTCGTTAGAACAAGGCAACTTCGTCACAAACGATGGCGTCAACAATCCCAAACATTTACCGACAATAGCCTAATCACGTCTGTACAATGACGGCTGATTAGGCTA